>NZ_VWXC01000020.1:0-108796 GCF_011752685.1 Candidatus Pantoea communis
TGGAAAGAATGAAGTATGCGTCCGACGTTTCCGACGGATTAAAGCACCCCAGCGCCCTGTAGGCCGTCGTGAGGCTGAATCCGCTCAGCAGCGGCAGCGGCCGCGGCCCGCCGGGCAGCTCTTCCACTCTGAGATACAGCCCCTGTTCCATCCAGAGCATGGCCACCTCCGTAGCGCCTCTTCATTCTTCAGTAAAAGTTACGGTGCCGGGTGCCTCCCGGTGATTCAGAAAGGCTACCACCTGAATCGCGCTTTTGTTCCTGCTGTACCTGTGTAGCCTGGCCCCGTCGCATAGAGGGATTCACCGTGTTCAGAGCATAGCAGCCAGTCGGCTTTGTTTTCTGACATCACAAAAAATAGTGAAGCAGGACGTTATCTACTGCTGCAGCCATTGAATCAAAAAACATGAATTTATTTTTCATAAAACTACCGGATACATTTGGGAGAATGTGATTCTGGTTAACAATACTCGCCAATTGACTGACAAAGAGAAGGAATTAACTGAAATGATTATGCTGAGAAAAAGCCCGATGGCGGCCAGGTTGTTCTGATTAGTCAGGTCAATAGGGGGGAAGCGGAAAAACCAGCCCATTTTGGACCAGTAAGCGCTTGTTCTGAAGCCAGATAATATCACCTCGGCACTACCCGTGTTCCGCACTGGCCCCTGCTTCCGGACAGCTGCGAAGCGAAAAAATCAGGACAAATCGCCAGGTCTGGAAAAAAATCCCGGGACGGTACCCGGGAAAAAGATTCAGTTTCCATTACACCCAAATCCGGAGGAGTTCCGGACCGGAAATAACTATAGGCAGAATAGAAGGCGTGTCAAAATTTTTCGATAAATCATGTTTTTGGCAAATGCGCATGGGATATTTTCTTTCAACATGCAGCAGGCTTACCCGGCCTTATGTATCTATGCAATACATTCTTTTTTAAAACTTCGAACCCTGTACGCAATATCCTGAACGAATAGCACCGAGAGCCAACCACAATAAGCAGTCCCGCCCGGCAGACTTTGTGCGCAAACTACATGACTCACCGTCGCAATGAGCTGTTTTATTCACATCCATACAATCAGGCAGTACGTAACTCGTGATCGGACCTTAGCTGTGAATACCTGCCCCTGCCAGAATTTTTTTCACCGGGCTGTCGCAATCCCCTCAGGCGACTACACTCTGATGCGCCTCACCGCCCTTACTCACCTGCAGGCACTTACCGGACGCATCACCCTGCCCCGCCGCCGGTATGGAAGGTATATCCTGTGCATTGCATTAAGGTGTGAATGTGAATTCTCAGCCTGAAACCCTTCTGCCGCAGAAAAGACTGGCAGCGATAAGCTCCGGATTGTCAGTCTCAGTCCACACCGGATTAATTAAATGCGTACTTCACGCTACCGCTATGCCGGACGTGCTGACGCTCTGGAAAAATTATGCAAAGAGTTACCGCCCTGACGTTACTGAGATATAAGCACTGGATGGATGCCGGGATGCTCAGCGCCATTGCCGAAACGGACGCGCGCCGTTTCCGCGCTGAACACCGTGAGATGCTCAGGCTCATGTACCACATGCACGCCACTGACATGCTCATTCGTGCCAACCTGAAGGGGGAAGCACCATCCCGGCCGAATATCAGACCGCGCAGGCCGCCTGAGCAGGCAGTACTTATGCCGTGCATGCTGGCCTGCTCCGGCTGGTTCATTGAATATGCGGCCGGCATGACGGCCGAAGCCTGGGATCGCCCCATCATTTATCAGCGCAGAGACGAAAAGATGGCGCAGACAAGCCCCCTCAGCCTTATCGAGCAGGTGATACTGCATGGTACGCGACACCGCGGCGCGGTGAGCTGGCTTATCAAAGCGTGTGGCATTCAGCCCCCTCAGGACGTGGTGTCACATTTTCTGCGTAAACAGCTGACGTCTTTCGACACAAGGGGCTGAAGGAATGGCGATAATCCCAAATTTTTGCCGCAAATCCGGCCGTTTCGACAAAATCGGGCGAAATAAGGTATGAGGCCTGCTAATCAATTGCTGATGAAATTTCAGCAGAAAAGTTATCGGACTTACATCCGGGGGTTTCCGGATGAGAACATTCCGAAGGAAAGCGGCCTAATCTTAAATAACAATCTTTGTAAATTATAGGGTTACGGATTAGGCAATGCGATGTTAGATTGGAGTGCAACATTAGCAGTGCTTAACCCCACCTCTGCGAGAGAGCGTTGTTCCGGCGTGAACAAAACAGGCCCACTGATACTCATTAAGTGGGCTTTTTTTTGATAAAAATTTTTGCTCATTACGGTCAGCCATTTCAATTTTAATCCCCTCAGTTTCAGTGCCATTCTTCGTCTGTGTCACACAGCAAATAAGCCGTTTTGTCCTTAATCCGGGGTTTTGATGAGTTATATTTTTCACCGCCGCGAGCCGGAAGATAAAAAGATCATTGTGATAAATGAACAATGGCAGATTACATACTGGATGCTCACTTTACAGACTACGCAGGATAAGCTGGTGAAAGCTCTTAAAACGGTGGGCACAGACCCGGAAACCGTTAAGCGCTATCTCCTACACTGAGCTTTCTGACTTACCCACCTCCCGGTGGGTTTTTTATTTAAATCGGGCCGCCGTGAACTGTTCGGGGATAAAAAACAGGAAAAAAGTGGATAAAAAAATCCCGGGCGGATGGCCCGGGAGCAACAGGAGTAAGCACTTCCGGTCTGAGGCCGGCGATGTTGGATCCTGATAGCACGTCAGCTATTGCAATACTTCACACTGGTGTTGGCACGAGGAGTAACACACGCGATAAGCTTAGCGCCCAACGCACTTTTATTTACCAGGAAGCGCCTGATTTAACGGGGCGAAGTGCCGGTACGGTTACAATTTATTAAACGCCCTCTGGCTGGATGAACGTCCGGCAGACCATGCTTTGCTCGCCGATGAGCGGACCGGTGAGAAAGTCCGATTGCTGTTTCAGCATCGCGGTAAGACTGCCGGCGCCGTTATACTCAACCGCACTGTAATACCGATGTTTTGCAAGCGTGCGGGTGTCCCTTTGCAAGACAGCGGCGGGACGATAACCAGTCACCGGTGACGGGCCTCAGCGGTGACCGCGCTGGACAGCTTCCCACAGGGCATATCACTGTACGAACTAATGTAATGGACGGAGCATTCAACGCCTCAGTCCACAATGCGTTATCTGCGTATTTGCCCGACACAGCATGCCGTTTCATTTATAAAGGCAGACAGGATCGCGCACATGATAAGCGTGCTGAATGATCCCGAAGCCGCCAGCCTGACGGGACCTGCAACGTATTATGACCTAGGCTATTCATACTGCTCGAATCCCTTCTGGAGCACCTATCAGCACCAGATGGCCTGCATTGGCTGTAATTTTAATCTGCTCAAAGACAGCGCGCGTGGGCTGATATTGGAAAGCTAAGCTTATGTCAGATGTTACTTTGAGGAAGTTCCGCTCACACCAGATGAGAGAGCCATTGTGGAACAGGACGCGGAAAAAAATTGAACTGGCTCTTAAAAGGTTGCCCCTAAAACCAGAAGGGTAAAACGGACCGCTTTGTGCCAGAAGCGGACGTTAACGCGTTATGGTGATGTGCCGTTCAATCAAAAATCACCGGCAAGAACTCGTATCTGAGAACGCATGTCCGCCCCGCTTTTTCAGCTGTTCTTATAGATGGAAAATTTTCCGGAAGGATAGTTCCTGTAATCAAGCAATCCTCCTGGCTAAAGTGGTAAAGAGAGTTACGCAGCAAGCGCTGTGCCCGGGAAGCCAGAGCGCGTCCGCGAAACGTGGGAAGGATGACCTCTTCTGAAATCCGGCAACCCTTTAAAAAAGCTATTTCCCCTGGCTCGCAAATGATTAAGCCGGCCCTATCGCCTTGCTCGTAAATTATATACGCATGGCCCTTGAGAATATGTTTACTGAGGTCTTCGTGATCTACAGAGCGTAGGCTACCTGATAAGGCAGGTATCGTAGACCATGAATGCTGGTAGGCCTCCAGCAAAGCCTGTCGGCACCAATCAAAATCCGCGCCTGCGGCAGGTTTTAGGGTAAGGGCATCGTCATAATATTTTGATTTATTAGCCGGGAAGGATGCATATATAAGCTGATCAGTTATACCCCGGGCAGCAATGTGGCCGGGTGTGAGCTGGCGAATGTGTTGTGGTTTTAATTCCCTCCATTCCCGGCTGATAGCTTTGAGCACGGAATCATCCATACCGGCGCTCGAAGCTACGACATCAATAAAAGGGCAGTTAATATCGCCGCCTTTATAACGCGGGCCTGTCAGAAAATATCGACCATTGATACAGAGCTTTCGCTGTAAAAAATAGGATTGATGCAAACCCGTTTCTTTCCAGGGAAATCTTGCGGCAAAAGCGCTGTCTGCGCATTTTCGTTCCTGCTCATAAATCCATTTTTCGAGCCAGCTATGAAGTTTATTCTGTGAAAAAGGCAGCCCTGCATATTGGGAAAGCATAAACCTAAGCATCATATCCATCTGACATCGCTCCGGGTCACAAATTAAGCTCTTTAATTGTGCTTTTTTTTTTTACTCTTACAGCAAGTGGCATCTTAAGCTATAACGTCCGCTTTTCGCTCATAACGGACATTAGGCACCTACAGTCCGCTATGTGCTGTGAGTTCAATGGCTCGATGCAACGCTATCCTTAATCAAGGGGGGACGTTGCCATGAAACGAAGAACTCGGATTAACTACACGCCAGAGCAGAAGGCGATTATCTGGGACAGATATAAGCAAGGTGATTCCCTGCATGATATCGCCAGAATGTTCGACAGATTTCATTCTTCAATCATGCCCACAATCCACCAGACAGGTGGCTACCGTCCTCCCGTTCGAAAGCGGCATCGATTAGCGCTCACGCTTGATGAAAGAGAGGAGATCTCCAGAGGACTGGTAGCAAAACTCAGTATCAGGGACATTGCTGCCAACTTATCAAGAGCACCCTCAACGATTAGCCGCGAGGTCAGGAGGCACGGAGGTGCCAAGCAATACCGTGCAGCAAAAGCCGATACTGCTGCGTGGGAAAATGCTCTGAGACCAAAACCTTGCAAGCTAATTGAAAGCCCCACATTGTGTAAAATCATTGCAGAGAAGATGCATCAGGACTGGTCGCCGGAACAGATCGCCGGTTGGCTGAAACGCTGTTATCCGGATAATCAGGAAATGCATGTGTCACACGAAACGATTTATAAAACGCTTTTTATACAAACCCGGGGGGCATTAAAAAAAGAGCTGCAGCAATGCCTCAGAAGCGGAAGAGCGGTTCGTAGATCCCGAACGTCATCACTTAAAGGGAAAGGATTAGGGAAAATTCCGAATGCGATACCTATCAGCGAAAGGCCACCGGAAGCCTCAGACAGAGCCATCCCTGGTCACTGGGAAGGTGATCTGAGCCAGGGCTCGAAAAACTCCGATATCGTTACCCTTGTAGAACGCCATTCCCGTTTTGTTATGTTAGCCAAAATCAGGGACAACAAGACCATAACGGTTATATCTGCACTCATCAGACAAGCCCGGGAATTACCTGTTGAGCTATATAAAACATTAACCTGGGATCGGGGAGCTGAAATGACCAGCCACACCCGGTTTACTGTAGAAACAGACATCCAGATTTACTTCTGTGATCCTCAATCTCCCTGGCAACGTGGCTCAAATGAAAATACGAACAGGTTGCTAAGACAATATTTTCCAAAGGGAACTGACTTATCGGTTCACAGTCAGCAGAGACTAAACAGCGTTGCCAGACAGCTCAACGAAAGACCGAGAAAAACGCTAGACTATGAATCACCCGCAGAACGGTTCAATAAGTGTGTTGCGTCCATCAGTTGAACTCACAGCGAGAAGCGGACATCCGAAGCTGTCATTACTCTGAGAGAATTTGCTTGAATAGTCGTGTATTCATTAAAAGGGATCAGGTCTAAACACGACCATCGATGGTCAGTAAATAACAGAAACCTATACATCTGAGCCTTGTCTGCGGGCTTCAATGCAAAGATACTGACGTCTTTAAACTCAGCCAGTATTGATAATTCTATGGAATCTTTCTTTTCATCCACTGCAAATTGTCTCGTCCGCTGGCAGGATCTGCCCGGCAGCGGAACACCCCTGATATTTGTGCATGGACTAGGGTGTGCTTCTTCGTACGAATATCCACTTATAGCCACAGACCCTCGTTTAAATAAAAGACGTGCGATTCTTATAGATTTGCCAGGGTGTGGCTACAGTGAAAAGCCTCGTGATTACAGCTATTCAATCACTGACCAGGCCAGTGTGGTGGCAGAGTTAGTATGGTATTTAGGGCTGAATAAATGTTTTATTTACGGGCACAGTATGGGGGGGAGTATCAGTATTGAAGCGGCAGGCTTAATCACAAATCGCATGGAGGGACTTGTGGTATCTGAACCTAATTTTAGACCCGGGGGCGGTTTTTTCAGTCGGCAGATATGCAGCCACAGTGAAGAAGAGTTCATAAACAAACACTGGAAACAAATGATTGAAAACGAATCAGGCCCCTGGGCGGGAAGCCTCGCTGTTGATGCCCCTTGGGCGGTCTGGCGAGGTGCTTCAAGTCTGATAGCAGGCGGTGACTGGCTTGAGCGATTTATTAAAATGCCTGTGCGTAAACAGCTGATCTTCGGTGAATGGTCGTTACCTGACGACGATGTCGATTATTTAGTCAAGTCAGGGATTTCAACGGTAATCCTTGATGATTGTGGGCATTGCATGTCATGGGAACAACCGGGTTATCTTTCTCTTGCGCTGTCAAATTTTGTCGGTGAGTAGCAGTAAAATTCAGCACTCAATTGAGTTTCGCGGCTTGGTGCCCAACACCATACTCAGAACCGGGCGATAATGGATGGCTGTTCATGGCACACAACAGCCGTTCAGATGTAAGGCCTCATGCCAACTAAATCTAATGGGCAGTTTTAGTTGGCGATGGTCAAGTAATCTGCAAACGGTCGTCAAATGCAAATGGGTAGTCAGGTCAGATGCAATTGCTCAGATAGAAGCACAGATCATCATTTAATGGCCGGGATATCGCGTAGTCGCGTGGTGTACCGTGGGGACAGCATTTCGCGCTTCATCTGCCAGCTGCTGTCCTGAGCCCCCTGGCCCGCAAACCACACCTTTCCCCGGCCCGAGCGGTTAATGCCGTCCAGCGCCGCCATCAGCGCGTCAGCGTTGGCGCGCGGCAGCTGCTCGCTGAACATGTCGAACTGCGCCACGCCTGACTGATAAAAATCACCCAGCATGACGCCGGCCTTCGCGTACCGGTAGCCGTCACGCCAGATGGTGCCCAGCGCCCGCAGCACGGAATCAATAATGTCCCGCGTATCATTCGTCGGATAGTCGCAGATGCACGATGCCGTATTGGAATAATGCGGCCCGTCCCCGTGCCGGCCCGTGTCGATAGAGACGCTGATGTGCCGGCAGCGCGAGTCCTGCTCCCTGAGCTTTTCCGCCGCGCGCGTCGCGTAAAGCACCACCGCCTGCTGCATGTCCTCCAGATGCGTGACGCGCTGCCCGAAGGAGCGCGAGTTCACTATCTGCTGCTTGGGCGGCGGTGCATCCTCAAGCGCCAGACAGGACTCTCCGTTCAGCTCGCGCGCGGTGCGCTCGGTGATGACGTCAAAGTTCTTCCGTATCATGCTGACGTTGCTGTCGGCCAGCTGCAGAGCCGTGGTGATGCCCAGCTGGTTCATGCGCACGCTGATGCGCCGCCCGATGCCCCAGACGTCGCTGACGTCAGTCAGCTGCAGCAGCTTCCGCTGCCGGCTCCGTTCGGACAAATCCACCACGCCGTTTGTCTTCGTCCACTTCTTGGCCGCATGGTTGGCGAGCTTGGCCAGCGTCTTGGTCGGCCCGAAGCCCACGCCGATAATCAGCCCCGTTTCCTGCCGGATACGCGCACGCATCTGCTGGCCGAACGACTCCAGCGGGATCAGGCTGCCAATCCCGGTCACGTCCAGAAAGCTCTCATCGATGGAATAGACTTCCTGCCGGGCCGCCATCTCTCCCAGTATGGCCATCATGCGCGCCGACATGTCACCGTACAGCTCGTAGTTGGAGCTGAACACGTGCACGTCGTTCTCACGGAAGAAACGCTCGTTCTGAAACAGCGGGGCGGCCATTTTAATGCCCATCCGCTTCGCCTCTGCCGAGCGCGCAATCACGCACCCGTCGTTATTAGAGACGACGACAATGGGGCGGCCGCGCAGGTCGGGCCGGAACACGGTTTCGCAGGAGGCATAAAAGTTGTTGGCATCCGCCAGGGCAAACATGGTCACTCTCCGGCGGGTCCGCTGAATCCCAGCCCGGCCACGTCGGTGAGGGCATAGGCCACCACGCCCCAGACCGGCAGCGGCTGGCTCACGTCGATCAGCGTGACGGTTTCATCCGCATCCGGCGCCTTCAGGGCGGGAACGGGGTTGAGCAGCAGGCGCCGCAGCGTCAGCTCGCCTTCCACCTCGGCAACAATGAGCTGGCCATGCGTCGCGGTCAGCGCCCGGTCGATGGCCAGCACTGAACCTTTCACGATGCCGGCGTCAGGAAAATCGCTGTCGCTGCGCATCAGATAGGTGGAATAAGGGGAGAGGCTGACGAGGTCACCCAGGTTCAGGCGCGTCTCTCTGTAATTCTGGGCCGGGCTCTGAAAGGCCATAGACAGTCTCCGTTCTGACAAAAGGTAAGCCCGGTAAAATGAACATGCATAGTTTAACCGGCTTCAGTGTCGCGGGGGCATATCACATGCGCGCGCCCTGCAGTATTTTACGCGCCCGATTATCCACTGTCGCCAGGGGTGGGCTGCCGGCCGTCTGAACAGCGTCTGCCACTGCGAGGCGGCAGTCGGCCAGTCATGCGCCATCTCCGCTCTGACGGCGGGCTGACTCAGCTTCTGATAGTAATTCATCTGCAACTCCTGTCTGCACCTGCGCACCAAATTAAAGCGTCTGATATCAGTATATGTCGCTATCCTTACAGCAACAGCGGGAGGTCTCTATGTGTGGAAGATTTGCGCAGTACAGCAGCCGTGGTGAGTATTTTGACGCGTTGTGCCTGACATAGGACGAAATTACGCTCGACCCGGATCCCATTGGCCGGTTCAACGCCGCGCCAGGCACGCGTGTGCTGCTCCTCATCAGGAGCAGGCCAGAAATGCTGAACCGGATTAAGGCCTAAGGAAAGCTGCCCGTAATGGCTCTTGTAACCAATTATTTTAAAAGCCGATCAGCAGGATTTTAAAGGAGAAGTAAACAGTGTTATCAACGAAGGCCACAGGCGGGTTTCTCATTTTTAGCCATTATTCAGCCCTGTTTGTGTACGGGAGATCTCATGCCGTCTGAACCTGGTATCCGACACGATCTTACTCTGGGGCTCTACTGCCTGCCCGCCATCATCGTTATCAGCGTTGCAGGCTATTTGACCGACCATGTTGCCGCAGCCAGTATTGCAACAGGTGGCGCGATTACCCTTGCTTTCGGAGCAAACAAAACATGGGGGGGGTCATCACTGTCATTACTCGCAACTACTGTGGCGGGTCTTATTTTTTCTGCCTGGCTGGGTAGTCTGACTGGAAATATATTTTCCCTGTATGTGGCCGGTGCACTGCTTTACACCGGCTTGTATGTGGTGATGGCTAACATCGATGTCAGTGCATGGTGGATGCTGCAGCAGTGGACAATTACTTACCTCGTGTCGGGCAGCTTTGCCGGAACCCCGGAGCATGCCCTACTGCGTGCTGGTCTTGTCGGTGCAGGCGGAACACTACAGATGATAATTCTGGCAATAATCTTCCAGCGACGAAAATTTCAGCTTCGCGATTTCAGCCCGGGCACGTGGAAACGTTTTTTAATGCATTTTCTTGTTAAGTACAAACATCGTGTCCATATGCAATGGTCAGTCATATGCGGCATGCTGGGGATGGCTGGTGCGCTGACGGCAGTTCATCTGCTAAAACTGACTAATGGCTACTGGGCGGGTATGACGCTGCTCATCTGCCTGCGAAATAATTACCGGGATACCTTATCAAGGGTGCAGGCACGTGTGCTTGGTACGCTGACAGGCTGCATTACGGCAGCCGGCCTTATCGATTATTGCAGCAGTTCGTTATTCATAATGGCTGGCTTTATTATCACCGGGTTTGCTGCCTTCACCTTCTCTTATTCAATGATCAATCGCTCGTATGGCCTCTTCAGCTTTCTCATCACCACAATGGTGGTTTTCATGATCTCCGGATTCGGCATTCCTCAGACAGGTATTGCCCTGCACCGGTTTGAGTCGACTGCCATGGGAGGGGCAACAGCTATTCTGTCGATCATACTTACCCGTATGGCCACGCGCGCACAGATTATGAAGGTTAGCCGTTCCGGGACAGGATGATTTTTCATCATTAATGCCATCCCACAGGACGATGGCCGGGGGGCGTTAGCGTGACGCCCGCTATGAACGCCAAAATAAGTACCGAAAACATGCATGCCATGCAGGTCACCTGCGAATGCCAGTGCATAATGTCAGGCAGCAGAATCGATACCTTAAATGCAGGGAGCCATTCTGCAGAAACGGAACCAGAGATAGCCTGTGGGCTCAGGCTACGCTCCCCATTAATGGTCTTATCCACAAATACACAGGAGCGATCCAATAACAGTTCCATATAGATCCCTTAAGTTCCATATAGATCCCGGCCCTCTGAAAACCCCGCCATCGCTGGCCTGAAGCCATATTCCGATGTGTACTGAAGGGATCTTCGTGTGTGCTGGAGGGTGAAATATGTGTGTCAGCGGGATGGAAATGTGTCGTGCCGGGATGTATTGTGTGTGCTGGCGGGAAGAGCCCGGATCATACTCTTGACCAGCACATACGCGCAGGGAATTCACATAACAAAATGAAAGAAAACACTTTTATTGGCGATGCGCTGTACAGCGACATGATCAGCAAGGAAAAACAACTCACAGTTAATTCTAATAATACCGTGCAGCCCGTCGCCCTGATGCGACTGGGCGTTTTTGTGCCCAAGCCTTCAAAATCGCAGGGGGAAAATAATGTTGTGGATGCCTCCGAGCTGTTTTCCCAGCTGGAAATCGCCAGAGCTGAAGGTTACGACAACATCAACATTGCGGGCCCGCGTCTGGATATGGACTGCGACTTCAAGGTCTGGATTGGCGTCATCTATGCATTCAGCAAGCACGGGCTTAATTCAAATAAAATCGAGCTGAAATTTAGCGATTTTGCAAAAGGGTGTGGGTTTTCAGCCAAGCGCATAGACAGTCGTCTGCGCAGTGCCATTCATGAATCGCTGGGTAAACTGCGTAACAAATCGATCTCGTTTAAGCGGGGAAAAGACGTACGTGGCAGCTACCAGACAGGCCTGCTCAAAACCGGCTATTTTGACGCTGACAAAGACATTGTTCAGCTTGAAGCCGATGAGAAGCTCTGGGAACTTTTTCAGCTCGATTATCGCGTGCTTCTGCAACAGCATGCTATTAAGGCGCTTCCAAAGAAAGAGGCAGCCCAGGCCATATATACCTTTATTGAAAGCCTGCCCGCTCATCCCATACCCGTGGCCTTTGCGCGCCTGCGTGAACGCCTTTCGCTCTCCAGTTCGGTGAGCGAACAAAATCGCACGATCAAAAAAGCGCTGGAGCAGCTGCAGAAAATCGGGTATCTGGAATTTTCACTTGTCCGTAAAGAACGTGAGAATTACCTTATTATTCATAAACGTAATCCAAAACTCAAACCATCAGATCTGCAATGATATGAGATAGTCGGGTCTGATCTGGCTATCAGTAAACGTGTGTGCTGCCGGGCACGCTATCAGGAGCAGAGTACCCGTGTGAGTGATCAGGATCGGCTCATTCGTGTGTGCTGTCGGGAAAGGCTCTTCTTCACCTCGTATCTGAGTCTGGTAACGCCCTTAAGATGTGCGCTGGCGGGAAAAAACTCCGTCATTCCCCCGCCAGCGCACATCCTCGGTATTCTTATCCCGTCAGCACACACTTACCTGCTTCTTATCCCGCCAGCGCACATCTTAAGGGCCTGCACCTGCACCTGGCAGCCTGATTATCCTCATATAAATGCACCACGTATAAGCGACAGCCGGACTGACGATGGCTCAGCACGGTTACTTTGCGCTCTCTCAGCACTGCAGCACTTTCCCGCTGGCACACATGCTCTCGGCAGTACTCTTCTAAATATCTCAGTGCGCACGGCTTTGCCAGTGGAAAGCGAGGCTCAGGGCCTCCCCGTCCTTCTCCATAATTATCCGTTCTCTGGCACAGACGCCGTTGGGTATGACTTTTTTCCAGTGCCGGTCTGTCAGCTCCGGATGCACGGGGATAAAAAATATCCCCGTCAGAAGCCACAGGCGGGATTCAACCTGACTGACCGTCTGGGGTGACAGCCAGAGCGGCATGCTGAAACCCAGGGCGCGGGTGTCCGCAATCCGCAGGACACCCTCTGGTGGCGGTGAATCGGCAAACACGACCGCGGGCAGAGGAGCACGCAGGCAGAGAGAGCCGTACCGGGGAAAGCTGTCACCCTCGACCGTAACAGGAAAATCGAGATGTGCCCCAGAGATACCGGCGGCGGAAGACGTCCTCCCGCTGAATCTGTCCTCGCTGTAAATAATGCCGGTAAGATTTTCTTCCCGGACTGCCCGGGCGTGCGCGTGTTCAGCAACAGCGCTGCAGAAGGCGCTGAACGTAGATGCTGGCATCTCCCCGAGCGGATAGCGCCGGAAAATGATTTCCCGCTCAGGATGGTTGAGGAGTGACTGTCCGCGGGTCTGTAAAACATTTTTGAGTGTGAGCTCAAACCCGTCGCGGGATACCAGCGTCCAGAACAACCAGGCTGCCGCATCTTCCAGCAGCTGTGGGTGAAATTCATTTTTCATGACGTAATTTTCCTTATGTTATCCCGGTGCACCCGACTGAAGGGAACGGGGCGAAGCCTTTGTATGCCCCGTCGGAACTATGATAATCATGCGACAGCAGTCAGCTGATCTCGCTGGTCAGTTCTCAGTAAAAACGTTGCTTCGGGACAGCCGCACACAGCCTGTGGGGCAGAAACTGGTTGTCCTGCAGGCAGGCCGCTGAGGCCGCCCCGGGCAGGGTCGCTGACGTTAAGATTATCTTTATTATCCCTGATTTTATTTTGATTGCGCCTCCGGAGTGACGGCGTTCCATTCCGGCATTGTAGGCCATGAGACCTTTACGGGTAAAATGATTGCAGATATATATCAGGCGGCAGCGCAGCACGCAAAGGATCCCGTCGCTCATGACCTGCGCCAGCCTGGTAAGCACATTCCATCCCGCCTGTGCAGGTGCAGCCGCGGTGAAAATACTTAAATTTGCTTAATCCACTGAAACTGTGCGCGATAATTTGTAAAATCGCCGTATTGCGGCAATAAGCCGCGGTTTTAGGGGATAGGGAATGCTGGAACTTTTTGACGTGAGCTATGAAGAGCTCAGGACAACGCGGGCGTCAGAGCTTTACAGGCTGCGCAAGCAGACGTTCAGTGACCGCCTTGGCTGGGACGTGGTCTGCAGTCAGGGAATGGAATCGGACGAATTTGACGGGCCGGGCACGCAGTACATTCTCGGAGTTTATCAGGGGCAGCTTATCTGCAGCGTCCGCTTTGCCGCTCTCAGTCAGCCGAATATGATCACCCACACCTTCCGCGACTGCTTCAGCACGGTAGCGTTGCCTGCCGACGGGACCGAATCCAGTCGTTTTTTCGTGGACAAGGCGCGCGCGCGCAGCCTGCTGGGCGAGAGCTATCCGGTCAGTCAGGTGCTGTTTCTGGCCATGGTAAACTGGGCACAGCAGCGGGGACATGCCCGCATCCACACTATCGTAAGCCGGGCCATGCTGACCATCCTGCGCCGATCAGGGTGGCAGATTGCCGTGCTGAAGGAAGCACACCTCACCGAAAAAGAGCGGATTTACCTGCTGACGCTGCCGGCGTCAGGCGAAGACCAGCTGAAGCTGGCAGGCTCCGTTATCGCCCGTACGGGCTGTGAGCCTCAGGAGGCCACTACCTGGCCGCTGAAGCTGCCGGTCTGATCAGATCCAGCTCAACGCCCAGGCGGATGGCCTGCCGGGCGTTGCTGACTCCGAGCTTCACAACGACATTCTTGATGTGAAACTTCACCGTACTCACGGAGATACCGGTAATGGCCGCGATCTCAGCATACGTCTTACCCATGCTGGCCCAGTAAAGAACCTCGTTTTCCCTCACCGAAAAAATCGCGCCACCGGCACTTTCACCCGATGCTTTCGCTTTGTCGGCCAGCGATCCTGTGAGCTTGTACATCTGCTCGTTGAAGTCGATCAGCAGCATCTGTAGCGCACCCTGCTCTGCAGAAATCCGGGCTTCAAGCCCTTCCTGCCCTGAGCCATTAATGATGAGCGACAGGAGCGCAAGGTTATTCATGTGGTCATGCAGCACAAAGGTGAACCCGTTGACGATGTTGTACTGCCGCGACAGCGTGAAAATTTTAGTAAACCGCAGGTCGGACATCAGCGTGATGTTTTCGTCCCAGGAAAAAGGCGAGGTGCGCTTAAAAGCAGAAAGAATTACGGGATCGGTCAGCTGAAAATTGTTGGCACGATAGAGGTGAACCCACTCGTCCGGATAACTGGAAATAATAAGAACTTCTGAAGGATTTTTTTTGTTAACGACGGTATAGGCATATTCAGGCGAGCCATAAGGCTGCAGCTTTCTCTGGATGTAAGCCTGAAGAGTATCTGTAATCGTGTTGTTTCCAGTAAAAAAAGCAAACATCACTGCTCCGGGTGGTTTCGTATTGCGGGTTTTAAACCATACCTGAACTAAAGTACAGGCCACACAATACTTAAGCATAACTTACAAACGAAAGGCAAGCAGTTACAATGCGTGTAAGTTGTTGAGGCAGAAAAAAAACCTGACCTTTCGGTCAGGTAGCTAATACAGCCAACACCAGGGAAATCCGGTCAGACGGTACGCAAACAATAAAGTTACCGCTGACCGGATTCACATTTTACCATCTCCCCCTGCCGCAAGGCAATTCATCGCGTTTAATCTGGTCCTGTTTCCGCAGCCTGCCGTCAGGTTCAGCCATTGCTGTCGTCGACGTTAAGCAGCACCGGGACAATGTCCTGTCCGGCCCGTCCTGAAAGGATAAGGAAGCGGCGCCATACGTGATAGGGCACAAACGCAAAGCCCAGACGATACTCATGCAGCAAGTGCGAGGCTTCACCGCCAATGCCCAGCAGAACGGCTAACCTGTCGTCCGTGGCGTACTCCGGTATACACGCCTGGAAATGGCCGAACCAGGCGCAGACCACTTCTCTGGCAGGTGGTTTCCACCCTTCCGTCATTTCCCGCAGATGCGCGGTGTCGTAGTCGCGGTACCGGAACGAATCCGGCCCGGCGACGGTTGGTGCGCCCAGTCCTTTAAGCATGAGAGCTGATGCTCTGCGCACGTTTTCCTGACGCAGGGCTGATCTGTCAGAGCCCGGTTCCTGGGTTACCAGTTCTTTCATTGTCATCCTCTTATCTGAATATGTTGGAATCGCTCCGGCAGGCTGACATTAAGGCTATGCCGGCCGGTCGTCACTAAAGCAGGGGATCGCCCGCAGCAGGCACAGGCACGGTGGGAGCGCCTGGCCATTACAGCGGGCGGGCATCATATGCCATTAAGATCTTCCAGACGAGAATATCGGCAGCAACTTACGTTCAGCTGAGTAAAAAATGGTTAAACCCGTGCAGAACAGCCACGCACGTGCTGCGAAGGTTACCAGGCTGCTCACGGACGGCAAAGGTGTACCTGCAATCCTGAGTGTCAGTCTGGGCGGATCCGGGAGCCACTGTAAACAGTAAATGCGCTCAGAAAATGTCAGATCTGAGCAAAAGACGCATGCAGAGGGGCGTAGCAGATGGCAGCGTGCATATAGTGTACATTTTTACAGTATACAGTGAACCCAGGCGAAAGCAGCCCGCCCCGATCCCTCAGCATTGATGTCATACAGGACGAACATCCGATAAGCAGCATTTCCGGAAGCTGCTAATGCCGTTTAGCGGGAAGACTTAAAGATGGCAGATAAAAAGGGCGTTCTGCAGGTGCCGGCGCGATCCATCGCATTCCCTGACTGCTGCTTCACGCCCTGCAGCCGCCGGCCGGAGCGGCCCGTGGATCCAGACAGACGGTCAGGGTGCTTTCATCTGCACGTGACCGCCGTCGCTGAAAGTACCGGCCGCTACCAGAAACGCCAGCCGGTCAGATGCAGCGCGCGGGCGATGCCCCCGAGCGCGGTAAGGATGAGCAGGCCAGCCAGCCCCGCCATGGCGCTGAAGCCAAACCGGACGAAAAGAAAATAGCCGGCCACGCACCCCGACAGGAACGAGACGATAGTCACGAGGTGCGTGCCGAGCAGCGCCCGGTGCGCGGGCGCGTCAGCCGCCTCGCGGCGGCTCACCGACGCCCGGAGCCAGGAGCCCAGCGCCATACCGGCATCGGTCAGGGTCCCGGTCACGTGCGTTGACCTGACCCGCCCGCCGGAAAGCTGCGTGGAGGTGGCGTTATGCAGGCCCATCAGCAGCGCGAGCGTGACCAGCACCTCGCCGTTGTTGCGGATGCTGTACCAGCGGATTTCAACCAGCGAGGTCGCCAGCAGCAGCACGCCCTCACACAGCAGCAACAGGCAGAATACCGTGCGCACGTTACGCCGCAGGCCAAAGGCTACGGCGAGGCGCGCCAGCGTGGCGCCCGTCACGAAGGCCAGGATCAGCACCGCCAGAAAAAGCAGGCCGTGCAGGTCATAACTTCCCGCCTCCGCGGACAGCTGGGAGGTGTTACCCGTCATGTGGGAGGGGAAGAAGCCAAACGCGCCGAAGGCCATGGCGTTGAGGACGCCCGCCGTGGTGGCAAGCGTAAGGGCGAGCAGGCGATCCTCACCGTGGGTACGGTGTTTTTTTCTCCTGAGGAGCATACGGTCAGATCCTGATGATAAACGGAACTTTATTATGAGTAATCATGCGCCGTTAGCAATCAGACCCTTACGCCGGCCACTGCCTTTTTTCCGCCGGGCGCACGTTCCGCATACCGGCAGGAGCACGGCCAGCATCCAGACGCTGGCCAGCCCCGTCACCAGCGTCGTGAGCAGCAGCGGCAGCGGCGACCGCTCAGGCGGCAGAAACTGAACCTACAGGCGGAACCGCCGCCGACGCCACCGCCCGACCTTTGCACCCAGACTGACCCAGAGATAAAGGTTCACCGCCGCGAGCCCGGCCATCAGCAGCAGGTCCGTCAGCGTCACAAAATTCCGCCAGTCCGCTATCACAGTCGCCCCCCAGGCAGCAGCAGTGAGCGTGCTTCAGCCGGATCCATCGAGAACCGCACGCCGAGCTGGCGGGTCACGTCCAGCGCAAACACCCGGGTATACCACTCTGTGGACTTCGCGTCCTTGTGCCCCATCAGCGTCTGGATAACCTTCTGCGGCACCTGGTGTTGCACCAGGTGCATCGCAAACGAGTCCCGAAACGTTTTGGGCGTCACCGGTCGGATGGAGAAGGTGACGCCGTCACGCTCGGCGGCCGCGACCGCCTGTGAGATCCAGCTGCGCGCGGTATCCTCGCTCCTGATATCCCACAGCCGGGCGCCCGCCGGCGGGTTTACCGTCGCAAACCATTCTCTTAACCGCTGCACGAACCCTGGATCGGTGAGCGGCACCGCGCGCGGCGGGTTGTCCCTGATTTCGGCCTCAGCCTCCCGCTCCGCCTGCTGCTGCTCCTTCGTCGGGCGCCCGCGCCGGCGGCTGCGGTTTCTTGCGGCCTCCTCGAGCCCGCGCTGCTTGAGGGTGCGCAGCACCACGAACGGTGACGACAGCGGCGCGCCGGTGAGCGGGTCGTCAAGCACAAAGTCCTCCCGGGTCAGCGGCAGTATTTCGTTCAGCCGGCCGCCGGTGTTCCACAGGGCGTCGATGAACAGCCGTTTGCGGAGATCGGTCACCTTAGCGAGCAGCACCGCCACCTCGGGCGCCAGCAGGTAGCGGGGCATGTCGGTGCCGTAAGCGGCGGCGAGGTTGCGCAGCGCCACCGCACTTTCATAGTCAAAGTAGCGCGCGGCGCCATGATCGTGCAGATTATGCTCAGTGACAACGCTGTGCGAATTCTGCAGGATTTCGCGGGGTAAAGTGCTCAGATTTTCAATCTCCGTCGTCTGGCATGTGAGAACGTATTTTCGCGCGTCTGTCCAGCGAAAACCACGGGAATAAATCGATCCTCACCGGATCCTCTGCGGATCGGTTTTCCGGCTATTCTTCCGTATACGGAGAATAACCTGGAAGGCCCGGAATAAAAAGCGGGGCGATCGGCGGCGGTTCCGGCGGAAAATGTACCGTAACTCACTGACGATAAAGCAAAGTTAAGCCAGAGAGGCCCGTCACGATCGTACCAGGCACTCTTGGCTGCGTGCCTGGTCAGTATTAATTTCCACATAACCTGATGAATGAAACCAATCGGCCGGAGGGATTTGATCTGAGCACCTTCACGAAATTCATAACAAGGAAATAATGTCAATAATTTATATCGCTTTTTAACGTCAAAATTTGGTTGTAAATCATTACGTTTTGTCTGCATGAAGGATACGTTATATTCCCTCAAACAAAATATAATTATCACTCAGTATCTATAGCATGCGAGGTGATTATTCATGAATATTTATTAAATTGATTGAAATAATAAAAAATTAACTTAATTTGCCTGAGTGACGCAAAGGGCGGTAGCATGTTTTTTTGTCACTGACTGACAGGGTCATTTATAATTGATTGTTTTTTTCTGAAATACCTTCCATGCCGTAATAAAAGAAAGAGAAATAATAAGCCATATAAGAGTTGAACATGGAAAAGAACTTCTTATATACAATCACTTTATTGGATTTACTTTCAAGCAGAAGTAAACCTCTTGATTCTGCGTCTAAAATCATGCTTCTCAGATGTGTACGAGATATACCACAACGTTTAGCAATAGAGCTTATCGTATCTTTAGAATTTTCGTTACGGATTCCGAGCATATAAATATTAATGAGCACCATGTGACCGGAATCTTTTGCGATAAATACTTCAACATCCTTTACAAGATTAATCAGAAAAACAGAAGACTCATGAATTTCTGTATATCTTTTAAAAAAAAATGGGAGATCAAAACCACTTAAACGTTCACCCTTTAATGATTCAGGAAAGATAGATTTCAAACTAGGGGTCATAGTATTAAGCAGGCATAAAGTATCTTCAATCCCTTTTTCAGTCATCATATATATTTTTTTTCGACGATCTTTATTGCTGTTGCAGACACGGATCCTCCCACTTACCTTAAAAAGAGTCAATAAAGAAGATACAGTATTCAAACTGACCATACCTGTTTTGAGACACTGACGTGAAACTTCTGAGAGAGAGGCATCTTCCTGACTGTAATAAACCGAAGCAGTGATGGTTGAAATTATAAATCGATTATTGCTGAATATAAATTTATAAAATAACTTCTTACGATCGAACTCATTCAAAATCATTTTGCAATGAATATTTACCGCTAGTTGAAAATTTTCATCCGCTTTAATTTCGTCGTTAATTGATTTTATTCGCATGAACGTTTTTACTTTTCTTTCCATAACAACCTCTTCCATCCTAAAAGGCTATGTTAAGATGAATTCAACTTCAACAAAAGACTTATCACATTAATTTAATTTAAGCTTTTTTTGCTAACTCTGGTTAAATCAAGGAGTTGATATTTTTTAATGAGAGAGATTATGAAAATAATTGGATCGGAATTTGATAATTTTTATTTGCTTGGATTAAAAAGTTACCTGAAGAAATATAGGGTCAGTGATGTGGAAAATTTTTCTGATTTTTTTTTAAAAAAGATATCTCAACAAAATCTACTTCAAACACTAACTCTTTCACCACGCATAATAAAAGGCGAAGAGAAAATTATACTCCTTAGTTCGAAAAAAACATTGCCTTTGTCAGTTTTCCTGATAAACCAAAGAGAGGGTGTTTTTTTGTTGAACTCAGGTGCATTATACGGAAAAAACTCGGATTTGAGGAGCGTGGTTTCAGATAAAAATAATATAATCACATCCGGAGAGTTTAACTCTCTCTATGAGAGTATAAACGTTTCACGAAGTTGCCATGCACATTTCAAGACGAAAGGCTTCTATTCACAAAGGCTGTCTGCATTGAAAAAGCTCGGCATCAGCTCCCTGAATGATGTCTTCTTTTCATGAAGTAATACCTGTTTTTTTAAAAGGTGCACAATGAAAATAGCGTTTGAGCCTATTCTAAGTTCCGACGGTAAACTATACGCAGTCGAATGCCTCACCAGAGCTTACGGTAAGAAAGGCGAAAAATTGAATAACACTGAGCTTTTCTTTAAAACAGCGAACGGCGAAGCGTTAAATGAAATCCTTAACTATCAACTCGATGTGATTGAAAAAAATCACCACTTTTTTTTAAATAAAAAAATTCGCGTCAGCCTTAATTTAAATTATAAGTGTATTGAATTTATTAATCCGGAAGCTCTGAGAAAGCTCAATGAACTTGAAATGTTATGTTTGGAAGTTGATGTACATGATATACAGTTTTTGTCTGAAAATGGGGTGGAGTTCCTGAATTCTTTGAATAACGAAATCTGGCTTGATGACCTGGATGCCAATGAAGAGTACCCCCATCTGAATTTAATCAAAAATATCAAATCAATAAAAATAGATAAATATATTTTTTGGAAAGATTTTTCTAATATAAACTCAATTGAAGAGCTAACGGAAAAATATACCTCGAAAAATTTAAGGGTTATATTCGAGGGTGTTGAGACGAATAAGCAATTTAGCACCATAGAAAAAAAAAGACTTCTGTATGCTCAGGGATATCTTTTTGAAGAATTTTTTGAAGACTCCTTAAAGGATCTTACGTTGCTATTATCGGCCACGCCACATCGAAGGGATAATAAGTTATCTTAAAGAAGAAAATTCATTTTGGATAGATAAAATTTCATCTGCTTTTCTCATGCTAAATTAAAGGGTGACTTTCCTGCGGAGGAATAACTATAAACACTAACGCCATCTAGATTCACTATAAAATTATCACGTACGACATTTCATATTGTAAGGTTAAATTAATCATGAATAGAAAGGTTAATATTCTTTTTTCAATTATGTTTATTGTTTTAATCATCAAATAAATCATTGTCATTGGGGTCCTATTTTGAAAAAAAATAATATAGCTATTTTTTTATCCTTGCTTTCTGGTGGCGCAGTTTCTATTGCATCTGCTTCAAATGAAACAGTTTATGATAGTGGTTCGACAGAATATGCAAGCTTTTTGACATATAGTGAGAGATTTAATACTTCATCTAATTTTTTAGTTACTGGATCTGAAACATCTGTCAAAGCAAATTATAGCAGCAGTTCGCCATCGAGTGGCACCATAAATATAGGTAACGGCGCAGCTCCGGGTGATACTGATGCTTACATGCTGATTAAAAATGGCGCCAGTGTATTTTCTGAGCAAAATGTTTTTATTGGAAGTGTTAGTGATCTTACCTCTTATGTAACGGTATCCGGACGAGATTCAACACTTATTACTCCTCAAATTCTCGTTGGTAATGCTGGCGGAGGAAATAATAATTCTCTAAATATTACCGATGGTGGCCAGGTAACTGCGTTTGACGTCTACGCAGGCTATGGCGC
Source organism: Candidatus Pantoea communis (assembly GCF_011752685.1). Taxonomy (NCBI): domain Bacteria; kingdom Pseudomonadati; phylum Pseudomonadota; class Gammaproteobacteria; order Enterobacterales; family Erwiniaceae; genus Pantoea; species Candidatus Pantoea communis. Next base: position 21,749 of record NZ_VWXC01000020.1, read on the forward strand.
TGACGGCATTATTAACGTCAATGGCAAGAGTTCCGTTTTAAATATTAAACCCGGTATCGATGCATCAGGCACAGAAACAAAACAACTCACAATTGGTTCTGGAGGTTTCACCGGTGTGTTGAACGTATCAGAAGGAGGTGTTGTTAACGTCTCTGATGGTGCAATGTTAAGTCTGGGTGGAACAGGTTATGGTAGTGGTGGTTCTGGAACCCTTAACATCTCTGATGGCGGGGTCGTCAATGCCGGAATAGTTGCTGGGGGTAACAGTATTGATAGTTCAGATATTAATATTTTCGTTAATGGCGCTGGCTCAGAGTTGAATCTTAATACTTTCTATCTGGGCGCAGATGAAGGCACTGCAAAAGCTACTGTCAGCGATGGTGCCTCTATTACAGTATCTGACAGATTATATCTTTCGTCTAGTATGTCAGGTATGGCTGAGATGAATATTGAGAGCGGTGGTACACTTTCAGTTGGTGGGAAAAATGGTATCGTTTATGGAGGAAGCAGTACCCCTGCCATTTTCAATCTAAACGGTGGAATTCTAAAAGCATACAAATCCCTTCTGACAACCAGCGTCAATATTAACCTGCTCGGTAATAGTATCTCTTCCTTAGACACTAATGGTGTCGGTATGTCAGTTTCAGGCGTATTGTCTGGCACAGGAAGCTTACTTAAGTCTGGATCTGGAACACTAACTTTAAGTGCTAAGAATACTTATACTGGCGATACTCAGATTGAAGACGGTACGCTGGAGACAGGCGTCGAAAATGCCATCGCTTCAAGCCGCAGTTTAGCTCTTCATTCAGGGGCTACTTTAAACCTAGGTGGTTATAATCAGAAAGTAAGTTCACTCACCGGAGCAGGTAGTATTTTACTCGGAAATAATACCCTCGATGTAATCAACATTGGCGACAATGAGACCACTTTTTCTGGCATTATATCTGGAGATGGCAGCCTCAGTAAAACAGGAGAAGGTACTTTTATTTTAAACGGCAGTAATACTTACACGGGCTCCACGACTATTAACGGCGGTACCCTTAAAACGGTCGTGGAGGATGCTTTTGCGTCGACCTCCGGCGTGAGGGTAGCCGACGCCGCCACCCTTAACCTTGCCGGAAACGATCAAACTGTCACCTCGCTTAACAACAGCGGCACGGTGCTGATTAATGATACCGGCGCAGGCGTGCTTGCGAAAGTAGTAACCCTGTATGGTGACATGATAAACAGCGGTCTGGTAGTGATTAATAACGGTGCCACGAATGCAGGTCAGACGCTGGCCGTTAAGGGGGACTGGACTGGCAAAAGTGGTACGGTTTCCATTGGAACCGTACTGGGTGGCGACGACAGCCTCACCGATAAGCTGGTCATCAGCGGAAACGCTTCCGGTACAACCTATGTCAGTGTTGCCAACGAAGGCGGTACCGGTGCACAGACCCTGGAAGGCATCGAACTTATATCCACCGGCAGCTCCGCAGCAGATGCCTTCGTGCAGAGCAGGCGTGTCGTCGCCGGCAGCTATGAGTATCATCTGCAGCAGGGTAGCGCTTCCGGCGCAAATATGAATAACTGGTACCTGACCAGTCAGAGTGACAATGGTGGTAATGGTGGTAATGGTGACACTGAACACACCTATCGCCCTGAGCGCGGGAGCTACGCCTCCAACCTGCAGGCCGCGGCCACGATGTTCAGCATGCGCCTGAAGGATCGTCAGGGCGGCAGCGTCTACACGGATCCGGTCACCGGTGAAGGCCATGAGAGCAGCCTGTGGGTACGTTCGGTGGGCGGTCATACGGAAGGCCGTCTGTCAGACGGGCAGTCAAAGTACTCTGCTAACCGGATGGTGTTCCAGCTGGGTGGTGATGTCCTCAACGGCAGCCTGGGTGCCGACGATGCCTTTAGTCTTGGCCTGATGGGCGGCTACGGTAAACAGTACAGCAACACGAACAACAACATCTCTGGTTATCATTCAAAAGGCTCCGTGTGGGGTTACAGCACGGGCATCTATGGTACCTGGTATCAGAATGCGAAGGACAGGACCGGCCTTTATGCGGACAACTGGCTGGCCTGGAACTGGTTCGATAACTCGGTTAAGGGTGATGAACTGTCCTATGAGAAGTACAAATCAAAAGGCCTGACGGCCTCCCTGGAAACGGGGTATGTCTTCCATGCCGGTTCGTATGTAACGTCAGGCGGGATGGAAAACAACGTCTATGTGACGCCACAGGCACAGGTACTGTGGTCCGGGGTGAAGGCTGATGACCATACGGAAGCGAACGGCACGACGGTGCAGGGCCGCGGCAGCGATAACGTCCAGGCCCGCCTGGGTGTGCGCCTGTCAATGACCGGTCAGAGCCGCCTGGACAAAGACTCTGTCCGTCAGTTCGAACCGTTTGTGGAAGCAAACTGGTTGTATACGTCAAAGGACTATGGCGTGAAGATGGGTGACAACAGCGCGTATCTCCAGGGAAACCGTAACGTAGCTGAGCTGAAAACCGGTGTTGAGGGGCACGTGACCGAAAACCTGAGCGTATGGGGTAGCGTTGCACAGCAGATTGGGGGAAACAACTATCAGGACACGCAGGGAGTGCTGGGCGTAAAATATAGTTTCTGACGGAAGCCATTCTCTTACGATTGAGATGATTAATCAGAGCCCCGTGATGGCGGGGCTCTTCACTTTCTACCTGTCATTGCTCAATTTCAATGACTGATTCGCAACAGCTCAGGCGCGGTTTATGTAATCATCAAGACAGTAACCCACACCCTCTCGCGTAAAGAAATGAGCAACGATTTTCTTCCGACATAATACATTGTGACATTATAACCGGATGTCGTAAGCGCCGCCCTCAGCGGCTGACCTGATTCTTCGGTTGATTTGGGCTGCATTCCTAGATAACAAGGGATAATCGGTGAAGCGTGCATCCGGTCACTTTTCTGCGCGACCTTCATCCAGTAAAACAGTGACTCACCTTTGCGCAGGTACCCGCAAACCCTGACGAACAAAATGCGACTAAGCCATAACCGGCATCTTCCCGGCGCCGTCGTGCCCTGATCAGGCTTAACGTCACCAGAAGTATTGAAGAAACAATCTGAGCACCAGCGCGTATCCGGCTTAAGTGTCACGACGTTGCCGGTATGACAGCGCTCTGGCTTTTTATGGCCAGATTTTGCCAGCAACTGGTTATTTGCCTGCATGATCCGGTAAATACGTTTGGGGTTAACGCGCCAGTTCTGTTCCTTCAGCGCACGATTGAGGTGCGCAGTCACGCGACGGTTGCCGTTTGTTGCCCGCACGCTGCTTATCTTGCGGATAAGCGGTAACAGTCGGGCGTCATCGTCTATGCTGTAGCGGGCTGACCGGTGCTGGCGTTTCTCCAGCAACCGGTCATACAGATTTGAACGCGATACACGTAGCACTTCTGCTATTCTGATGAGGGGATATCTTCCGGTGGCAGCAATGGCATGCGCGATATCAACTTTTTTGCCTGGGCTATCTCAAGCGCGTCGCGAAGGATTTCGGCTTCCATCGTTTTACGTCCCAGCATCTGTTCAAGCTGTTTGATTTTTTTCTCCAGCGCTTTGAGCTTAGAGACGCTGACTACCTCATCACCTGCGGCGATCGCAGACTTGCCACCTTCGTTCATGAGCCGTTTCCACTTAAAAAGAAGACGGGGAGTGATGCCATATTGCCGGGCAACGAGTGAGACGGTTTAGCCGGGTTGCATGGCGAGCGTAACAAAGCGGGCTTTCTCTTCGGGAGTATAACGACGGCGCTTTTGCTCGCCAGTGATCACTTCGATTCTTTGCACAGGACACTCATTAAACATAGCTCTAAGACTATGTCTTACAGATGAAGTGTCCGGTTTAAACGGGGGCTATTACACCTGTGCCTTTAAAGCCTGTGTGCCTATGCAATACAACTAGGTTTGTTTGTTTAATTATTTCACGAATTGCTCCGCCGTCAGGTTCGCAGAAAATGGGGAAAAAACGCAATACCCTTAAAATACCCAGGCGTGAGAAGACGCGAACGCGGGCCTGACGCGCCTCACACGCACCGGAATTGCTATCACATGCTGTTATTAAGAAACAAAAAAATCATATATGCGGAAAGGATGCGCACTGGGGAGTCTGACGGAAATGCCCAATCGTAAAAATCCGGCAGACGGATCCCGGACGAAAAGCATGACAGGAACAAAAAGGGGGAGGGTTCTTGGAACAGCAGGGTCAAAAAAGGCCTCTGTGAGGAAGCCTTTTTCGAAATTTTCGCGTCCCGGCCTTAGCCGGAATCGCTCACACAGTCAGAGATCCTGTCTCTGGGAAAAGAATATTGTACAAACTAACGGGTACGTCGAGCCTTAAATCTGTGCCATCCGCTCCAGGCCGCAGTAAAACGGACTTGAAAACCAACGGTATGTGGTCTTGCGATAGTGGCGTAGCTATCTGTTATGTAAGATTATAATGGACATAAAAAATCTTATAACAATGGTGTCTTAAACGCGAAAATGGCACTCAACGAACAGCGTTGACTACTAACCGATCCTTCGTGTGTTCATATTTTTTTTATCGTACGTTCCCGTACCGTTGTTACTCAGGCCACAATCACTAGTCGAACCTCGCATAAAATATATCAAAAGTATATCTAGCACGTTTACAAAAGATATAGATTTGATATCATCTCAACATTAACCACCACAATAGGAGACCAAATGCCATAAGAGAAACTGTCCTACATTAGTCAGCGCGCAGATGCGTGCACAAACTGTATCAGTGGACTAATAGCGCCGTAGTTGTTTTGCCTTTTTCCAACGGTTAGCTAACTCACTGAGTGCATCCATAAAAAGGAATCGAAGAAGAGAAGAAACCTATGAATCTCAACGCCGAAAACAAAGCTAACAGCTTTTTGTTTAGATTACGTAGCAAGGATACCCCTACGGGTGTCAGTGCAGTAACGCTGGACAAACTGATGCAAGAGACCGGCCTGAGCAAAACCGAGCTTACACATCTGGCCCTGCGCAATTTGGCGAATGAATATTTGCCATATTACGAACCGGATGATGGGCCGCTAACAGATGCTCAAATCCAGCGTATAAACGAAGTCAGCAAGGCAGCGGATATACCGGAAGAGAGTTTCACCGAAAAACTCTTTTGATGGAGGGAATGCTTGAATGGCTTCCAATAATAATAATGGCCCGACTCAGTTTCACCCATTACCAGCGGTAGGGAGTATCGTTTGGGTGAAATTTCCATACGCTGTAGGCCAGCCGGGCCCATATGCGCGCCCGGCCATAGTGAAAGAAGTGTCACCAGCTTACCATCGCGTTAAGCTGGTGTTTGGTACTAGCCAGAAGACCGAAAAATTGTATCCGACAGAATTTGTAGTCAAAAAGACGGATCCTGATTTTCTACAGACCGGCCTATCATATGACACTAAATTTGATGTAAGCCGTATAGCAAATGTGCCCTACGATGATGAATGGTTTGAGATTCACTCACCTAGGCCTGGAAAGCCGCCTTTCACATCACCCGTTATCGGCCAACTCCCAGCTAGTTATATCCCCGCCATTCAACTTGCAGTATCACACGTCAAATAATCCGCTGCCCCGAAAGGGGCTTTTTCGTTACATTGATTATCACCATCACTTACGCAGATGTCTGAAAATAAATGGATTATAATGATAACCTGCCGATAAAGTCAGATAAATAGGCTCATATTATGGACCAATACTCGCTTCTGTTAATCAAGTCGCTCATTGAGGCGACTCAGCAAGATCACCCATTCAAGGATTTTATATTTCCTGTTGTAAGCTCACTGTTTTCTGCGATTATGGGAGGGCTAATAGCCATATATATAAATAATCAACAGGAAATAAGCAAAGCCGAGAAGGATAAATTTAAATGTTCTATGCACTTAATGTTTACCATCATTGAATCTCTCAATAACTTAATAACGGTAAAAGAAAATTACAGAAACATCGATACAAAAAACCCTTATCTAAGGCTTTGGATCTTTCCAGAAACCCTCTTAAAAGCAGACAGAATCTCTATCGATTTACCTGATTTTTCATTTATCAAAGAGCTTAAGACCTGCAACTTCTCCAGAAAAGAAAGGATGAAAAGATTTATATCCCATAGTATATTCAGGAAAGCAGTAGAAAAGCCAAGCAATCTGGAATTAGGGAAGTCATGGCGTAATTTATCAAGGTTAAGCGCTCTGATTTCGAACTACAACACTGCAATTTATCAGATTGAGAAAAGGAATGTATTGGATGACGACGCCAGAAAGAAAGTGCATGATTACATTAAAGATAAATCCATTAAAGATGATGCAAGCTTTCAGATGGCCCTTCATGCCTGTCTTTCAGATAAGGAAATCCACAATCTGATTGACCTGACAGAACTAACCATATCACTTATTGATCATGTTATAAAAGAAATGGATTCTTTTGTAAGAGAGTTCCCCGATATTGCCGAAAGCAATATTAACCTTTCGAAATTGAAAACAGGTAAAAGACTCATCAGATATAACAACGACAGGCAGGCATACGCTTATTGTTTAAAAAAAAACATTGAGCCTGACTTTCATTTACTGGCTTCCTTATTCAGAGTTGATATTGAATCAATAAAGAAAAGATATACATTAACTGATTGGTATTAGCTGTAAAAAACCATACTTATCAGTATCACATGAATATTTCGAGCAAGTGTTGCAGCCTGAGCTTCACACTCCGCTTAACGACAACGAATAACGCATGACCTAACGGCCTTTAGCTAAATCCATAAAGCACCGCGTAAGCGTTTTTACATGCCTGACAGCTAAGCTTCTGTTTCAGGTCCAGAGCACACTTCGTGCAGATGCCATCATGTCGGCATCTGCACGAGCAGAGGTGCAATATTAATAAGATTGCCAAGTTATGTATGCACCATACTACTTTTTAAGTTATCTTTTGATGTGTCATTAACAAACTATTGACTAGCAATTACTAACATGTAAACCTAGTTAATTGGCAGCCTAAAATTATCTTGCAGAACTAATCACAGATAATTGCCTAAGAATTGATTAATGAAAATCAATCCCCCTATCACCTAAGCACAATGATTTCATTGTCATCTATATCCTTGCACTCGCCTTTCCTTTTAATTGAAGTGTTAATTCTACCACCCTGGTTTATATATTCGTAATGAAATGAATTTTTTAATGCTTTATGTACCATATCACAAGAGTCTTTATTTAAACCTGTCACAATATATGCAAAGGATTTCATATCCCTAGATGTTTCCTCAAGAGGTGGAATTTCTTTCATATATATATTCTTTGGGATTCCTTCATCAAGATAGAATTTTTGAATCCATTGAGGACCTTTCTTCATATAGTCAATATAATACTGTTCAAGTTTAAAATAATATGGCCCTGGCACCTCATTTACCTGTGTTAAAAGCTTTAATATTTCAGTTGAATCATAAATAGCATTTACCCTCTTAATTCCCTCTGAAAAATGATTTACATTTGAAACTGTTTCAGCGACTTCTAGAAGTAATAATGGTGACGCGGATACATTAAATGTAGTTAACTTAACCATTGAGAGTAAAATTAAACCTTGAAATATAGTTTTAATTCTTAATGGGGCTTTATAAGGGAACATGATTTTTCGATCCTTTGATTTAAATTTAAATTCAACTCAGATAAAATGAAAAAGTTTAATAAACTGATTTTAGATTACAATTACACCCGTTTCTATAAAGAAATATAGCGGCCCTCAATGTTGTTCCTGAAAAAGGCGTCAGCGTCCGCGGCCGCGCAGAACGCCTGATACACCTTTGCCGGCACCGCGAGCCAGCGCCGGCACGCGCCGTTGCGGTACTCAAGCTCCAGCACGCCGGTGGTCGGATCGTAGCCCGCGCTGCGAAACAGCTGAGACGTCACTTCATGCCTGTTCATGGTGTGGTTCCTGTCCTGGCGACCGCTCACGTGCTCGCCTTCCAAAAAAGTGGGGCGCCGCCGGGCAGCACCCTGTTCAGGGAATGAAAACAAACGATTTATTATTCTGCTTACGCGGGAGTTATCGGCCGCCCGCCCTGAAACCTGAGTGGCATGTAGGTTCACTGTAGCCTGTAACGTCCGTGACCATTCCGGCCCGCGCATCACGCTGCCCGGAATCCGTCCGCGAGCAGATGATGCAGATGTTCATCCGCCCCGCCAGCCGCTTCCCGGCGCCATCCCGAGCGCTGCAGCAGCTTATCGAGCGCGGGCAGTTCGCCGGTAATACGTGCGGGCAGGGGAATGCGCTGACGGCCACGTTCGTCAAAGCCGGCGTCCAGCGCGTGACGGTTCAGGTAGATGCCCGATACGGACGGGCTCAGGCGCAGCTGCCGGCGGCCGCTCCACTCGCTCTCTGCCAGCACCATGTAAATCCAGCCGGTAAGCTTCACCGCGTGCAGGGTGTGCTGCAGCCGGAAAAGGTCGTTCTGCGCCAGCAGATGGCCGCTGCTGGCGCGCCACAGGTAGTCGAGCTTGCCGGGCAGGTCGGCGCGCAGACCTTTTTCCCGTCCCTCTTTCAGCAGCCAGCTGATGTCCCCGGCCAGCTCACGTGGAAAGCGGCGCTGCTTTTCGGCGGTGGCCAGCCAGCGGGTCAGAAACAGGTTGTCCTGTGCGGGAGAGGTCACAATACCGTCCTGCCGGGCGGTATTCAGCGCAATCAGCCCGCACCAGGCGAGGTGACTGACGTTCAGGTTGTCGTTATCCATAAGCCGCGTCCTTCATGACGGACCACAGGAAAAAGTGGCCCTGAAATCCGGCATTTTATGACATCACCATTCTTCAGAAAACCCTGAAGAGCCTGCACCCGTTTCAGCTGTGAAGTCTGACTTCATCAGGGTCGTCACCCCGGAGTTGTTCAATCGCGAAGATCAGTGAGGGATTACAGACTTGGTTTTCTTTAATGCAGGCTTTTACGAGTGTAACCAGCTCCTGTATCAGTCGTTCACGATCGGTCTGCTGGCCCCTGTCGGCCAGATTCAGGCAGATCATTCCGGTAATCCGGCATGCCTCCCAGTAGGTGGATTCTGTCAGTTCATTTTCTGAGTCTTTCATCCGCGTTTCTTCCGTTTAGATCTGATGCACATGAGCGTACTGGCGAAAGGCAGAGCCCGTTATTGTCGGTTTACCGATAATGTAGCGCCGGGCAGCACTCTGGCTGAAGCCTTAATTCAGACGGGCGAGCAGTGCGTAGTCCGTCCTGTGAATGCCGCGTGAGCGGCATGGAGGCGCCAGAAACCGTTCAGGACGGCACTGATCACGATAAAAACGTTGTGGCATATGACAAGGCCGATGCCCCTGCGTGACAGCCCACCAGTTGCCGGGGACAAAGCAGATGCAGTTATAAATTCATCGGTAAGACAATAGCATCTACTTGATAATGATTATCATTAGTTTTAATAAATATCTTGCTCACTACCACTCGATTAAAGGAGTTAATCATGGCAGAACAGCCACCGATCAATGTTATTGCGACCCCGGTTCCGGCCCCATCATACCCCTCATCCTATGATTATTCCGCCTTTTCGGATAATGGCCTCCCTGCAGGTTTTGCTGATGCAGTTTATTTACAGGCACGTATCCTGGCCTGTGAAGACGGTACTAAAACGGCTCAGATTCTTGAGCAGTGCCGGGAATGGTATCAAAAGCATCCTGAAATACTGAAGCGCGTCCTGGGCGCCGCAGCCTATGCCGACAGTCAGCGGGTAACACACCCCAACTGGGCTTACTGGGATATGTTCAATGCCAATGAAGCAGATTATTTTGAGGCGAACCAGCAGACTGAACTGACCAACAATGCCTTTGGACCGCTGGCGGCTCTGTATCACTTTATTTACGGAGAAGGGCTTCCGCTTAGCGCCGATATGGCCAAGCTTTCCTTCAGTTTTGACCGGCAGACGTTGCCCCCTGTTAACACTATCCTGAGCACGGTTCAGACGGGAACGTTTCCGATTAATGAAAAAATTGGCTACGATTTCCGTAACAGTAGCTACTGGGAATGGGCTTATCTTGGACGCGTAAGCCTGACACTTCAGGGTAGGGGTTTGAGGGCCAATGGAACGAATACGTACGCTAAGAAGTTAATTCATTGTTTAAATTAAAATTTAATTCTCTCAGTTCCCCCTTCAAAATATCCTCCGGTAGCGTAAACGTATAATGCCCAAGTATATTGATATGCCCGTGCATCAGTGGGGATAACCGGGCGATATCTTCAACCCCGGTTTCTTCTGCATTCCTGCGCATCCAGCTCAGGGCTTCCTGCATATAAAGTGTGTTCCACAGTACCACTGCGTTAGTGACCAGGCCCAGTGCACCCAGTTGATCTTCCTGACCTTCACGATAGCGCTTTCTGATCTCACCGCGCTGTCCGTAGCAGATCGCCCTCGCCACAGCATGGCGGCCTTCTCCCCGGTTTAGCTGCGTCAGGATCCGCCGACGATAATCTTCATCATCAATATAATTTAGAAGGTATAGCGTCTTGTTGACGCGCCCGACTTCCATGATCGCCTGTGCCAGCCCTGATGGGCGCGCGCTTTTCAGCAAAGAGCGAATGAGTTCTGAAGCATGAATGGTGCCCAGTTTCAGGGAACCGGCGGTTCGCATCATCTCATCCCACTGATCCTCGGCTTTCGACAGATCGACACAACCACGAGCGAGTTCGTCCAGTGCACCGTAATTTGCCGATTTATCCACCCGCCAGAATACTGCTTCACCGGCATCGGCAAGCCGGGGAGAAAACTGGTATCCCAGCAGCCAGAAGAGGCCAAAAATAATGTCGCTGGTACCGGCTGTGTCTGTCATGATCTCAACCGGATTCAGCCCTGTCTGCTGCTCCAGAAGGCCTTCCAGCACAAAAATGGAATCACGTAATGTGCCGGGGACAACGATGCCGTGGAATCCAGAATACTGATCAGAGACGAAGTTGTACCAGGTGATGCCACGTCCGGAACCAAAATATTTTCTGTTAGGTCCTGAATTGACGGTTTTCACCGGCGTGACAAAGCGCATGCCGTCAGCTGAAGCCACTTCGCCGCCACCCCAGCGGCCAGCAAGCTCCAGTGTGGACTGAAAATCAACCAGGCGGACATTGGCGCTGACCAGCGTTTCTGCCCGGAGGTAATTCTGTTTCACCCAGCTGAGCCGGTGGCGCGTCAGCGCCGGTATATTGTGCTTTATCAGCGGTTCCTGCCCGATATTGCAGGCCTCAGCATCAGGACCGCGCATAGGCTGATGTGCAGTTCCTGCGCCCGGGCCCCGGATTCACTGACATGCGTAAACTCACGTGTAAAGCCCGTTCTGGCATCTATCTCAAGCAAAAGTTCCGTCAAATCTACCGGCGGGAGTAGCTGCCTTACCCGACTGTTGAGACGATGCAACGATGGTGGCTCCTCCAGTTTCTCCAGGCTGCTGATAGTCAGGGAAGGATATTTACCGTCATGGCAGATATTAACCTCCGCATTTCCTTCAAAGCGGGATGCTACGGCTTTCCAGGTTTCATCCAGTTGGACCGCCAGCTGTTGCACGCCTTTATGTCCATCAGTGGGATGTCCCAGCGCCCGGCAGACGGGAACCCGCTGAGCCTGCCATTCTTCCCCCTGCAACAGCTTCTCGCGGGGATTGCCCCAGCGATCGCTGTTTTCGAGCCAGATGTCCCGTCGGCGTAGTGCATCCTGAAGGCGCTCCAGTAGACAAAGCGAGTAGCCAGCACGCTGTATCCGGCCATCCGCATCGTATACCAGGCGTTTCCAGGGGCCGGTAATAATATGTTCAGGCGCATCGTCCAGGATGCGCTTTTTCGAGCCGTTCAGTTCGGTCAGATAATGAATGGCGGACAGCGTATGTTCTCCGGCTGGCGCTGCCTGGAAATGCAGGTCGCGCAATACCGCCGGAAGAAAACGCTTTACCCGCCCGTACTGTTCCACCATTTCGTCATGGAAATTGTTGTTCTGAGGCCGGGCCAGCTCATTTACCTTGCTGACGGATTCTGCCAGTCTGTTCTTCGGTATGCTGCTGAATATGGACTCCCTCAGTTCAGCATCGTCAGCCTGCTCATCTAGCAACAATGAACATGCCCGCGCCAGCAGTAGCGCAGCACGGTCAAGATCTTTCAGCGTCCTGAGCCGTTTTTTCTGCCCCGTTTTCTTCGCCGCACGAGTGATATCCAGTATCAGCATATCGAGCACATCAACGGATTCATCCAGCGCCGCAGTCTCCTGTGCTTTAACGAATGCAGTGAGTATGGCCAGCTTTCTCTGCTGTGGCATTCGCGCGATATATTTTACCGACGCCATGCCTGCGTAACGGGCCAGATTACGTAGTTGTATAGCGGGCAGACCAGTAAAACTCAGTCGGGAAAACTCCAGGTTTCGCAGCCGGATATACCGCTCCAGCGCTTCGATAAATGCCGGTCCGCTGACGGTGACAGGTCCCTTTTTCAGTTGCTCCAGCGGTGAAATTCTCTGTCCCTCAGGAATGTCCAACAGCTCCGTCACGCGGGCGGTCTGCCAGCTGTCAGGCAACGCGGCCAGTTTCTTCCACAGCTGCTGATTTGCCCGTTCACGTATTTCACTGACGAGACGTACAAGTGTGGTTGCTCCGGGCAGCAGGACCTTATTCTGAAGCAGCCAGGCGGTGGCAAAATCAAACATCAGGCCGGGTCGCTCATTACTGAGCCATGCGCGGGTGTATAGCAGGCGCTTCAGGCGGAAAGACCAGGGGAAATCGCCAAATTCATGGTAACCGTAATAATCCTTAATCAGCGCAGTATGCTCTCTGAGGGTGGTATCCCGTTCTGCGTAGCGTGAAAGGACTTCCGTACGGCGGATATTAAGCTGCACCGCGACAAATTGCTGAACACCCGGCAGAACCAGGGTTAAATCCGTCAGAAAGGTGCCCAGAAAACGGGCGGTGGTGAGCTGAAGCGCAATTCCCAGCCGGTTATGCCTTCCCCGTCGCTGGTTAATGAAGGCGAGATCCCGCTCATCAAGATGAAAATAGCGCGCCAGCTGCACGTCATTGGGTTCTGCAACATAGCGACCATAATTCAGTTCCTGCTCAGTGGTCAGAAAATCGACGGGCATATCGGCCTCCCAGCCTGACGGTTATATATTAACAATTTCGCAACCGTCCGAAATGTTATAAATTGTCGGACACACCAAATTGGTATCAATAATGTGTCCGATATATCGATTTTTTGTTATAACAGACACCATATGTCCGATATTTGATTTAGGATACATTTTTATGCGACTTTTTGGTTACGCACGGGTATCAAGCAGCCAGCAGTCTCTCGATATTCAGATCAAGGGACTTAAAGAGGCAGGAGTAAAAGCCAACCGCATCTTTACCGACAAGGCATCAGGCAGTTCTGTTGATCGAGAGGGTCTGGAGCTCTTGCGGATGAAAGTGGAAGAAGGTGACGTGATTCTGGTGAAGAAACTTGACCGTCTTGGCCGCGATACTGCCGATATGATCCAGCTGATAAAAGAATTTGATGCCCAGGGGGTGGCCGTCCGGTTTATTGACGACGGTATCAGTACAGATGGGGAAATGGGTAAAATGGTTGTCACTATTCTTTCAGCTGTAGCCCAGGCAGAGCGCCAGAGAATCCTTGAGCGTACAAATGAAGGGAGGCAAGAGGCGAAGCTAAAAGGTATTAAATTCGGCCGCAAGCGCACTGTAGACAGGCATGCCGTTATGGAACTTCATCGGAGAGGTATGGGTGCAACTAATATTTCTCATCAGCTCAGTATTGCACGCTCCACAGTCTATAAAATTCTCGAAGAGCAAAAGTGCTTCTGATGTTTTCTGCATATCATTAAAAACAATCGGATTAAAAACATCAAAATCGTCTTTAAGGCATTGAGTCATCAAAAAATGGAAATTTAAACAGGGTAGTTATTCTATAGATTTGAATAATCTAATTCTTTATAAGAAGAAACTCATCCCGGGGACGTACTGGCTATAACAGCAAAATCCTCAGGCGATCCTTTAACGTTACATGTGCGACCAGATATGGATATCATCATTTACGATGATTAAATTTAAAATGTCAATCTCAAAAAGTCGCCAAAGAACCCATATTTCTTTCAAATAAATTGAACGAATAAATATTTTGTTACACATGTTTACTAAAAACAAACTTAGTTAAGTATTACATTACATAAAACAATTGCATTCCTATTATCGGCTTTGATGTATGTTCAGGGACTACGAAACTGGGCTATGAATTACACAGGGGTGTAAACGGAGTTAAAAGTAATGAAACAGGGACAGTTGAGAACTTTTTTTGAAAGTAGTTCTTCCGTAATTACTTCATTAGCTATGTTTTTTTTAATATTTAATTCCTCGCCATGTGTGGCGTATGAGGAGATAGACCTCCCCGATGCCAGCGTTCTTTCTGATCCCCCCGATATCTATATTAAAGGGGGTATTATTTATTATAATGGAAAAATCACAGACACATCTTATTCTGAATTCCTAAGGCTTGCTAAAAAATCCCCCATCAATACGGTATCTATAAATAGCATTGGCGGTGATGCCAGGAACGCTTTAGCGATAGGTGATTACATATATAAAAATGGCATCAGTGTTGATGTGCGCAGCGTTTGCGCCTCTGCCTGTGCTAACTATATTTTTCCGGCCGGAAAGAAAAAATATCTGGGTAACGATTCGTACCTTCTATGGCATGGAGGTATCAACGGCCCTGAGAGAGAAATTAAAATATCTGGAAGCATAACAAAGAGTGATTTTTTCTCGCTTCGGGAAATTAAAGAATTACAAAAGGATGATGTTGAATTTTACAGAAGAATTGGCGTGGGAAATAAACTATCTTTTTGTCCTCAGTTAAATTCTGATTATAGGTATAGGTTCCCGGAGAAATGGTTTTCATACACCCCGGCAGACATGAAAAAGTTTGGCATAACAAATATACACTATGCCAATTCATCTTCTCAATGGGTTATTTCAATGAGAAAAAAGCACGTTATATTCGCAACTTACTGTAATTAGGAGAAATAATAATGCGTGAATTATCTTCAAATGAAATGAGTGTAGTCGCAGGTGGGTTTTCAATTGGCAGCTGTTCTATTGGTGGTTCTTTTTCCACATCTAAAGATGGACATGGTGGCTCATCTACCTCGGGTAGCTTTCACGCTGGCTGTGGTCTGAACGCACCTGATGCCGGATCCTCTGCATCAGGGAATAATAAAGGGAACAGTGGTAAATCCAGCAACAAGGGGCAAAGCAGTCAGAGGGGAGGGGGTAAAAACCGCTGATTACAGCGTCTCCGTTTCCCGGGCGGCCATTATGGCCGCCTTATTATGACAACTACTGGCTTTTATTTCTTCAGGATACTCATGGACTCCCTTTATCGTGCAGCGGCGCTCAGTCACCGGTCACGAGTCTGGAATGGTCGGGCATTGCTGTGCCGTGGCCTTCCCGCATGGGTGCATCTCGCCCTCACCGCGCTCTTTTTTTCCCTGCTGGCCTTGTTTCTCTGCATCGGCAGCTATACCCGTCGGGTGACCGTTAGCGGAGAGCTGGCCTCCCTGCCCGGCCCAGTCCGGGTCACCGCACCCGGGCAGGGGTTTATTATCAGCCGTCTGGTCAGTGCAGGTGATAAGGTAAAAAAAGGACAGCCTCTTTATGAAATTGACGTCAGCCACACGACGCGATCCGGCGTGGTCAGCCTTCAGCAGCGGCAGAATACGCAGGCCCAGATAAAAAGCGTTGAGGGCATCATTAATCACCTGCGTGAAAACAGGCGCGTCACGCTTGAAACCCTGGAGCAGCAGAAAGCCAGTTATGCGGCGGCGCTTTCGCACACGGCTGACGTATTGAACCAGGCCGAAGAGGGGCTGAAGGAAATGAAGCAGAATATGGACAACTATCGCCGCTATCAGCGCGCGGGCCTCATCAACCGGGACCAGCTCTCCCAGCAGGCCGCTCTTTACTATCAGCAGCAGAACGACCTGCTAACGCTGAGCAGTCAGCGCGAACAGAACGCTCTGCAGGTATTGGCTCTGACGGGCGACATCCGCACGCGCGCCGCTGATTTTGATAACGATATTTTCCGCATGGAGATGCAGCGCAGCGTCCTTATTCGCCAGGACACTCTGGACGACGCGGCGGGAACGCTGGTCGTGACCTCGCCAGTGGACGGGCGGGTAGATATCGCCGGCCTGTCGTCAGGACAGTCAGTCAGCGCAGGCGACGCCCTGGCACAGGTTATTCCTTTCGCACCTCCCCGCTGGGAACTGGTCATGTGGGTGCCGGACAGCGCCGTGCCATTCATTAAGGCAGGCTCGCCGGTCAACATCCGGTATAACGCTTTTCCGGCAGAAAAGTTTGGTCAGTTTCCCGGACGGATCACGCAAATATCTTCCGCCCCAGCCACTCCACAGGAAAGGGCATTATGGTCTGGCGCGCCTGCCGTAAACGCCGGCACATCCGAGACCTGGTACAGGCTGACCGTCACGCCTGATGTGACGCACTTTGTCTGGCAGGGACACCGCCTCCGTCCAGGAAACGGGCTGCGAGCTGAATGCACACTGTTTCTGGAGAAACGAAAACTGTGGCAGTGGGTCCTTGCGCCACTCTATGACATGCGTGACAGCGCGCAGGAGGCGGTGAGTGAACAGTAACGTACCTGAAGGGCTATTACGCCGTCTCAATTTCTCACTGTACCGGCGTGTCCCCCTGATTCTGCAGACTGAAGCTGCCGAATGCGGGCTGGCCTGTATCGCGATGGTGGCAGGCTGGCACGGACATCACGTAGATCTGTTTACCCTGCGCAGCCGGGGTGGCATCTCGTCGCGCGGCGCCACGCTGAGCACCCTGTACACCGTTGCCGGGGAGGTGGGACTGGCGGGCCGGGCTTTATCACTTGAGCTTGAGGAGCTTTCGGACCTGAGGCTGCCCTGTATTCTGCACTGGAGCTTCAGCCATTTTGTGGTGCTGGTCAGCCTCAGTGGCGACCGGGCCGTGATCCACGATCCGGCCCGTGGACGGCTAAGCGTCAGCAGGAAAACTCTGTCAGAAAACTTTACCGGCGCGGCGCTGGAGCTCTGGCCCGGTCGCGGCTTCAGTAGGCAAAAAAAACAGACCCGCGTCAGGCCTGCCGAACTGATGAGCGGTATACGCGGCTTCGGCACTGCCCTGGTCAAAATCTTCTGTTTATCCGCGATGATCGAAAGCATCAGTCTGCTGTTGCCGGTGGGTACGCAGATTGCCCTGGATCACGTGGTTCCCGCCTCCGACCAGGGCCTGCTTGAGCTGGTCTGCCTGTCTCTGGGAGCACTTATCCTGCTTCAGACCGGATTTAACCTCATCCGTGCATGGACGGTGATGGTGACGGACACGCTCACCGATGTCCAGTGGAAGGAAGGTCTGCTCCGGCATCTTCTGGGACTTCCTCTTCCGTGGTTTGCCCAGCGTCGGACGGGCGACATCCAGTCACGATTCGGCTCGCTGGACGTGCTGCGCGACACTTTTGTCCACGATATTACCGGCTGCGTCATTGACGGAATCATGCTCCTAGGGTCTTGCGTGCTGCTGGCAGGCTACGGAGGCCCGCTTCTGTGGGGTGTGGTTACGTGCTTTGTGTTGATCGCCATAACAATGCGGGTGGTTACCTTTCCTCGCTACCGGCAGCTGACGGAGGAGCAACTGATAAAAAACGCGGCGGCCGGATCTCACTTTACCGAATCGCTGTGGGGTATCGCCACGCTACGCGCGCAGGGTCTGACATCGCAGCGCCGCCGGAACTGGCTGACACTTGAAGTAGACGCCGCCAACGCTGCCGTCAGCCGTCGGCGTTTTGACATTCTTTTCAGTACGGTCAGCGGTCTGACGAACGCACTGGACAACGTGGTTATCCTCTGGCTTGGCATTGGGGCCGTAATGACTCATCAGCTTTCACTCGGGGCGTTTGTGGCCTTCGGGGTATTTCGTGAAATTTTCACCTCCCGGGCACTGTCACTGACTGACATGTTCCTGCGTCTTGGCATGCTCTGCCTGCACGGAGAAAGGATTGCGGACATCGCCCACACGGAGTCCGAGCCGGCCGCCCCCGTTGCAGACCTGTACCCAGCGGGTGTCGCCATCGCGCTGGAGGCAAAAGGACTCATGTTTCGTCATGACGCACAGTCACCAGCCATTTTCAAAGGGCTCAATATCACGGTAGCTGCCGGAGAAAGCGTGGCCATCACCGGCCCATCAGGGTGCGGAAAAACCACACTCATGAAAGTGCTGAGCGGCCTTATCCCGCCAGGTGAAGGCTGCGTGCTGGCCGGTGGACGGGATATCCACTCCGCCGGCGTGAACAACTACCGCCGCGCCGTGGCCTGCATACTGCAGGAGGATCGTCTTTTTGCCGGGTCTTTACGCGAAAACATGACCGGCTTCAGCGACTCACCTGACGAGGCGTGGCTTCATACCTGCGCCCGCCTTGGCCATATCCATGACGATATCATGGCCCTGCCTATGGGCTATGACACCCTGACAGGCGAGCTGGGCGAGGGGCTCTCGGGCGGCCAGCGTCAGCGCATTTTTATCGTTCGCGCACTCTATCGGCGTCCCGGCATTCTTTTCATGGACGAGGCAACCAGCCATCTGGACGAACATAACGAGGCGCTGATAAACGAGGCCATACGCGCCCTGAGCATCACGCGGGTTATTATCGCCCACCGGTCATCCACAATTGACTCGGCCGACCGGACAATTCACCTCCGCAGCATGCCGGAATAAAAGGAGTATACCAGTGCGCGACACGCAAATTATCACGCTGATGCTGATTTTGATCCTGACCTTTATCCCCGTCAGCTGTTTCTCCGGTGCCATCCTGCTGGCCCTGCGCCAGCGTAAGGGCTGGGGCTGGTTGATTCTGGCGGGCGTCCTGACGGCTGTTGCTGTGGTGGACACCGCCATCAGCAGCTTTATGTAGCAGAAATAACCGTCAGAAGGGCGGCAGGGAGTCATAATGCCAGTCAGTTCAGCAATTTTTCTAAAGCGAGACTGCAATTTCTAGTTAATTGCAGTTTTTTTGGCCTGATCGTGGCATATCAAGATAGAAGTGTAATCCTGACAAGGTTGAGTTTGATTTCAGAGGTGAACAAAATCAGATTTATGTACTATGCAGGAAGCTCATGCAAAATGTATGAGGCAAATCAGCAGCACTTCAAATTTATGTAAGGGATTTCATGAACGCGATTTTTGATCTTTATATCAATTGCTTCCGTAAATATTTTGTTTTTAATGGAAGAGCAAGTCGACTCGAATTTTTGACTTTTAGTGTTGCGAATTTTATTTTTATCGAAATATTTAACTTGGTGCAAGTTATTGGATGGGTTTTTAGTCTGGCTATTAGCGCTCCGGGTATCGCTGTAAGCGTTCGCCGTCTACATGACCTGAACAGATCTGGTTGGTGGTTCTTCATCTCTTATTCAATTATTATAATCCTGGGGCTCGCAATGGGAATAACACATGACGGTGATGAAGAAACCAGACTGGTTATTATTTCAATCATTCTTATGCTTCTTTCGGCAATGGGCATATGGTGGTATCTTTTCCCGGGTACTAAGGGGCCTAATCGCTTTGGAAATGAAGCGTATTGCCCCTAAAAATCAAGGGGAGCTTCAGGAGAAACATCATAAGACACAGAAATGATTGGAGCAGTTTCTGTTAGGTAAATACTCGCCCTGATTATGTCGGCATTGATCAGGGCAGGATAGGTTTATTGGTGGTTTTTAATCTCGTTTCTGCATATTTCCTCGGTCTTTCTCTAACCACGCGCGGATAGCAATGCTCCCGTCTTGAAGGTGCTTTGTTGAATAATAAGTAATCATGCTTTTAGCCATATCAATTTTGGTTGAAATACCTGCTGTCGTAAAAGGCCTGTATTTCGATGCTTATGTAACCACATGATTTTACGTCAACGCAACAAGCAGTTTTGAGGGCTACACAGCATTAAATCCATTTATTCAACAACGCCGTCATACCCTTAAAAAAGCATCGTTTTGAAGGTGTTTTTCAACGTCCATTATGTTTAGATACATCATAAAGTTACTTCACTAGCGTACGTTTTCGTTCCATTGGACTTCAGACCCCCTAAAAATAACGCTCAACAAAAACAGTTCCCCGGTCCCGTTTCTGGCCCGAATAGAATAAGGATATTGATTTGAAACTGATCCGACTCGAAATCAGGAAGCTTTTTGGCCTGCTCGACTATAGCATCCCGCTCGATGAGAATGAGATAACCATGCTCACCGGGCCGAACGGATACGGCAAAACCATGATCCTGAACATTCTCCACAGTATCCTGGCCAATCGCCTGAACGTGCTCTGCACCCTGAAATTTGAACAAATCACGCTTTACCATCAGGAAGGAACTGTCTTCATCAGAGGCAACGGGACTGACTGCCTGACCCTCATCGCCGAGGGCGCTTCGGGCGCAGAACCCGTGGCTGAAACGCTGACGCTGAAGGAAGAAAAGTCGCAGGCGCACTTCTGGGGACGGAACAATTGGATCGTTGAAGAAAAGAGTGCTCCAAACAGAACCCCTGACTACGCCCGCCTCACATCAGACGTGCTCGGCGCGCTTTTCCCCGCAGGGCTCATCTCATTTATACGCGCTGACCGGCTAGAAAAAGCCGCCGATGGCACAACGGTGATCGACCGCTGCGCAGAGCAGTTGCGAAACCTGATGGGCGCCGCCGAAGATGAGTCTGCCTCGTTCAGCCAGAAACTCGACGCCACGTTCCCTATCCGGCTTTTTCAGCGCTTGCAGAAACAGAAGCAGCTGTACTACACCAATATCCAGCAGCGTCTGATCGGTATCCAGGGTAAGCGCCGCGACTATATGCAGTTCGGATTGATCCAGACGCAGGAGGAACTGCTTCCGGATGAAGGGGACGCCATGGAGGGCAGTCGCGAATACCTGAACGTGCTGGACCTGTACATCAACGATGCGATGGAGAAGCTGTCACCGTTTGAAACGCTGCACCAGAAAATTGCACTATTTGAATCGATCCTACGGGAAAAGGTACTGGCATTTAAACATATCCATATCAGCCGGGAACAGGGGTTCAGCTTCATCAGCGAGAGCGGCGACCCCGTCGGACGCAACATGCTTTCCTCGGGCGAGCAGAATCAGATAGTGCTGCTGTTCTGCCTGATCTTTAATCTGCGTACGCACAAGGTCATCCTGATAGATGAACCTGAGATTTCCCTGCACGTGGCATGGCAGCAGACGTTCCTTGACTCACTGAAGAAAATTCAGAAAATTAATGGTTACGAGAAGGTGATCATTGCCACGCACTCACCGGCCGTGATCAGTAAGAACTGGCCGCTGACGTTCGATCTGTATGATATTGCCCATCGCGACAGAGCCGCGCCTGAAGCCGCAGGAGAATCGGAATGAGTTCGCTTCGCGACGCCATCGGTGAAGAGGACTGGATGAGCACGATGCTGATGGCCATGCGCAACGGGATGAATCGTGACCGGATCCTGGTCGTGGTTGAAGGCATTACTGACATCAGCTTTTTTAACACGCATCGCCTCGATGACCGGATCCTCTATGACTCACCGGAAAGTGGCAAAAGTGAGGTAATACGCGCGGTCAGCACGCTGAGAAGCGCAGGAAACGATGCAGTTTATGGCGTATGTGATGCAGATTTCGACAGGCTGAGCAACATCAGTCATGAAGGCATCTATTTCACGGACGCACATGATCTGGAGATGATGCTGGTTGAGGGTGGCGTGGTGGACAAATTTATTATGCACTTCGCGCAGCGCCGTCTGACAAACGGAGCGCTCGCTATCCCTTTCTGTCAGAAGATCAAGCAGAGTGTCCTGCTGGCAAGCTACCGGCTGGGGCTGCTGAAGTGGTTCAACTACCTGGACCGCGCAGGTCTGAATTTCAAAGGGATGCGTTACCCGGACTTTATATCCGTTAACGGAACCGATGTCGCTGTCGATGAGATGGCCTACATCAGTCACATATTAGACAGAAGTCGCGGACGACACACGCCCCTGAGCGGTGCGGATTTGCTGAATGAAATGCGCAGACTGGAGATGATGTCCCCCGATAAGTACGCCATCTGCAACGGGCACGATTTTGTTTACTTGCTCAAAATGCTTTTTGACACGCCGGTGTCTGTCAGAAACAGCATGCGGCTTGATGAAATCGACAGCTACATGCGTATGAGCTATGACCGTCAGATTTTCAGCGCCACTCAACTGCACTCCTCACTGACCAGCCTGCTGGTACGGCACTGAGGTCCTGAACGCCGCTAAGACGCGGCGTTCAGCTGCCCACATAGTGCTTAACGGATAACAGGAGCGCCCGGGCTTCATCGGCGTCCATGGAGAACCGCACGCAGAGCTGGCGGGTCACTTCCAGCGAGAACAACCCCGTGTACCACTCCATCGACTTTGGATCCTTATGACGCATCATCGTCTGGATCATCTTCTGCGGCACTAGGTGCATCGCAAACGTCACACCGTCACGCGCCGTCGCCGCCAGAGAAATCCAATTGACAGATAAAATATGCAGATATTAAGCCAATATAATTATTTTATGTTCAAAATCAATTACATATTATTGTTGAAGCTAAGCAGAGATGACCGGGTTCAGGCAAATCTGAGATGTCCGGATGAGATGAATTGCAGCCTTTCAAATCACAGTATGATGTGGAATTATTGGCAGATAAATTTGATTATCAGGGAAGCCAACTTTGAGGCATGAACTCTGGGTCGAGCCTGATGGATGCCAGACTTTTTGTCTGAAAGGTGTCCAGGGAAATGCAGCAAGATCATTATTGGATCCTGGTGCAAAACTTATATGGGAAGTGGATGCGGCCAGCCATTATGAAGCAATGACCCTTTATTATAAATATATGGACTGGGGCCAATATATAACGTCTTTTCCTGAACAGGATTGTAAAACTTATTCCGAACTGGGTTGGGAATAAAGTTACTGAACAAGCCTGATTTAAGTATCTTTCCGCTCAAAAATTTCCTCGCTGCGGCTCTGTAAGTCAAATAACGCTTCCAGTAAATCATCCTCATTCACCGCACGCTGCCGCTTTTTAGCTGGATCTTTCTTCGCACTTCTCCGACTCGGCCCGGTTCCGGCCGGGAGGCCCTGAGACCGCGTATTATCACGCTTGTCCTGCATCAGCTTGGCCACGGCCAGCGCGTGTCCAAGCCGCTTGTTGTCAACGATCGCACCCTGGTCAACTTCAGACAGCCGGTCGTAGGCAGAGTAGGGAAGCACCGTGCCGTGACTCCTGAGTTCAACGCGACCATCCGGGTACTGCCAGGCATCCAGATATTTACCCATCGCGCGGCGGCTGTCATCGTTATCCTCAAGCAGCAACAGCATTTTATCGTAGCGGACCGTCAGCGCTTTCGAAACCTTGCGCGGTTCGCGCCAGGTAAATATCTGGTTCAGGTTGTCGTCTGCATCGAGCGGACGGTGAACGTCAAAATCATGCCTCGGTGCCTTCGCGAAACGCCGGTTGTAGTCCGCCATAAACTCAGCGGCAAAGGCGTTAGCCGCGTCAGGCGTGCTGATGTCACGCAGCCTGAGTTCCTTGACCAGCCGATCCTGCAACGTGAGGTGTGCACGCTCCACGCGGCCCTTGGCAGAGCTGGTGTTGGCGCAGATGCCGGTGATGTTCAGCTCGTTCATCGCGCGACCGAACTGCGTCTGACCGTCGCCGCCAGCCGCATTTTTATTGTTGATGCGGAACACGCTGGCCTTGTCGCTGTAAAACGCCAGCGGCTTGCCGTGCTGCTCCAGGTAGCCGCGCGTGGCTTCAAAGTAGGTGAACGTGGACTCGGAGCGGACGAAGTGAAGCTGCATCAGGCGGCTGGTCGCGTCATCCACGTAAACCAGCAGCGTGCAGGCCGGGCCGCGTTCCTCGAACCAGCGGTGATCGCAGCCGTCGATTTGTATCAGCTCGCCGACACAGGCGCGCCGGTAACGCGGTTGCTGAATCTTTGGGGCGCGATGCCTGCGCGGGATCCAGAGTCCTGACTGCATCATCAGCTTGCGTACGGTCTCTTTAGACAGCGTCACGCCGTGCAGCTCGGCCAGCTTCTCGCAGGCCAGCGTCGGGCCAAAATCAGCGTAGCGCTCGCGGATGATCTGAACCGCACGTTCAGCAAGGCCAGCAGGCAGCTGATAGTTGCTGGGCTTACCGCGCCGCCGATCAGCCATGCCCAGCGGACCATCTGAACGATAGCGCTGAAGCAGGCGACGACAATGCCTGTCGGAAATACCGAGACGCTCAGCAGCGAGATGGGTTGTCAGCCGCCGGTCGACGACGTCCTGAATAACTTTAAGCCGGTTAACTTCGTTCATCGTGAAAAACTCCGCACCAGAAGCCGTCATATCAGGATCCTCAGCAGGTAGCCCGAAGCGGCCAGGTCAGCTTTGCTTCTATAATTATAATACGCAAAATACTAATTATGTTAAATCGGCTATTTTAAAACTCACTTTCTACTTTCAGAAACTCTTAAGTGCTTTTCAACGCGGTCTTTAATATTTGCGGTGTGCTCGTGCGATTACGCCGCAGATCCCTTTATCCCCTGTGACAATCATATACTCTTTCTTCCCAGTCAGTCCGGCAGCGGCGTTATGCAGATTATCTTCCGGGCGGCGCTGAATGAGGTTTTTGCTGGATTTAGTATGTTTCACTACATCTGAGTAAGTATGGTCACCCAGACTTATCATCAGGTCGTTACCCTCGCGAAGTGAAAGTATATAACCGGCAATATGCTGCATTTCAATTACTGCAATATTTTCGCCCGCGTCATTCTGGCAGACGATAAAACGTTCTTTAGGCATATGACTAAGTGGATCAGTAAGACCCATGGTACAAAAACCTGTGTCAGCCTTTTCGACGACTGCCGGTGCGTTCAGGATGGTGTGGGTAGGTCTTGTGCGCAAGGTTTGGTTAACAGTGGAAAAATGCTTGACCCAATGGCTTGCTTCGGATGAGAGCCAGGAAATTATTTCAATCAAATCAGCATGGATCTGGCTGAGGTTAAGTTTGTAGACTGGTTCGTGATGTGCTATTCGGTTTCGGAAATGGTTCACCTCTCTGATATCGCGCTGAAAACTTTTACGGGTTTTACTCACATTGGGCAGCAGATCGTGCATTTTGGTCTGCCAAATGGAGCGGTCATACTCATCGCGGAACAGATTTGACCAGAAATCAAAAGTTAAGGTAGATACGATATCACCTGTGTTATTACTATTCGATCGGTCAATACCCCGGTCAAGTGCGTCCCGGCTTTCTTGCGTAAGGATCTGTCGGAAATGTTTATCTATGCACCAGTTTTCATTAAACATCACAGTGAAGATATCGCTGATTCGGTTACGCAATACCACTTCCAGTATGTGTAGTGGATAAAGGAACGCCTTAGCCATACGGGCATTGTAAAGATAAAGCGCGAAAGCAAAATCTTGATCGCGGGCTGCGCTAAGCAAATAAGGCTTAAAGCGGGCTTCAGACAGCGTATCGACTAAAGCGGTGCCACAGGTAGCATACTGATAGGGAACTTGACTTTCGGCCATAGTGATTTAAAATCCTTTTCAGAGCAGTTGGAACGGCCCCTCTGGTTTCTGACCAAGCGCCACCAACAATCTAATCAGATCCCCGGGACAGACCTTTATAAGGTTCCTCCCGGGGTTTCGCTTTTAAGGGGATACATAAGTATCTACCGGTTATTTTACCTTCTCATCGGCTCACTCCCAAGCGCAAATTACCCCCTTTTCAGTTCTACCCAAACGTAATCTACTTCTTCGCGCTACCGTTGTTTACGAACCTTTCTTGTCAGTATTCAGTATGTAGCATTCCTAATTATCTATGAGACGATTTCAGCCATAGAGTTCTTAGATGTTATTTTTGTTATCAACTTATCAGATAGGTCAGTAGCGCATCGCACAATGGCTCAGAGACGCAAATTTTCTTGAATTGATCACCCTCCTGCCCGACCGCTGTTTAAGCAGCGGCCTTTTAGGCGCACTGAAGCAAGATGGTCGCAGACGAAAGAAAGAGCCCGCAGCTAAAACTCACAACACTGAAGAATCCAGTAGTTACAGCATCCATTTATCAGCCACTGCAGTTCCGGCCCTCCGGGCCGGGCGGCCGGGGCTGGTCAGTGGGGGCAACCGGGTGTCAGGTACGGCGAGGGTCCGGGCTGAGAGGGGCACAATGGTGCAGAATCTGCTGACCATAGTGAATGTACTGTCTGTTGTAACTAACAGCACTGTCCGGGGCCCGCGTCAGCGGGAGCTACCTTAAATCTCTGAGCGGCGCGGACGTTTACGGCCGCTGCAAGCGAAGGCCTTATTTATTCCAGCAGAATGCCGGCATGAACACCTTATTTATCTTTTCTGATTAATTCTTTCTGACGTAAGTCAGGAATATGTTGCGGGTAATTCCAGGGTCGTTTGCAGATAAGCCATGCTTTACGATTGCGGGTAAATGTGGATAAAAAAATCCGCGAACGGAGATTAACGTGGATAAGGGATTTTTTTTGCGGGAAAACACATGCCGCAGCGAGCCGGAAACGTGCGGTTTTATCTGTGGCACAAACGCCTTTACCGCCAGTCAAGGCGGTAAAATTCACGGGATACATCAGTGGACGACGTCAGGCGGGGCGGGCTCGTAGCCGAGTCCCAGCTCCAGCTGGTTCAGGTTCTGCCACACCAGCCGGTCAAAGGCGTCCGCGTCGGTATTCATCAGCTCATGATTAGGCAGCGTACGGATAAGCCAGCTGGCCATCGCCGTGCGGCGATCGTCGAGCGGCAGCTTACTCAGCTTTTTGCGGCGCTTCTCTTTGACCGCTTTTTCACGCCGCCTCAGCAGCGTGGCCATGCGCATGCTCTCATACCAGCGCTGGCGCGCGGCGCGCACTGATTCGTGTGTGCCAGGCTCGATGATCCCTTCCGCTTCCGCCTCAAGACGCAGATTGCGCTGGACGTAGAGTTTGTCCATGTTGACGCCGCACAGCTGCCAGAAACGATCGGTCAGCACGATATGTCGCGGCATCCAGTACTCTTCCACCGGATCCCACTCCAGGTCAGGGAGTTCAACCAGTCCGAAGCGCTGCAGTTCGGGCAGCAGGCGCGACAGCCGGCCCGGCTCTACCCGGGTGCCGGTGATGACGTCGCCGTTCTCATCTTTCGGGCTGAGCTCGGCGGCCAGACGGCCCACGTTCAGGGTGACCACCCAGGTGGCCATGTCGGCGCGCTGGACCAGCAGCGGAATAAGGGCGTCGATAAGTGCGCGCCGTTCCGGCCGGAAGTCACGCTCGCGACCGGCCGCGTGACGCAGCCTGACAAAGTAAGGGTTGCGCGAAAGCCGCTGGCTCAGGCGAAGCTGACCGGTGGATTTGTCCTTTACGACGAGCCGGCGCATGGCGTGACCGAACTCACCCGGCAGCGGGCGATAGGTCTGAGGCGCAAACCACACGGGTTCAGGGCATTTGCAGAGGACGGAATGATCGCCGCGATGGCGTCCGTCGGATTTGGGAGTCGGGCAGTTTAACCCGATTAAAATCTGGTCATTCACCCTGTCCCGAACTTATGGCGGACAGGGGTTGTCTTATGAACTGCATGCGTTATAATCCTTCACAGGCCAGCGCCTGCTTTTGGACCCCCTGATTTCTGAACCTTCCGCCAAGTTGAGACAGAATTCAGGGGGTTTTTGCATTCAGAGCCCGGTAAAACCGGACTCCGTACCCTGGACGTTTTACGGATACGTCCCATCCGGTTGATTCTTCCCCGCGCCGCGCATGTCCGGCCACAGGTTTTCGCACGTCCTTATCGTCGACCACCACAGTACTCAGATAAGGATCAAAATAAGATCGCCGCCCGGCGAATTCTGAAAAGAATACCCATCTCAACCGGTTAAATCCAGCACAGATTGCACATAGCACGAATCGTATGGATAAAAAAAGTTCACCGATGAAATTTCCCGTGACCGTCATCACATTTCAGGTTTCACATTATTCATGTTAGACGTCTGGCATAAGGCCGTAAAAGGTATGGAACAGTAACAGTGGAGCACCAGAATCTCTGCAGAATAACGATCTCAACAGATCGCGTCATAGAAGACGCACTGGGCTATTTGCTGAGGTGTTTCGAACCGGTACATTAAACGAACAGTGTAAGCGCTGAATGTTTGCTTCAGCCCTTGATAAGATAATGGAAAGCGTCAGCACGGGAGTCTGACCGGTCCGTCGTGAACTGATTGTGGAGAAAGAACAGGAAATAGCGAAAAAAATCCCGGGCGGCTGGCCCGGTAGTAGTAGGAGTAAGCACTTCCGGTCTGAGGCCGGTGATGTTGCATCCTGAGAGCATGTCAGCTATTGCAATACATCATACTGGTGTTGGCACGAGGAGTAACACACAAGATAAGCATAGCGCCAGACGCGTCATTAATTAAGATTAATATACTGATTTAATGGGTTTAAAAGGCACTACGTCATGATTTTGCATAATTAAATTTTCATTTTAAAACCTGTGTGGCTAGGTTCAAAGCCCAGTGCAGAGTAGAAGTGATGTGCATCTTTTCGGGTAACATCACAGGTAAGCTGGACCATAACACATCCCCGCATGCGTGCCTGCTGAATAGCCCACTCAAACAAGTAACGGCCAAGACCACTATTCCTCTTCGATTCATGAACTCTTACTGCTTCAATCTGGGCTCGCCATGCCCCCCTGAGAGATATGTTTGGAAGGTATGTCAGCTGTAGTGTGCCAACTACGATGTTCTCAATTACTGCAACAGCAAGAAATTGGTTCGGATCTGAACAAATTGCGTTAAACGCATCAGTGTAAGTTTTCCGGAGAGGAAGTGTACTATCCTCCCGACTGGCACCAAGAGTGTCATTTGCCAGAAGTGCAACGATAGACGGCAAATCCTCCAACATCGCGCGGCGTATTAACAGTTTGTTCACGTAATGATTCTCCTTTAGAACGGTCAGCTAAGTAAGCTCGCTCGGTAAGCATGGTCATGATGTGCAGTCAAAAATGATTACAGAAGTTTCTGACGGCATTCAGACAAAGGATTTCGCATTTGTCTGCCAGAAAAATCATGTCCACATACTGGTATGTGGCGGGATTTAAAGTGCTTTTATTTTCCAAAAACAAGTAATTCCTCTCCCCATTATTAAGACGATGAAACTGAATACATACAGAAGCTGTATGAGAAGAAGCTGACTCAACTCATCGAGAAGGTAAACAAAGATAAAGTCAGTGCGGGAGGTTTTCAGTGACTTGCGTACTGGCTACTCCAAAACCGGAGACTCCCATGGCGACTGAAAATCCTGAGGCGCCATGCTGGAAGTCAATAATGTCATATTAGTGTTCGTTACGGATTTAAGCAGGCTGAGATAAACCATTTATGTTAAAGCTACAACCCACTCAAAGCTCAAGCAGGCGCATTTAAGTTTAATTAACGAAACATTATCGTTTAAAAAAATCGCAACACCCGCTTAAACGTGCGCTCTGGGAAATGGAATGCGTATCTGATACAGCCAGAGCAAATAGCATATGTTAATTTTTGGCGCATGCGGTTACCCTTTAGAATATAGAGTAAAAGCCATGAACGTATTATCTTCTGCTCATAGCCAGCTTTACGGCAAACAACAGGAATAAGCACCCGGTGAGGCGGTCCATCCCTTTTACCACAGCAGGTTTTTTCAGCACACCGGAAGCATAGCGGGCAGCAGTAATGAGTGTCAGTGACCACAGCGTACCAATCAACACATGGATCGCAACCAGAAGGAACGTCCAGCCGACAGGAGAATGTCCCGCCGGGATAAACTGTGGTAAAAATGAGACATAAAAGACACCCATTTTGGGGTTAAGCACATTGCCTAGCATTCCGCGAATGAACCAGTTATTTGTAGAATTCTTCTCCACCTGACCCTGACTGAAGCTGAAATGTCGTCGCGGACGCAATAAAAGCTGGATGCCCAACCATAACAGGTATGCCGCACCGCACCACTTCAGCATTGCATAAGCAAGCTCAGAGACTGCCAGTAAAGCCCCCAAACCAAAAGCCACCAGAGCCCCCCAGATAAAGCACCCCATATCAATACCCAGCGCCGCATGAAAGGCTTTCCGGCCGCCTTCAGCGGCAGCCGTACGGAGAATCATGGCGGTATCAAGACCGGGTGTTAAGGTCAGAAGTGTTGCAGCGAGAGTGTAAGCAAGCAGTGAATCAGTGACGGACATTTCCTGTCTCCGAAAGAGCTGATGCTACTAAAATACCCATACTCCTGCAACAGGAAGGACGGTCATCAGAGCACTCTCCGGCAGGGCGCTAAGCCGGTTTACACAGCGGACATCGGCACTTAATTAGTATCCCGGGTTCTGTTTTGGTCGGTGCGTAATTCTCAGAGTTATAACAGGCAAAGCCATAACCAGGGGTAGACCATCCAAACAAGAAGCCACAGGCAATGGCGGTTGAACCTCATCTAGCCAACTAACTCCAGAATACGGGGGACCGGACGTGCCGGAAAGCAACCGACCCTGACGTCTGCCGGATTCGGGTTCATATGAGGGTCAGTTCATTAATGGTAATCAGCGAGAGAAAGCATCGGATTCATTCTGGTGATGAACACCCCCGGTTTGTAGCGCGCCCAATGGTAGAAATACCCAGAGCAGTCATTTTATAGTCACGACATGTTCCCCTCACCTGCATGTTAGGGCTTCACCACGGTAATGGGCCGGTTGCATGGCTACACTGTTCCCTAAACCTAAACAGAGCGGAGTATTTCGGCGGCTCTTACAGAATATTCTGGTGAAGAATAAATTGATTATCTGGCCTGTCTTTCGGTGGGATACTCCGGGCGTTAACCGGTTAAGTGCAACCTGCGAACAGCCCGTGAGATATTGTTGTTATAACCGTGGCTGCGTTGCCGCACAGTGTTGCCTGCGCGGCTTTTCCTGGTCCCCGCCACGCCATTGTGGCGAAGAGTTTAAAGTGAGGTTTAAATGAGAGCTCCGGTTCTACTGGTACATGGTCTTTTTGGTTCACTCAGTTCTCCCGGTATTCTTGCCCCTTTCGGCAAACAATGTGTCTATGCTCCTGACCTGATCGGATATGGTCAGTGCCAGAAACAAGGGAACAACGGATGGACGCTGAACGACCAGGCCGACCATCTTGCAGACTTTATTGATGAACGGAAGTGCGGGCCGGTTCATCTGGCAGGTCATTCAGTTGGCGGAGCGGTTGCTGTACTGATGGCAGTAAGCCACCCTGACCTAGTCAGTTCCCTGACTCTCATCGAAGGTAATCTCACGCTGAATGATGCGTTCTGGTCTCAGAAGATATCCGGGCAGAGTCTGGATGAGATACAGACTGAGGTCAGTGTTTTTCGCGCTGACGTTGCCGCCTGGATTGCAGGTGCGGGCGTGTCACCCACGGATTTTGCGATTGAGACTGCCACCGCCTGGCTGGATAACCAGCCCGTTTCCACCCTACGGAAGCAGGCGCGGGCGGTGGTTGCTGCAACAGGCGAAGAAAGCTACCTAGAAGGACTGCGTCACATCCTGTCGTCTTTAACGCCGGTTCATCTTATATCGGGTGAACGCTCACAATCCGGGTGGCATGTTCCCGCCTGGCTCAGAGAGCGCGCAACCACGAATACTGTTATCCCGGAGACCGGCCACCTTATGATGATTGAGCGGCCAGAAGAATTTGCGCGCGCGGTGCTTAACAATCTTTGAGACTGAGCTGCCCGGATTTATGCTTGCCCGCATGTCAGAGTCCTCTGCGCCTGCCTGAAGTTAAACTGCCGGATGTTCAGTCTTCCGGCAGACTTCTCAGAATTTTAGTTTCGTGCCGCAATAGCCGCTGCTGCACCACCCATTGCAACAGCGCCAATACGATTTGCCAGCCTTACCGCTCCAGGTGTACGTAATAAAGCCCGTGCTTTGTGGGCGAGGAATGTCCACGTAAGATCTATGCCAGCCAGTGTAGCCAGAGTAATGCTGGCAAGAATTGCCCACTCACTGGCACCTGCTTTTGGCAAATCAATAAAAGACGGAAGAAGGGCAAGATAGAACACCATGATTTTGGGGTTGCCCAACGTTAATGCCATTCCCGCACTGAACATTGACCAGGAAGAGGAACGCCGGGGAAGTTCCTCTGCCCCCTCAATCACCGGCTTATGCCACATTTTAATCGCAAGCCAGCAAAGATAAGCGATACTGCCCCACTTAATTATATGAAATCCTGTCTGAAATGTTTGTGCGAGTGTCGTCAGACCTGCCATTGCCATAGTGAGCCAGATAACTTCACCGATCCACATTGCAGCGATGAAAGGGATTACATTGCGCCAGCCATTCGTGATTACTCTGGAAACAAGCGCCGTAATACTGGGTCCGGGAACACCTGCATTCAGAAATAACGCGGCTGCAAACAGAATATAAGATATCAGTTCCATAGTTAATCTCACGGTAGAAGCGTATTTATATGTCAGATCTTTGCCAGCAGCTCAGTATAAAACTGTACATGTTTTAGCACGTAACCGGTCTCAGTGCTGACGCATCCTGCCAGAATCGGTCCTATCTGACCCTGCCCTGAACGAATATTTCAACGGGCTGTTCATCTCAATGGACATATTCACTCATCTTCATCACGTTACCGGAGCTGCACGATGCAGGCTATCCGTATAAATACCGGCGTGTTTGCCGGAATGCCATATCGCTGCAGGCCTGGCCGGAACTCTGACGCAAGTCGGGCTGAAAGGTCCTTAGCGAGTCTCTTCCAACTGCTGATGTGTACCTGTCTGGCTTACTCGCGTTTTTACAAATTCTCCACAGGTATTTATACCCGGATATTATTGACATTGTTTTTTACCCGGGTAATATTAGGCCATCGTTTGAGAATGAAATGCCATCTCGCAACGACTTGCTCAGGATGAGCGTCGAACGATGGGCCAGGGCGGCAGGGTTACTTATGAACTCACAGCCTGTCTGTTTTTTAAGCCGGGGAAGTCTGAGCCTGAATTAGCCTGCTTAATGAACGGTTGGCGCATCACTTTATTCAGACGTTACCGGGGAAGGATTTCTGACCAGCTTTAAAAAATTAGCGCGGCTCAGCGCCTGCTGCTCGAGGAAGAAGTTCCTGATGGGCAGTCCGGGAGCAGGAATTTAAAAAAAGAATGTCACTTCCTGAGCTGCGATATGGTTGGCGACAGACCTTTTTTCGTAGATGCAACCTGATCCTTCTTTACGGACGCCTTCGGGTGTCTGGAAGAGCTGGCCGGCACACGTACTCCCCTGGTTGAAGGTAAAAGCATTGCAGGCTTCGCAGACATGCGCCGACTGTACGATTGCTTCAGAAAAGGAGAAACACTGATGGAAAAGGCCAGACGTAAAGAGCTTATCAGTACATACAAGCATACGTTCCCATCGATGGGGATTTTCTCCGTCACAAACAAAATCACAGGAAAACAGCTGCTAGGGAAAAGCAAAAATTTAAACGGTTCGCTGAATCGCCACCGAATGGAGCTGCGCATGGGTGTTCACCGGAATCCGGAGTTGATGGAAGACTGGCGTTCGCTCGGGGAAGATCACTTTGTGTTTGAAATTCTTGAGCTGATTAAGGAGCGTACGGAACCGGGCTTTGATTACACATCCGAGCTGGACAAGTGCCTGGAGCACTGGCAAGGCAAAGTTCCACCGGGTTCATCAGGTTCATACCTTTGATGTTCTACTTCCCAATTTTTCCGGGCTCCTGTGTACATAGTCTGCACAGTGCCCATCACTGAAGAGACTTGTCTATGAAAGGATCCCCTTCAGACTCCTATACGAGTTTCGATGGCCACAGACGCATCGCAACGGGGTCTCTGCAAACCAATGCTCTGGCAGTCAGGCGGGCAAGTGAGAATTCGGCCGCAGGGCCTTTCCTTATAATCGATAATGCGACAGGTCGTCCGGTCGATATTGATTTCAGAGGTTCAGAGGAAGAGGTCGTTGCAAAACTAACCTCCGCAGCATGCGCCCAAACAGAGGGGATCAGCCAGAACGACACATCAGAACCTTCCCGCTCCAGAGGCCGTGGCCGTCCGAAATTAGGCGTGATTGCACGTGAAGTGACCTTGCTTCCCCGTCATTGGGAGTGGCTTGCCGGTCAACCCGGCGGGGCCTCTGTGGCGCTGAGAAAGCTGGTCGAGGAAGCACGACGAGCCAACAGCGAGAAAGAAAAAGTTCGCAAGGCGCTCGAGCGGGCCTACTACTTCATGCTTGCTATCGCCGGTGACCTGCCCGGATTTGAAGAAGCAACGCGGGCGCTTTTTGCCATTGAGCCAGTGAAATTTCAGGAGCTCATCGCCGCATGGCCCAGCGATATACGGGAGCACGCTATGCAACTGGCATTCACTGATTAGCCGTCTGGATCACTTACTGAAAGACGAAAGAGTGCAAAACCAATGACTTCTTTGTCTGCATACGCTCGCTACCTGGAACCCACGCAGGAATCAGGACATGCGCTGAGCAAGCGTGGAATACAGGGCAGCATTATTATGCTGAATATATTGCGATTCCGCGAAATCGCCAATTATTCCGCCAGCCCGGAGTTGGCGCCGGAGGATCCTGTCAGCGGTGCCGACGCTTTTTATCGCTATGTTCACCACGCGCTTCCCTTCCTCCATCAAAGCGGGGGAGAACTTTTATTTCTCGGATCGGGCGGCTCTTTCCTTATAGGTCCGGACCAGGAGCGCTGGGATTTAATCATGATGGTCCGCCAGAGCAGCGTTCAGTCTTTTTTCGCTTTAGCGAACAACAAAGATTATCTTGCTGGCATTGGACACAGGACGACTGCACTTGAAGACTCACGCCTTCTACCTCTAACTCCTTTTGATGATCCCGGATTTAAGAAGGGACAAAATGATGGTATCCGTTGAGTCAAACGGCATTACCCTGAGCTACGAAAGTTTTGGGTACGGAGATGCCGGGTCAATCCTTTTGATATCTGGTCTCGGGTCTCAAATGCTCCGATGGCCAGAAGTATTCTGCGAAAGTTTAGTGGCAAAGGGGTTTCGGGTCATTAGGTTTGATAATCGCGATGCAGGTTATTCGACACACTTTACGAACTCCCCAACACCAGATTTTTCAGCTCTGGCGAACGCAGTCATGGCTGGCCGGACGCCGGCCGTGCCATACACGCTCTTCGACATGGCAGAAGATGCGATGGGACTGCTCAACGCTCTGAAAATAGACAAGGCACACGTCGTTGGAAGATCAATGGGCGGAATGATTGCTCAACTGTTGTGCAGTGAACATCCGGAACGCATGTTGTCTTTGACGTCCATCATGTCCAGTACGGGAAATCCGAATCTTCCCTCTGCGGCCCCGGACATCCTGGACATGTTAACGAAACCTGCACCTCATCCTTTGAAGGATGAGGCCGGCTTTCTGGCACACAGCCTGGCTTTTGCAAAGCGCATCTCCAGTCCGGATTACCCTTTCAATGAAGAAGCACATAGGGTTCTGGTTCTGGAAGAAACCAGGCGTGCCTTTGATCCGACTGCACTGGGAAGGCAGATTGCCGCTATAGCTGCAACCGGGGATATACGTTCAAGGCTTACGCGGATAGTAGCGCCGACTTTGGTGGTGCATGGAGTTGATGATCCACTGATACCTCTGGACTGTGGCAGGGATACAGCCGCATCCATAGCCGGAGCTGAATTCATGCCTGTCGAGGGCATGGGTCACGATTTTCCCAGCGCATTGTATCAAACCGTATCGGATGCGATTGACAGGACTGCGCGCAGATGGCACTCGGAAAGGCGTACGCCTCCTAAATGATCAGACCGTTACAGCTCGTATCAGTTTCAGGATAGCCGCCCTGTAAGGGCGGCGTCAGATGGGAACTACTTTACGTACTGCCAGACGTGCTTTGGTATGCGGTCAAACAGTTTGCCTGCGGCGAGTTCGGCCTTTCGATGGTCATAAGCCGACGTCATCGCAAATTCTTCATCGGGGTTACCGGTGTAGCTAAGGTGCTCGAAAACCTTCTCCAGCGTTTCCAAGTTCTGGTATCGCCGAAACTTCAGAAGCCATTCGGTACGGTTCATCCACATTCCATAGGTTAATTAAGCGTCAGCGAAGGGACCGGATAATGAGGTAATCCGGAAATAAACTGGCAATAAACTGATTTACTTTACTTTTTCGATAAGCAGCGTCTGTACTCAGCGGTAAATAATTCAACAGCCGCCGCGGAAAACATCAGCTGACTGCCGTAAGATTTGACCGCCAACGGCAGGGCAATGCCCCGGAGAAGTTTTCCGGAACTGGCGGCCTGCCAGAGCGCCAGGGGCGCGATACCGGCATGACGGGCAAATGCTTCCAGTGACATGAGCGGCTCACCGGCATCCGGAACCGGAGGTTCAGATGAACGCATCTGCCACTGCTTTAGGAAGGCGACAGCCTCATCCTGAAGGAACATTACGGCAGCGCCGCGCACCTGACGACGTCGAGGGAGATTAAAGCCTGCCAGCATCCCGTCCGTGCACGTTGCCTGCAGCAGGTCGCCAGGCCGGATGCCGAGCATCTCGGCAAAGAGATCCAGTCGAATATACATGTCTTACCTCTTTCTGGTGTATGTAAGGCAGTCCATCGCGGGTCCCGGGCATAAATGCTGCGGTGACTGAGAATAATCCTGGAGGGAGAGTATAGATGCCACAGGTGGAACCGCCAGACCAGCACGTGAATGTCACACAACGTAACAAGACTTCAGTTGTTAGGCAGACAGCACAAGCCGTAAACAACGCCAGCACACAGCAGGGGGCGCAAAGTACTACGAGGTGCAAGGCAGGTGGACCCGCCATAATCCCTGCTTAAAATTTCGTCGTCCATTGTTTAAATTACTGTGGCTGAATATTCAAATCAGCTACGAATACTCCCGCCTCTTCAGTTAATAACTCATTGATATTTAGTTTATTTTAAGAATAAATATCACCACGGCGGTAGGAGCCAAATCCGTACAAGTAAAACATTGCAGTATGGCTGGTAAAGACTGCCTATCAGGAGGGTGATTGTTGTGCTGGATGTCTCCGTCCCGATTGCGACCCTGACGTGAGTACACAGTCGTCGCAGGTATTTGCACGATGTGGAGTGCCGAAGTAATAAATACTACGTTTTGAGTGAGCGTGAAGAAGCCTCCAGAAAGCCCGCACTTATACGACGACGGGCAAAGCGGTCAGGCTGAGGCGTACCGCAGCGGTGCGAGGAAAGAACAGCCTGAGCGGCATGGGCGTCATGAAGTAAAGGTTCTGGCGGAACTGCCGATACTTATCATACGGCCGGCGACTCCACTCGCCGGACCGCTTTGATGAATCCATTTTCCCGGCCCTAAGCCGGGATTTTTTTGCTTAGGGTTAATGAGCCTTGCCGGATGCACGTTTAATCGCCTGCTGCAGCACCTGTTCACTGACCACGCCCGGGATGAAGGTGGTGTTGTCTGCCGTGGCATTTTCAGCCGGCATCACGATAATGCCCGGCGTACCCGTCAGCCCCAGCATCTCCGCCAGCGCGTCGTTGTTTTCGATCAGACGATCGGAGGCGGCACTGTCATCTCCTGAAGCATCCCCTGCACCGGCGGCCGCAGCCACCTTCTCAATGTCTTCCGCCGTCAGCTTGCCTTCGTTGTGGCCGGTACGGTAAATCCCGTTGTGGTACTCCATATAGGCATCCGCGCCCTGCTTCCTGTAAATACCCAGCCCGCGGTGCGAGGCCTGCGTTGATTCCGGATAGCGGGCGGCAAAAATGGTCCAGTCGCGGAAGGCAAAGCGAACACCGGCGTTAGCGGCCATCACTTTTTCCATCACCGGCGCCATCATGCTGCAGGCGATGCATTCATAGTCAAAGAACTCAGTCACAATGACCTTCGAATCCCCCGGCCCTTTAACCGGCACGCCACCTAGCTGCATCAGCAGACGGTGCGCCTTCAGCGCGGACTGCACGTAAGCCTGCTGCGGCTGCGCCTGCTGGCGCGCCTGCAGCTTTTTGCTCACCTCAATCAGTACGTCGGGGTGCGCCACCAGGTAGTCGGCTGCAATTTCGCCGATGCGGGCCTGCTGTGCCGGGGTAAAGTCTGGAATCTCCGCCGCATTTGATGCTGCTGAGGGCAAAGCGGTGCTCATGGCCAGCGCAAGGGCGGCCATCTTCAGGGTATGTTTCATGATTAATCTCGTATGCCTGCGTTGTGCAGGTTGAAAGTGAGGCGGTCGCACAGGGCGTGCCGCAGTCATTAACGTTCTTTCTGGATATGGCGGGTGATCTCTGGCGCCGGCAGCTCCCTGTCCGGCTCGCGCCCGCGCGGTTCCGGGGGAAGCGTAATTTGGCTCTGCCGTTCGATTTCGCGGGCAACATCTGCCAGCGCTGAAGCCCGAATATCCGGTTGCGCAGTTTTATCTGCGGTACGCGCGGGGGTAAGTTCTTCCTGAATCCGGCGGATCACGCTAGCCGGGACCGCACCGTCACTGCCGGCGGTAGCGGTTAACCTGATGCTCTCCGGTATGCCACCGGCTGACAGCGCACTGAGCACTGCGCGTAAGGCCGCATCCGCGGACACTTCCGGCGTGTCCGATAAAGCCTTAGAGGCCTGACGGATAAGCGCGCTATAGTCCGGCGAAGATTCGCCCGGCAGGCGTGGCAGCTTCTCCTGCATAACCTCTGCCACGCGTGCAACAAGCTGCGCGGTGAGCGCTATCTTATCCATTCCGTCATGGGAAGGGGGCGCGACTGGCAGACTGATTTTATCCATCAGGCCCCCGTTGCTGACAGACCTTAGCGCTTCACGCAGGGCATCCCGCTCATCCTGGTGTTTCTCTGTGCGCGGCAGAACGATAAGCATTTCCTGAAGCTCTGCTTTGACCAGGCCCAACAGCGTCGAATCCGTACGGCGCAATTGATCTGGCTGACCACCCGCCACCTTCAGCAGCTGCACGGACGGCGGCTGCCGCCCTTTAACGAGCAGAACCCCTGACTCCGGCTTTTCTCGCGCGGCCGTGAGCCCCTGCGCGAGGTCGCTGACCAGCAAAACCTCGCCATTGCGGCTTTTCTGCAGCATGGATGCCTGCGCGCCTTCCGTGGTCAGCTGGCGCGCAGGGCCCGGCGTGATGGTGCCCTTTCCGTGATGCAGCGGAACCAGCGTGACCCCGGCAGCCTTGCCGTTCGCATCATAAGCCGGCAGCGCCAGGTGCGGCTCCGGATACTTACGCGTGGGCGGGATGATGCGCGCCGAGATCGGCATCCCGCCGAGCCCGTTACCGTTGAGAAAGGCACGGCCGATGGCGGTTTTCCCCACCGGCTGCCCCATCGCCCAGATGGCCCTGGCCTGTTTACGCTCCGCCTCCGGCGACAGGGCATCATGGGCGGTTTTGAAGCCTTTTTCCTCCCGGACCAGCGCCTCTTTCCAGCGCTGAACGTTGTCGGTGTAAACCTGCACGTGCTCTTTCGCCCTCGACAGGCTGATATAAAACGCGCGCATGCCGCTCATCACGCCGCGCCGGCCCGTCGCACTTTCCAGCGCGATAACAAAGCGGCTGCTCGCCGCCTGCGCGCCGTGGCCGGTCACGGCCCACGCGTAATCAATGTGGCGGTCCGCCTGCGTGTCGCCGGGCGATATCACCTTTTCACCCGCGGCGCCCTGCAGCACGACCTCACCGTTGTCGCGCAGCGCCGAAACCCGGTACTGATCGTGCGCCGCGTGGCCCGCCTGCCGCTGGGTTTTGTTCATGCGGATGCTGTCGCCGGTGCGCAGCTCCAGCGTTTCCTTGCGGAAAACCTCAATTTCAGTGGCGTTCAGTTCGGCCGGCGAGTAGTAACGCATCCGCCCGTCCTCGTCCCGCAGCAGCACGTTCTGCGTGCCGCGGTCCACGCCGGTGACGCTCAGGTAGCGATCGCCGCTCAGCACCACCTGACCGGCCTGCCACGACTCAATGCGGTTAAAGTCGTGGCGTCCGCCGCTGATGCGCTCCAGCACCGGTACGGTAACGGGTTTTTCGCCCAGCTCCTTCGCCTCCACCATGGCCTGGTGAATGCCGGCGTTCACCGCGCGCCGGTCGTCGTTGAGCGACACCACGATAAGCGTCTCCGACCGCGCGGCGGGCGTGCGGCTCATGTAATCGGCCACGATAAAATCAATGACGCCGGGTGCCTGCCCGCCGTCGGGGCCGGGCAGCGGCTGACCGCTCTCATCTTTCGGCGGCGGCGGGACCTCCGTCACCGATCGCGCAGGCGCCTGCGCCCCCGCCTGCCGCGGCACCACCGACGGCGATACGCGGTCGATCTTCTCCAGCGCCGCGGCGGCCTTGTTCTCGATGACGCTGTACACCGCGCCGCGCAGGTCGTCGCTGAGCTGGCGCTTAATTTCCTTCATCACCGCGACGTCGATCGGGCTGCGCTCCTGCAGCAGGCGGAACGGGGCGCCGCTTTCCGGCGACTCAAGCTGGGCAACGTCACCCACCATCACCGCCCGGCCGTTGCCTGCCGCGATGGCGCGCAGCGCCTCCGCCGTGTCCTGGTTGCCGAGCATGGAGGCCTCGTCGATCAGGAACAGCGTGTTGGCATAGCTGACCTTTTCGCCCGCGGCGGTGCGCTGCTGCCAGTCAACGAGGAAAGACTTCATGGTCTGGCCCTCGATGCCGATGCTGCGCATCTCTTTGACCGCACGGTGCGTGGGACCTAAACCTCTGACGGCCGGGCGCACGCTATCCGGCAGTGTGTCGATCGCGGTCTTCACGGCATCGAACTGGGTGGTTTTCCCCACCCCCGCATAGCCCTGCACCGCGGTGAAGCGGTCGGTGCTCTGCAGAATAAGCCCGGAGGCCGCGCGCTGGCCGGCGGTAAGGCTGGCAGACAGCACGGTGGAGGGATCTGCCAGCAGGGGCGTCTGCGTGTTTTTACCCGCCTCCACCTCCCGGATGATGGCCTTCTCCATTTCCCACGTGGCGCGGGCCACGTAGCGCACCTCGCCGCCGTAGAGCACCTTAATCAGGTCGCCCGCCTGCTCCAGCCGGGTGATTTCGCCGCGGACCCCCTGCAGACTGCCGAGGAACTCCGCCGCCTTTTCGGTAAGCTGTGCAAACGGAAACGCCACCTCGCGCATGTTGGCCACCGCGCGCGACACCGCCTTCTGCGCGTCATGCTGCAGACCGGCCTTCAGCGCGTCTATCGCCTCACCGGCCTCTTCGCGTCCGCCGAGCTGGCGGACCAGCTCCAGGGCCGTGCGGTTGCCGCGCAGGCGGCCGAGCTTCTCTTCCGCGCGGCTCAGCGCCTCGCCGGTGTAGATTTCGGCCTGGCTTCCGGACTGCGACAGCGCGTTCATCATGTTGGCGGACAGGTCACGGGCGCCGAGCGAGGCCAGAACCGTACCGGACTCCGCGTCCCGGCTGCCCGGCGCGCTGACGTAGTCGTGGGAGACGTACAGCGGCGCGTCCGCGCTGAGACGAAGGGGGCGCTTCTGGCCTGCGCGCTGTACCGTGAGCACGCCGCTTTCCACCGCCGTGACCGTCAGGCGATCGCGCGCTTTCAGCCCCGCCTCTTTATCAGCCGCCAGCGCGAACAGCTGCTCGCCCTGCGCCACGCTCAGGGTTTCGCGCGTGAACAGGCGCCAGTCGCCGTTCAGGGACGCCATCTTCACCCGGCTCAGCACGCCGTCGCCGTCAATCAGGGACAGCATGCGCGTGTCCGCATGCACGCGGTCGATGACGTAGTGGCGCGTTTCCTCCTTCTCCGTGCGGTCTTCCAGCACCATCCCCGGACGGTACGTGCCCGGAAGCCGGCGCGCTTTTGCCGTGGCAAACACCGGCGTGCGCGCCTCAATGTCCACCGTGTCGCGCCCGAGCTTGCCGGCGTTCTGCAGCGCGTCGCGGATCACGCCGGTGAGCTGCTGCTGCTCGCGGACTCCCACCACCACGGCGGTGACCGGAGTCTCACCTCCGCTGAGTTCCGCGTAGCGGTCGGCCAGCACCTGATAGCGCTCGCGCTTATCCTGAATGCTCAGCACCTGTGCAGACATCTCCGCCGCCGGCGTGGTCAGCGTCAGGCGCTCCGCGCCCGCTGAGGCCAGTACGGAGAGGGCGTTTGCATTTGACTGCCGGCCGGCGCTGTCCAGAAACAGCAGCTGCGCGTTCTTCTCCCGCGCCTCGCCGGTCAGTACCAGCATCTCTTTGAGGCCGAGCTTTTCCGCCCCTTCGACGATGAGCGTGCTCTGCACCCCGAGGCTGAACGTGCTGTCCAGCACGCGGCTGCGCGACAGCAGGTCGTTCTTCAGCAGCGGGGATTTGCCCAGGCTCAGGGCGCGCTCCGCGGAGCTGGTCAGCACCTTCACGTCACGGCCCTGTTCTCGTGACATTGTCACCAGCTCCTCGGTGGTTTCGCGCAGCCGCTGCAGGGAAGCGGGCGCATTCAGGATAGCCACCGGCGCCCGGGCGGCTTTTTCCAGATGCGGCGCCGGCGTTTTAGAAAACACGCGCAGGTTCGCGACCTTATTTTCCTTCAGGATGTCGGCCGTCAGCGACTGCACGGAGAGTTCATCGAGCAGATGAATGTGCGAGGTAAACACGCCTTTCTCCCCGTCCAGCGGCGTCAGCAGGTCTTCACCGATGGCCTGGTCGATGGCCCGGCGCAGCTCAGGCAGCGCCTGCTGTGTCTCCCCCGCCTCATGGGCGGTGAGCAGCAGATCTCCGTAGGTAAACCGGGTCCGGCTGTCGCTCAGCACCGAAATCGCGGTGCGCACCGCGTCCATGGCTTCCGTTAAGGCGGGTTCGGCTTCTCCCGGGGCGGGAAGCCGGGCTTCGCGGACCTTTGCCTCGCTGATGACGGCGCCGATATCAAAACCGACGTCGTCCATCTGACGCTGCCAGCGCTCCTGCAGGCGCGCCCGGCCGTCAGCGGTTTCGGGCTTCACGATCGGCGCTTCGTTATCCTGCATTGCCGGCGAAGCGGACGATGCAGGCTCCGCGTTCAGCATCGCTTTATCCTGTACGGACGGCGCTGAGGTCCCTTCCCCTGCGGTCGCTGGCGCATTCTCCGCTGCCGCTGCTGAGCGGTCCGGAACCGGTAGATCCCTCGCCGGGGACAGCTCAGGCTGCGGGCGGACAGGCGCGGGCTCCTCGCCGCCGTAACGACTGATATCCTGCTTGCGCTGGCGGGTATCGAGCGCCGCCACGTCGCGGCTTTTCAGCGAAGCGCCTTCACCCGCGCCCGCCACAATCTCACGATGCCGTGACGAAAACTCTTCAATTACCTCACGTGAGAAACCTTTTACTTCCCACAAATCATGGCGTCCGCCGGTCAGCTCTGTTTCATAACCCAGGCTCTCCGTTTTCCCCTTCATCAGATTGCGGTAAATTTTTCCAAAAGTGACCTGATGCCGGTAGACCGTTTCAATGAATCCCGCGCCGTGAATAGCATCGGTGGCCAGTGCCTTCCACTTGCCGTCCAGCTCCGTGACGTTGGCCATGACGACGTGGGTATGCACGTCAGGATCGAGATTCCGAGACGTATCATGCGTGAAAAGCGCAGCCACCATTTTGCCGGTTGTCGCTATGCGGGTAACGCCCTCCTTTGTATCCCGCGCGCTGACCGTCTGCTCCATGATGACCATGGTTTCACGGACGGACTGAAGATGGGCATCAAGAAGGCGTTTATCTCCGCCGGCAAGGATAAGCATCGAGATGCTTTTGGGCGCCGAAAAGGTAAAGTCGTGGCCCGGGCGGTGCACGTGCGCGCCCTGCACCTCTTTACCGAGCTTCACGCCGTTCGGCAGGCTGCCGTGCAGAATGCCCGTGAACGTATCGAGGTCAACCGGCCCCTCAAGGCCCAGCTCCCGCGCGCCCTCGCCCAGCCACTGCGTGGGCATGTCATCCAGGAAGTAATAGTTATCTTTGCTGCTGTAATAGCCGGCAGCGTCGGCGGCGGAGGCCACCGGAGCAACGGTCATCATCGTTCATACCCTCCCGGGTCAAGGCTGTCACTCATCTCCTGGTACGCCTCGTAGTCGTCGCGGTGTCGCAGGATGTTCTTTTCGTCGTCGGCCATGCGCGCGTTGGCATCGCCGCGCTGAGCGGCACGCTCGTCCTCGCGCTGCTGTTCGGTTTTCCGCGGGCTGATGTGCCGCACGGTAAGGCGGCCGCCGTCCTCTTTTTCTATCTGCATGTGCAGCTCCGGGGCTTCCCCCTGCGCCGCCCCCTCCTGCGGAGCGGCCTCCCCGGCGGCGCCTTCACCGCCTTCCGGTACGCCGGCTCGATGCTTACGGCGTGCCAGCATCTCGAGCGCGCTCGGACCGGCTGGTTTTGACTTCATGACGGGGCGTATTACGGGACGTATTGCAGCGACCGGCGGCACTTCAGCAGGGGAGGACGCCGTAACCGGTACCGGCCGGGGGACTGGCGTTTCGGCTGATGCATCAGAAGCGGGCGGATTTGCCAGCGGGGGCTCTGCGGCCACCCTGTTCACCGGTGCCGGCACCAGGCGCAGCGGGGACGGACGCACGC
This sequence comes from Candidatus Pantoea communis, assembly GCF_011752685.1. Classification (NCBI taxonomy): domain Bacteria; kingdom Pseudomonadati; phylum Pseudomonadota; class Gammaproteobacteria; order Enterobacterales; family Erwiniaceae; genus Pantoea; species Candidatus Pantoea communis. The sequence goes on from NZ_VWXC01000020.1 coordinate 66,321, forward strand.
TGGAGGCAGGCGGCGTCTCACTGACTGACTCTGATGCAGGCGGTACGGTAATATCGGGTGCAGCGGTAGCGGGCACTGCAGGCTGGTCTGGGACCACGGACAGCCTCGCCTCTCGTACTGCAGCCGGTTCCGGTTTCATCGCGGGGGCGCCAGTTATTGCCGGCGCGGCAGACGATGAGGCAGATGCAGGTTCAACCGGTGCGGGCTCGGGGTTGCGGTCATCCTCCTCCATCAGCTCCTCTCCGGTCGGGAACGTAATGTCCGCCGCCCGGGCGCTGCGCTCGTTGCTCTCAATGATGCGCTCGAGCTCCGGGCTCAGCCGGTCGCGGAAGTCGCGATCCATCAGCGCAGGGTGATACTTCTTCTGTTTCCGGTACTTCAGGCTCAGCTTCACCACCGGATATTCGCCCGGCAGGCGCACGTAAAAGCGCAGGTTGGGCATCTTCATAATCTGGTCGTAGTCCACGGTGGGCTCGTTGACCTTGTCCTTACTGATGGAGATACCGTCACGCACCTGGTCAAGGCCGTAGCTGTTCTGCTCGCGCGCCTCGCGCCGGCGCTGATGTCCCAGCTCCTCTTCCACCATTTTGGCCACCTCTGCGCTCGGCGAGCGACCGTAGGCACGGGTGTTGAGCAGGTCAAAGATGGCCTTGGCCATTTCGCGGCCGTAGATGTGCACCAGCTGCGGGATGTTCTGGATCCCCAGCACGAAGCAGCCGCCGAACTTGCGCGCTTCGGCCAGCGTTTCGTTGAACTCCGGTATCTTCTGCAGGCTGGCTATCTCATCGCCGATGAACCACACGCGGCGTTCGCTGTTTTCCCCCATGCTCTGCAGCAGCAGCGTGGCCAGCGACAGCCACATCGATATCAGCGGGCGCACCGCCTTGCGGTGGCGGGCCGTGGTGGAGATAAACAGCCAGCTGCTGTCGTACTGCGCATCGGTCATCCACTCGCGGATGCTGAACTCCGGCTTGCCTTCCTTATCCAGCCCCTGCAGGTAGCGCAGCGACTTGGCGTAGTTGGTCAGCACCGAGCGGATGGAGATGGCGGTTTTCTCGATTTTCTCCTCGACCAGGTTGGCCGACGGGGTGTTTTTCAGAAACTCGCGCAGGCTTTTCAGGTCGATGGAGAGGCAGGTCTTCAGGAACGTCTCGATGCTGCGGTCGGGTCGTGAAGCAAACTGCATGGCCGTGTCGCTGAAGATGGTGCGCGATGAGGACACCCAGAACGGGTCAGAATCGCCCTCGACCGGCATCAGCGCGGCCGTCATGTTCTCGTAGTCCACCACGTCCTGCGCCTCGCGCCACAGCACCCAGTTTTCACAGCGCTTGTCGTGCGCGTTCAGAATTTTATCCACGCGCTCGTCGTAGTGCGTTTCGATAAAGGTTCCGCCGGAGTCGTAAACAATCGCGCGGTCGCCGCGCCGGCGGATGTAGTCCAGCAGCCAGCGGATGAGCGTGGACTTGCCCACGCCGATGGTGCCGTGGATCAGAAAGTTCATGACCTCGGCGTTCTTCACCATGTTCAGGCCGCCTATCTGCAGGTCGGACTTCTCGCCGGCCTTTTTCAGCAGCCGGTTGACCTCCTTCGGCTTATCAGTGAGCGTCATGCCGGAGATAAACTCGTCCTCGCTTTCCTTCTTACCGATACGGCCCACGTACCAGGCAATGAGGCACCAGAGCAGGCTGGCGGTTATGCCGCACGTGGTCGCGATAAAGCGCAGGTTCGCCAGAAACTGGCGGCCCATCTCCTGCATCCACGGGTTGGCCAGCAGCTGCGCCGGGGTGAGTTTAATGCTGCACAGCCGCGCGCCCGTTCCGCAGTGCCAGAGGATGTCCCACGTGGCTTCTGCCGCACGCTGGGACAGGCCCAGCAGCGAATGAGTGGGCCACGCCGCCCAGTACCAGAAGCCGTTACGCAGCACGTCATCGGGCGTGGTCAGCCAGAACAGCGCGCCGGTGGCCACCACGAACAGCAGCAGCATCCAGTGGAATATCCAGTTGCTGACCTGGGCAAACATGCGCAGCCGGTAGGCCGTCATCTGGCCACCCTGCGTCAGGTATTTAGGGGTAAAACTCATGGGAAACTCCGGAAAGCGCGCAGGCGCAGCCCGCCCTGAAGTCCGGGCAGGCTGTGGCAGAAGGAGACAGTGGCTGAGGGGCCGCTCGGGCCCCGGAGATTACTTCAGGGTGCCCGTTACCGCAGGGCGGCTCAGAAACTTACGGCGCTGCAGCCAGACGCCGGCCATCAGGGGAAGGCCGCAGGTAAAGCACAGCAGGTTCCAGCAAACAATCGTGAGGGACGAGAGCACGCCGCCCGCTGTCAGGACCAGCAGTACCAGCAGCGCGGTGATGATGCCCGGAGGCACCATATCGTTCTGTACCATGCGGGAAGCGAGATCGAACGCAAACAGATGGCTTTCGGTCATGATGGTTTTGACGATATCAGTCCCGAACTGCCACAGCACGACCGCGCTCCAGGCAAAAAACAGCGTAAACCAGACAATAAGGGTGCGTGCCGCACCGGTGAACGTGAGCATGGGAATATCCTTCAGTGAGTTAAGAACAGGGGGTTAAGTACAGCTGTTACAACGCGATCCCCGGCGCGCTCCTGGCGCAGCAAACCGCACGCGGAGCGTGATAAAGAAAACGTCAGGGAAATCAGAGCCACGCTTCCGCTACCCCGTGCACCGGGGAGGAAGCTTAAAAAGGCGTCCCGTGAGGGAGGAGGGGCAGCACCCGTGGTGGTGGTGATGCTGCCCCCGATGTCCGGTGCCCGGGGGGCACAGACGGGGGTCGGCAGGCACCCCCGTTGTCAGGAGAGATTGTTATTTCCCCTTAAGGCGCCTGCCGCCGGTTTTAAGGCCGGTGAATAAGTAATACCAGGGAATTCAGCGTTCTGCAAGCTGCCATACGCGTCTGATAGCGGCAATCAGCGCAGCGGCAATGGCTACCCCGCACGCGCTCATACTCAGCACGTACAGGAACACCCCTGCGAGGATAAACCGGCAGAAATCACCGGAACTGGCCGCCCGCGGCGCGGCGTCAAAATGCCTGAGCCCGTCCACAAAGTGTCCCGGCAGCCAGCTGTCGGTGACGTCCACAAGCAGCACGGTAAATACGGCGCCCGCGAGCATGATGTTCAGGGCCCCGGGCAGCGAGGCTGCCAGCCGGACGATATCTCTGCGCATAAGGCCTCCTGGCATTACCCGGTCGGTTACATGATGCCGGCAACGGATTTCGCCAGCTGCGCTTCCAGCACCGGCTTCGCCTCTTCAAACTTCAGGTTGACCTTGTTAGCGTTGGAGACCACGCGGGTCTGGTACTTCATGCGGTCGCCCGCTTCGCTGCTGGTCTGTACTTTCACACCCGAGGTGCCCTGACGCAGCGCCGCGACGTTATCCGTGGTCACGGTGGCCTTGCTGCGTTCGGAAATCTGCAGATCGGTCACCATCGTAAAGTTAACGTCCTCCACCATCGCATCCGCTGCCATACCGGCCAGTCCGGCTGCCAGACCTACGCCGAGAATAGCGCCGCCTGAAGAGCTGTTGTAGGCGGTGATGCCGGCGCCCAGCGCGGCGCCAGTAGCAGCACCCTCATAGCCGGTCGACAGGAATCCCTGCGCCTGGCGTAAATCCATCTTCTCGGCCTTTAAAACATTCGCCTGAATCCAGTAGTAAGCGGCATCCGGATTAGCCGTCACAGTGTAGCCCTTGGCGCGCAGGTCCTGCGCCAGCAGCGGCTCCAGGTCGCTCATGTCCTTGTCGGAAGTGTTGCGCACCTGCAGGTATACGGTTTTCTGACTGGACGGCTCCAGCCAGACGGTCTGGCTCATCTGGGTTTTGACGTCAAGGTTGCGTTTTTTGATGGCGGTGCTCATGGCACCACAGCCGGAAAGCATCAGAGAGGCGGCAGCAATCGCTGCCACGAAGGCATGGCGGTATTTCATGGACATATCCTTGTTTGAAAGAAAAAACGGGACAGGCGCGCCCCGGGGCACGCTGTTTTAATCAGGGATTTTGAGAGAAACCCTTCCGTCAGAGTGCCGGAAGGGGTATCGGCGGGAGCCGCGAGAACTTAAATTTTTTTAACGAGTTTAGCGAATTTACTAATCGCGCCGGCGATACCGTAGCGAGTTAACTCTGAGCTGATAATGGCCTGCATAATTAAGTAACTAATTAAAAGAAAAAATGGCGCGGCATAAAATAATTGCGGGAGCAGAGCTGATGAAACAGCAAATAAACCATTGGCCACGATCATTACTTTACATGTGTTTTTATAGGTCCTACTTAACTTCTGCACCAGTATCGACTGCATTCTCACTTGTATTGGCAAGGAGGTTAAAAGCATGAAAGGAGTGTACATCATAGCCATAATTGCAATTGACAGAAGTAAAGTAAATCCGCCAAATGCTAGTGTAAGACCCTGATAATGAATGATAGGATTGACCCACACATCATCTGGAGGAACAAAGCTAAAAATGATGTGCGCGAGCGACAATGCATAAAGGGACAAACACGACAAAGGAAAAATGGCACTCAGTTTAATTGCATCGAATGCAGAAGGAACTAAATTCTCCCCAGATGCAAATTTTCCAAATAAAAAATCTGCATCTTTCTTAATATCTTCATACATCATCGCTAGCATCCTCCTTACTTACCCGGCACGCCGCCTAAGCTCTTTTATTTTTCTGTCAAAATCTTCCCCCAGATTATCTCTGGGTTTCTGACCTTGTTCATTTAGCTCTTTATCATGACCAGCTTTGAAACTCCCTTTAGCTAAATCATTCTCATGTCTGAGTATATCACTGGATGCCTGAACAGTGGTTTTATTTTCAGCGATTTTACCGTCGTTTTCCCTGACAGTTTCCATCAGGCCAGATCTTTGTGCTGCAACCTTGTTGGCCACATTAGTTTCAATGCCAGCACCCGACGCCTTCTCACCCACGCGTACTGAACCACTCCGGAAATCATCGCTCATAGCCTGTGAAGGCGCATCTGCCGGAACGGTGAGATTACGCTCATTACGTGGAATGTTTGCCTCCGAAGCGCTTACTCTGGCTGATCTATCTGTCTCCGGTTGCCCGGTTGAATTCGCCACCGTAAGTATGGCCCCTCCACTGACTGGCCCCTGTGACTCGCCTCCTTCTGCTATACGACTGCCTGACGGAATGCTATGACTGACCAGGCCCGGAGCACCTGAAGAGCTTTCCTGACGCTGCTCACGTACGCTGCCGTTGCTGACATTACCGGTGTATTCACCTGCCGGAACGCCGGAACCTGCCCCGAGTGAACCGCCCGGCATCGGGCTGTTACCGCTCTGAAGTGTGCCCGGCGCGTCCAGGGAACGGGTCGGCTGCAGAGGCTGGCTGTTCACCTGGTCTGTACGCGCACCGTAGTTGCGCATAATTTCCGGCTCAAGCCGCTCGTGCATAAACTCGGTGGCTGCACCCTGCGCGCTGCGCACGTTGGTCAGGATGTTCTGCGCGTCGCTGCCATACTTCGCCGTGGTCCAGTCCACAAACTCCTGGTTGTAGTTGGCGTCCAGGCTCGCACTCTGCGTCTGCGACAGCGTGGCCATGCGGCTGAACTCCTGGCTGCGCGTGCTGCTTTCGGTGTACTGATGGTACTGGCTTTTCGCATCGTTGAGCGTCGCTGCAAACTGCTGAGCCTGCGAGTTAGACTGATTGTCGGTGTGGCTGCCGGACTCGCTCAGGCGGGTCGACGTCACCATATCCATGCCCTGACGGAAGTCGCGCGCCTCCTGGCTGCTCTGGTCATGACGGTTGTCACGGCCCTCTGCGTGATTGTCCTGCGTGCCGTGCGAGCTACCAGTTGTATGGCGAAGATCGGCACTGATGTTTCCCTCACCTCCAGCGCTGAGTCCCGTGGCCCATTTGCCAAGCTTACCTGCCAGTTGATCGCCGGAGTCAAATTTAACGTAACCCTTAACGCCTGTACCCGCGCTGCCCTGACTGGTGATATCCATCAGCTGGTTATACGCCTGCTGTTCAGAAACGTTGTGCGACTTCGCATAGCTTTCCACCGCAGACTGCATTTTGCTGACGCCACGGCTCACGCTCGTTGCCACGCTGCTGTCGCTGCCCTGCGTCACGCTGTCGCTGTTGCCGCTCTGCTGCGTCAGCTGGTTCATCTGCTGGAAGCCGCTGGTCACGCTGTGGTTATAGCCATCGAGCGAACTCTGCGCCTGCTGCTGCGCCTGACGCGCCTGCTCGGAGAATCCGCTGCTGGCAAGCGAGCTCAGCCGCATGCTCACCGGCAGGTTGGATATCGCCTGGCTGGTATCCACTACCGTGTGGCCGTCCGCCGTCTGCGTCATCATGGCATTATTGCCGGTCTGGATGCTCTGTGCACCCGATCGGCGGGTCATGTTGGTGTCAAACTTGTTGGCGTTAACGTTATCCATCGACATGTTGTTGAACGACCAGTTGCCGTCGGCGGTTGTTGAAGCCTGCCCGCCGGTGGCAAACGCCGCCGAACTCATCACGCTGCCCACGGCCTGCGAAGCCACCGACGCCGCACCCTTGGTCAGGAAGAACGCCAGCACCGGAATGGACATACTCAGATAGCCCGCGATGTTGGCCGCGTCCGAGTGCTGCAGCGCTACCTGGTCCTGATTGGCCAGCACCAGCGGCGTCGCCCCGGTTTTGGTCTGCAGATAGAAGTTGGCCAGCGAGTTAAGGATGGCGAACATCACCGGCCACATCGTGAAGTAAATGAACCCGCCCGCGTACAGCTTCAGCGTTTTCAGCCCGAAGATATCGTGATTCACCAGCGCCAGCGCAATCACCAGCGGGAACAGCGCAATCAGGACCAGCATCATCAGGGACTGGAACATCGGCAGCGTGCGTGCGGCAATCACCCCGCCCGCGCCCCAGCTGATGCGCTGCTTGGTCAGGCTCGACTCGGTCGCGAGGTTCAGCAGGTTGGCGGTATCGGACGACCGGGCCGCAAAGCCTTTCCACCCGTCTCGGATGGCCGCGTTGGTGATGTTGTTGCGCATGATCTGCGAGGCGCTGAGCCCGCCCGCGTAAAAGAAGTTGTAACTCTCGTCCATCGCGTTGCCGAGCAGGGTATCCCCGCTCACGCGGTTGCCGAAGACGCGCGTGGCCAGCGCGTGCCACGTCGTACCGCCGATGCGCACGTCCGCCCCGATGAGATTTTTGATCACCGCCGCTGCCTGCTGGCAGGTGATAAACTGACGACCGCTGCCGGTGTCCTGATACAGGCCGCGCAGCGGGCTCGGATTGTCGGTAATCAGCGTCAGCGGATCGGTGCTGTTGAGCAGCTGCGACACGGTATACTTGTTGTTAAGCAGGATGTCGCCCACCACGCAGTTCTCGACGTAGTCGGTCAGCATCTGCGACAGCTGCGGGTTCTGCGAGCGGAAGTCCGTGGTCTGCGCCACGATCTGTGAGCCGAACAGCATGCCGGACTTCGTGTAGGTCAGTGAGTCCGGTCGCGAGAAGCTGTACTCATAGAGGCGCGCCACCCCGAACTCCGTGGATGTGGACAGCCCGGCAATAAAGGCAAGCCCTGCCGGCACGTTGTCCACCTCGTACACCGCCGCCGGGTCCGTGACGTCAACTATCTGCACGCTGCGCTTGGGCACAAGCAGTACCGACGTTATCACGAAGAAGATGGCCAGCCACTGCAAAAATACCATCGGGTTGCGCGATTTGATAAAGCTGAACATCACGCCCAGTACGCCAAACAGCCCGACGATACGCTTCAGCGTGTCATACGTATCGCTGCCGATGACGGTAACGACGCCGTTGCACACCTGCCGCCACATGTCACCGCCGTAAATGGTCCAGACCTCAGTCATTGCCGGTACCCCACTGATAGTTGCCCTGATAGGATGTTGAGATAATGGTCGACACCTGCTGTTGCAGGTACTGCATGTTGCGATCGATGCCGTCCAGCGCGTTCTGGTCGGCGGTCGACTGCAGCTTCATCTGCGCCAGCAGGGAGGTCGCGGCCTGCACGTTGTTGCGCAGCTCGCCGGCGGCCTGCTCCGGGAAGTTTTTACCCGCCAGCGACTGACTCGCCTGCTTCACCAGCTCCTGCAGGTACTGGATCATCATGTCCTGCGCGATGAAGTCTGCGACCTGAATCAGGTAGGTCGGGCTCATGCCCATGCTGCGTGAGTTGGTCAGGTACTTGAGCACCGGCACCGAGGTGGTGTTGATAAAGCCCTTTTCCCTGTCTGACAGGCCGGTGTCGGCGCTGAGCTTGCTGTCGATGGAAATCATGATGTTGCGCACCTGGGTGACCAGCGCCACGTCGCTGCTGACCGTGACGTCTGCGGGCATGGGCCCGAGGCACAGGTCCTGCTCGTCGCAGCTGTATATTTTTGCGGTACCGCCGCGCATCAGGACGTTGATGATGTCGCGGTTATCGACCAGCGGGGTCAGGATGGTGACCTGCCCGTCCTTGTTGAAGATGATGGAGCCCACCACGCTCATCACCAGCTCCTTCAGCTGCCGGTTGCCGTCAAACAGGTGGTTGCGGCCCAGCGCGTCCCAGATGAGGTTTTTGTTCTTCAGCACCTGGTCCTTTTGCGCATCGGAAGCCTTACTGGTGACACTGTCACCCTGCCCGCCCACCGTGCAGCCCTGACGGGAGGCCGCCCAGTCAGAAAAGATGTTGCTCTCGCCGGCGATGTCCTGGCAGATTTTCTGGTTGGACACCTGCGATACCGGCCAGAGGCCGCCGATAATGCCCTGTGCCGCCTGACAGGAGCTCATGTTCATGGAGTTCACGTCCGAGGCGAGCTTCTGCAGGAAGTCTTTGGCCTGCTTGAGCTCCGGTACCATGGTCTGAAGGGCAAGGTCGAAGGCATAGCCGGCGGCGTTGCTCATAATCTGTTTGACGAACCGCTGCAGCTCGGCGCCGTTGATAAAGGAAAACGCCCCGAGGTAGGCGTCGATGCCGCCGCAGCCGGCGTTCAGCGAGGGGACCTGCATCGAGATAAGCTGCACCTGCTTGACGGGGTTGCGCAGGTAAACCGAACCGCCGGTGATGTACCCCGCGGCCTGCCCCTGCCACGCCTGCGCTTTCGAAACGTTGCCGTCAAAGCCGAGGCTGCCAAAGTAGCCGTTAAGGTCGCCCTGCACGTCGGCCAGCGCCGGGCTGCTGATGGCCATCGCCGTGGCGGCGGCCAGAAGGAACTGCCTGAGTTTCATGTGTCAGAACTCCGTAGCGGGCAGAGGTTGAGCTGCCCGCGCTGAATGAGATAAACAGCCTGCGGTTATTTCGCCTGATGCAACGTCACGACATGGCGTTCGCGGCTGGCGTAACGAAACTCAGCGATCGCCGTGAAGGCATCCGGGGAAACGGTCAGATCGTCATGCCGTTGCGGACTGCCCGGAACAAGGGATTCCTGTGAGAAGATAAACAGGCTGACGCCCTGCTCCCGGAGTTCGCGGAGCAGCGTGCTGAACGCGTGGCTGGCATGCTGCGGAAAAAAGCCATCGAGGATGAGGACCTTCTTTCTGCTGGCGGCCAGCCGCGCGATGATGTCTGCCTGCTCCGCTTTAAACGCCTCCGGCGACAGCAACTCATAGCTGAAAAAATCAGCCTTAAGCTGTGTGGCCACACAGCGTGCAACGGTCGTCTTGCCGGCGCCGGTCTCGCCCTGCACGTAAACGTGCCCTTTCCGCTTGCGCCAGAGTCTGGCCAGCACGCTTGCGTGTTCTTCCACGCTCAGCTGAAGCATTTTTTCCGTGGTCAGTGTGAAAACAGGGGGATGCATGTTGTTTTCCATTTCAGTCCGTCTCAGTGGGGGTGCGTGTTGCCGGGGTGGTAAGGGCCGCGTTCATCCATAAATCCGTGCCGGCGCAGCGTGATGCTGACCAGCGCGCCGCAGCCAAAGCCGCCGGCCAGGGCAAACAGAAACAGCAGCGGATAAAGCTGCAGCCCGCTCAGCAGCAGCGCATCGGTGCCGTAAGCGATGCCTGCAGGCAGGCCCGTCAGGTCGCAGGCAAGCCAGGCGTAAATCCCGGCCGCCGCCAGCATTGAGGCGCAGACGAGCAGAAGCGCCGTCTCGGTTCGCGAGAGCGATAAAGGGTGTTCCGTCATGATTTTTTCCGTATGCGGCAGGGCCGCGTGCTTTACTGCGGGGTCAGCGAGGCGCTGCTCGGTACCGGCCCCAGCGTATCGGGCGGCAGGTGATCAATGTCCGCCTCGATCATCTGTGCGAGGCGCTGGCTGAGGGTGCTCATGTCCGTATCGCCCTGATAGAGCGGGTAGGCCATGTTGGTGTTAACGTTAACCATAAAGGTGGTCGGCGTGGCGATGGGCAGCCCGTTGCCGAAGAACGTCAGAATTTCGCCGGCGATAGGCTCGTTCGGCCCGGCCTTGCGCGGAATGAGCGCCACCGGGAAGGACGTGTCGCCGTAGCCGTCCAGCGTGTACGGATACACCTTCACGCCCGCTTCATCCGCCCATGCTCTGAGCTTCGGATCGAACTTCGCACTGTACTGGCAGCCGCGCTGCATAAACACCACCACCGCATAGTCGTTGAGGTTCACGCGCCGGCCGTCGGTCAGCGTCATCAGGTTCGGCGGCCTGGCAGGGGCGGTGCGCACCGGTGCGGCACCGGGCAGGCCGAAGTCGGGCAGCTGCGCGCCCTGCAGCCCCTTTGCCTGCTCCAGCGCCGCGATGTCATCGGCCACGGAGGCCTGTGCCAGCACTGGCAGCAGCACCGCAGCCGCCAGCAAGACCTTAAGCCTCATGATGACCTCCGGGCCCGCGGCGCGCGCGGCGGTGCGCCATGAATTCCGTGACAATGCCCAGCGCCATCAGGGCAAAACACGCCACCGACACGACGATCAGCACGTCATAGGTCAGGCTCACGGAGTAAGCCAGCAGCTGGCGCACGCAGTTGAGGATGATGCCCGCCATAAACAGCGTGACAATAAGGGGGAGTCTGTTCATTACGTTTATCCTTGTGCACGGCGACGCAGCGCCCACGTCGCCAGGCTTACGGTGAGAGAAAGCAGCACGCCACACTCATACAGTGACAGCAGCGTGCCGTCAGTCCGCGCCGCCCACGCCTCTGCGCTGAGCGGTGACTTAATGCAGGGCGCAGGCGCACCCTGAGGAAGTGTAGTCGCGGACGGGGTCTGCGAAGCGCAGTCCCACACCTGCCCCGGCGGCGCGTTACGCACCAGATTTTCAGCGGCGTTAAGAAGCATCCTGCCGGCGCTGCCCGCATTGTGTGACATCAGTAAAAACAGCAGAAAGAACAGCAGCGCCGGGTGGATAACCAGCGTCTGCAGCAGCAGGTTCGGCAGGCCCCGGGCAGCGCGCAGCCGCCCGTGCCAGACGGGTGAAAACGTCAGCATCACTCAGTCCTCAGAAGTTAGGTTTAAAGCCGGTGGCCACGTTGAGAAAGCGCTTTGCCAGATCGTCCTGCGTCATAAAGCCGTAGGCGAGCGGGCGGAAGCTTTTTGACTTCGGGTCAACCAGGAACAGCGCCGGGAAGTGGGTGATGCCCATGCGCGCGCTCTGCCCGCCGTCCTGACGACTCTCAGGCACCTGCGGCGACACCGTGCCGTCCACGCTCACCGGTATCAGCGAGACGTGGCGCAGGCGGGCAAAGTCCGCCACCACCCCCGCCATCTGCGCGTCTATCGGGTCCCCGCCCCGGTAGAAGTAGAACAGACCGTACTGTCCGGCGAGTTCGCTGATGGCCTGCGTCTGCTCCTCCTGGTCACGGGCCTGCTGCAGCGGCGCGGTGCTGTTGTAGTGCGGGTGCTCGAGGTTGTAATCGAGGTCCGGGTGGTCAAGCTGCGCCACCGCGAACGACTGGCTGAACATCGAGGCCCGGTCGGTCCAGAACTTCTGCCAGCGCAGGAAGGTGGCCGTGTTCTCCGCTGACGGGTGCAGGATGGCGTTGTTCAGCGCCTCCTTCGTGTAGCCTTTCAGCACGTCAGCCTGCTCCGAGGGCGACAGCCGGCTGAAGTCCGGCACCCGCGGCGAGGGCTGCGGCTTCGGCGCGGGCGGGTCCGGCTTTTTCTTCGGTTCGTTGTACCAGTGCCAGCCGGTGAACGGGTCGGCCGGCGTCACCACGGCGTCGGCGGGCGGCGCGTCGTCCGCCACCGCCTGACAGGTGGCCGCCATCAGCAGGCAGGCCAGCAGCGTCTGCTTCATTATTTTCCTCCCGTCTGGGCGTTAACCTGCGCGGCGATGCGATCTTTCGCCTGCTTCACCATGGTGGCGGAGTCAGGGATTTTCTGGTTGGCCACGAGGTCGCTGTAAAAGTCCTGGAAGTTAATCAGGTCAAAGTTGATGGCCTGCAGCTCGGGCACCGTAATGCCCCGGCAGTTGGGCGAGTCACCGCTGCCAAAGCTCACGTGCAGCTGGTCGCGTCGGCCCTGCTCCTGGATGATGCGGGCGAGCTTGCCGCCGAACACGCAGTAGGCCTGCTTTTTCTGCACGCACACCCCGAGCACCGCGCGGTTGCAGGCTTCACCGACCAGCACCGTGACTTTCTTCGCTTTAGCTTTGCCGATGGCCATCTCGTCGCTGTTGCAGTTGGCGAGCCCCGCGCTGTTACCCCAGCCGGTGTCAACGCAGCAGTTGGAGAATCCGGCCATCGCCTTACGGCAGTAGAGGGCCTGTCCGGTAAACGCCTTAACGTTCACCTGGTCGGCCTTCACGTCGTCGCCCGCCGAGGCCAGCCCGGCGAGTTTGGCCACCGCGGTATCAAAGCCGCTGTCGCCCGCCCCGTTCGTTTCATCACAGCTGCCGGACTGGCAGATATAGTCTCCGCCGCACAGCAGGCCCTGCGAGCTGTAGGTGGTCTGACACTGGTACGTATCCTGCTCGTGCAGGCAGGTGCTGCCTTCCGCCTGCGTGCAGTTGCGGGCTGCGACGGTGCAGTTTTTGTTAGCCATCAGGGTGCTGCAGTTGCCGGCTGAACTCACCGGCACGATGTAAGCGTCCGAATACTGCCAGCAGCTCTGCGTCTGGGAATAAGTCTGCCCGTCAGACGTCATGGAGCGGGTTCCGCCCGGATCTGTGCATACGCTCCCGGCGGTCGCCGTCGCTGAAGACTTATCAAAGCCACAGCTTTCCGTCCAGGTGGTGGCGGCCTGTTTATCCGATACGATGACCTGATAGGTGACATCCAGATGAAAAACGGTCGTGCCATCCCGCAGATAACCAACCAGCGTCGTGGTGGGTTTTGAATGGTTGCTGCCTGACTGCCCCTGCGGGGTGATAACGGCCGTGTAAGTCTGCCCGGCGTTAACCGTCAGCCCCGTAACGTTCAGGGATACGGCACCCGATCCGTATTGCAGACCCACGCTGTTATTCAGCATGTCCACAGCGTAATTAAAACCCGTGCTGTAGGACGGTGCAGGCGTATAAACCAGCTGCGTGCTGCCGCTGAGAAGCGTGGCCGTCTCAGGGAAGGTGAAACTGACCTGCAGCCGGTCTTCACTGCCTATGCGGGAGGCGTCCGTCAGGGTGAGGCTAAGCGTTCGGGTCTCGGTATGGCTGGAACCGGTCACGATAACGCTGCCGGTACGCGCACACGTCTGCACCTGCGCCACGTCGCGGTCGCAGCTGTAGTTCTCAAACACCGACTTTGACACCACTTTAGTGGTGCACTGCGTGTTGGTGCCGTCCACGATGGTGCTGCTGTTCGCCTCGGCGTTTTTACCGTTCTGAATAAAGTCGGCGTTCGGGTCAATGGTTACCGCCGGATTCTTCGTGGACGAGTCGGTGATGGCCTGCCCGGCCTCGTTCTGACTGAGTTCGGTCTGGCCCTTGTCGCTGATGCCGCCGTCACCACCCTGCACGCCGCCGTAGTAGCCGCTCTGCGAGGGGCTCGACGTATAGCCCGGGATAACGGATGACGGATCGGTATTTTTCGCCGCCGCCGTTCCCTGCCCCTTGCTGCTGCCCGCAAGGCTCGCCCCGGCGCTGTAAGCATCGCTGGCCGCATCGGCGTGAGCATGCTGCGCCACGAGGAGCGCCAGGAATGGGATAAGCCACTTCATCGCGCTTCCTCCGTGCCCTGCAGCATCTGCGCGGCCGTTCCGGCGCAGTCACCGCGCTGCTTCACCTCTTCCAGCGCCTGCTGCACCGGCAGGCTGCCGTAAAGTACGTCAAACTTCCCGCCGCAGGTGACGACCAGCGCGGGCACGGCCTTAATGCCGTACTGCTGGTACAGGGTGGGGTCAATCTGCACGCCCGCCTGCTTGTCCTTTTTGGACAGCTCAAACATCTTTTCCGCGGTCTGGCGGAAGTCATTGTTCAGCAGGCCGCGCAGCGTGGCCGGAATGCCGAAACGGCGCGCATCCGCGAGCATCGGCAGCAGCCCCTCTTCCGGAATGCCCAGGCTCACGAAGTACACCGCGCGCGGCGCCGGGCGGCTCGCGCTGTTCTGGTCTGCCTGCGCGGCGGCAATCTCATTCTGCATCTGCGCCACCCGCGCCTGCTGCGCGTCGGGCAGGGTAATGTTCGTGCCCTGCAGCTGGCTTTTGAACAGTTCAAGCTCGCGCTGCTGCTGTTTCATGTACGTCATGTCGCTGCCGGAAATCACGGTCTGCTCTGCCGCCTGCGCGGACGCGCAGAGCAGCGCGGCGCTGAGGGCCAGCGCCGTAGTCAGTGGAATATTCATGCTGAGTCCTTACAGGTAAACGCAGTTGCGCTTGCGCCACATCAGGTAGCCGAAGTTCTTCTTCGACGACGGGGAGTTGTGCACCGATCCCCACAGCTGCGTGGTGGTGCCGAACGGGTGACAGTCCGAGGGTTCGGGGTACATGTTCACCATCTGATAACGCCAGCGGGACTTAGGTATGATCGGGGACGGATATTCGTAGCATACGGCCACGTCCGCCCCGACCGTCTCCATCACCAGTCCCTCCCGGTGCAGCTTGAAGGCCATGCGCTCGCTGACCAGCAGCGAAGCCTCCAGCGGGGAAAACTCGTTGCTGGTAAAGCCCGTGAACGGGTACATCGAGCCCTGCGCACCGGCGCACCAGAACAGCGGGTCCAGCGGCACGCCCGCGGTGGAGGCGATGGAGTCCGCCGCGCAGGCGCCCTGCGCCAGTAGGTTGCTGAACAGCGCCACCTCCGGGTTTAAAATCATCGCCAGCGTGCTGTCGTTCCAGAGCGGGTCCACCTCGGAGAGGTAGGCAATGTCCATGTCGCCGGTCTGCATGCAGCCTTCGCTGGTGATGATGTTGAGCCAGTAAATCAGGGGGTACTTGTACCAGTGCACGTGATAGAAGCTCCCGGGCGTCGGCGCGTCGCTCTGCCCCCCGCGCCCGGTGCCGGTGCGTCCGAGGCCAATTTTGAAACCGCCCATGTTCACCATCACGCCCGGCTCGCGGGTCACGTCGGTGAGCGCCAGCGGCTCCCAGAAGCCGATGGCCAGCCCCAGCCGATAAAAAATACCGTAGGGGCACAGCTGAATCGGCGAGGCCGGGTTCGGCGTGTCCGGATGGGCGCCGGATGCCAGCTGGATGCTGCCGAGCGTCATGGGAAACAGGCACTTCCAGCACACGTCGCTGATGGGGTTCACCCAGCGGCCGTCGCCGGCGTTGCTGGTTGCCGCCATCACCGGTTTTGCCATGATGGCCGCCGTCAGCAGGCACATTATCAGGAGAAAGCGCCTCATGCGTCCGGCCCCCCGGCATCAGGTCTGAGCCATACGCACACCGGGCCGTCGTCCGTGTCGTGGATGCTGCCGGTAAACCAGCCCTCGCCCGCCGGGCCCGAAGGCTGCCACGCACTGCAGTTGCCGGTGTTCCGGTAGTCCGACATCATCCAGTCCGGAACGTCGTTTTCCATCCAGGTAGTCGCCGCCTGCAGATGATGCGCGTTAAGCCAGGCCTCAAACTCGCTAGGCTGTGGGTATTCATTGCCGTCTGTCGGCAGAAAAAAGGCCGGATGCGTCCAGCCGCCCCAGCGATCGCGCACGACCGTCTGAGCCGATATTTCAGCGGGGTGTGTCATAAGAGGAAATTCCGTGGTTGCGGCAGCGGGGCTGCCGGGGTCAGACGTTAATCAGGCCTGCCTGCGGGGGGCAGGCTGAGGCGTACCGCAGCGGACGCGAGGAACGAACAGCCTGCGCGACGCGGGGAGGGAACGGAGTGAGTATCAGTCAGTAATGCGGAAGAAAAAACACCAGTACACAGGCGGATGCCAGGGTAACGATAATGGCCATGATAAATTCCAGCACCACGTTAACGCGATCTTTGCGCCACCGCGCGTGCCAGAATGCCGCGTCTCCGTTCTGCATGGCCGCGTTGCGCCGCTCTTTACGACGCAGCCCGCGGAAATCCGCCACCGCACGCCACCACAGCGTGGCCACCACCAGGCCCAGCACAATGAGCAGCGCGTAGTGTGTCAGCGAAAAACTGAATTCCCAGTGCCATTCCTTATCGTACATTCCATGATCCTCCCCTATCCGATGATGCGCCAGTGCGTATGTTACCCGTTAGCAGTATCGCCTGCCGGAGATTCGGCAGGGAAGGTACGGAAGGCCCAGCCGCTGTCGTCAGCATGCGACGCTCCGTCTGCGTCGCCTTTCTCAAGTCTGTCTGCCACTTCTGACAGATAAAATGAAAGCATCGCTGCGGTGGTGTGCCGGGTGCCCTGCAGCAGGATGGCCACGCGCGCCTGGCTGTCGGGCATCAGGACGTATTTAAACCCGCGGCGCCACGCGCCGGGGCGGGTATTACTGCCGTACTCATCCATAAACACGGACGGTCCCGTTTCGGTGATCCGTGAGGCAATGTACCACATCAGGCCCGGCGGAAGCCCCGCGTCAGCGAGACAGTCACAGCTGAAATTCCCCGCACCATTGCGCGACAGTTCGCCGGACGCCGCCCGCAACGCTGCCGGAATATCGCTCGTGAGTGAGCCAGGCGGCCCGCACCACATCAGGCTTATCTGCGTGAGCGGCCACGCGTGCCGGAACCATCTGTCGGTCACGCCGAGGCGCTGCAGCTTCGCGTTGTATTCCCCTCCGGCCTTTTCCATGCCATTCCGGTGAAGGGGCTGTTCTTCAGGAGGGACCTTTTGACGACCGCGCGAACTTTCAAGTAGAAAGTTAATAAGATTAATTAACCCTCCCCCTGCCAACACGGCTATTACGGACAAAACGCCTGTTTCGGTGTATGTCATATTCTGCTCCTCACTCCGTTGACCCGCGGTCAGTCGGCGGATTCACCTCACGCCTGATGACATACCAGCCCGCCGCCTCTGCGCCGCGCTGACACCAGTCCGCCCAGCTGCCCGCGTAACCGTCTCTCGCCGCCTGCAGCAGGAAATCTTCCAGATCGGCCTCACTCCGCTGCGGCGAAATATGGCGTGAGCGCGCTTTTACAATTGCCGCCCCTGCCAGCGCGCGCGTGTCGTGCGGCAACGCCACTTTTTCCCCTGCATCGGTGCCGAAGGTAAACCCTTCCGCCTCTATGGCGGCCGCGAAGGCGGCCAGCAGCTGCTGCCAGTAGGCGGTCTGCTCATGCGCGAGTGCGAGTGCGGCCATTGCCGGACTGCCAAACGGTGCCGGCGCGGGCGACGGGATGCCGTGCATGACGGGGCCGGAAAGTTTAACCCTGCATCGTTTGCATGGGCGGAGAGGCAGAAGATGAAGTATTACCCGGGCGATGACACAGGCCAGAACGAACAGGACGATCATCAGGGCATAGCCCGGAATACCTCCACCGTTTTCGCTGGTCTGGCAGTGATCTGACATGCATTCGCTCAGGTAATAATCATGACCCGCCGTCTGAGTCTGTACGACTGCCTCCCTGCTGAAGTGCGTCTGCGGCGCGGGCGCGCTCCGGACCGGGTGCGCAGCTGGCTCTGCGTCTGGCTGGGTGGAGCGTACTGGAGAAAACGTCCCGTCAATAACCAGGTGTGGCACCCGCTCATTCTGCATGAGGCACCCCGGTCAGGACCGTCATGCCGAACTGGCGCATCACCTCACCCACGTCTTTGTCCGTGAGCGACGCCAGCACGATAGCCGACCGGACCTCTCCGCTGCACGCCAGCAGCGTCTGCAGCGCCGCGCGTAAAATCATCGACTCCGAGTACAGCGGGAACTCTGCGGTCATGCGGCGCAGCCCGGATTTGTCGTCGTCATCCAGACGCACCT
Organism: Candidatus Pantoea communis; assembly: GCF_011752685.1. Classification (NCBI taxonomy): domain Bacteria; kingdom Pseudomonadati; phylum Pseudomonadota; class Gammaproteobacteria; order Enterobacterales; family Erwiniaceae; genus Pantoea; species Candidatus Pantoea communis. Next base: position 84,467 of record NZ_VWXC01000020.1, read on the forward strand.
GCGCGTTGTGACGTTTTACCTTCTGCGGGGCCGTCTGCCCCCGTGCGTTGTGACTCATTTCAGCGCCACCTCCTCCACCTTCAGCATCCTGTCGGCGCGCGTGATGCGCACCGGCGTGTGCTCAAAGCCGAATTTTGTTGTTAACGTGCCGTACTGGTCGAAGTACACCGGCTCGTCCAGCGTGATGCTGCTGTCGTGCACGTTGCCCTTCACCAGAATGACCTTAAAGTTCTGCTGCCCGGCGAGCTGCGGCTTCAGCCACGCCATCTGCTGCGGGTTGTCGCCGTCAATGAAGTACAGCGTCTCGCTGAAGGCGACCTTATCCAGCGGGTTAACCTTATCGCCCGCCCGCGCGATGACGTTGCCGCGCATGTCCCGGACGGTCTCGCGCACCGTGAAGGTCGGGTCATACAGAAACGCGCGGTCCGTTTTCGCCGGCGTCAGCCCGGCCACCGGTGCCGGCCTGACGGCGTGGGCTTTCACCCGCGCCTCCGCCTCACGCTGCAGCCGGTCCATTTCGCCGCTGTCCTTCATGCCCTGCAGACGCTGGCCGATAAAGGTCAGCAGGTCGGGCTCGGCAATCGGAAACAGATGCCCGACAGTGCCCAGCTCTTTCGCCTGCGCGGGATAAACAACCGCTGTAGCGAGCAGAACAACCGCTGTGGCGAGCCGCCTCATGGCGCCGCCTGCATCTGGCGGGCAATGTCGGCCTGAATCACCGGGGTGATGTCGGTGACGCCGGCCACCACCGCGCCCTTCACCAGGATGACGCCGCCGTGCGCGGCCTGCCAGTCCGACAGGCTCGCGTCCAGCGACGAGCCGAAGCGCTTCGTGAGCGCCTCCAGCTTTTCCTTATCCAGCGCAGACTGCGCCGTCTGCTGGCGGAAGGTGTCGATGGTGCCTTTCATATCAAACACCACGTAGTCCGGCTGCACCGCCTGCGCAACCAGCGCGCTGATGCCCGCGCTGAGCGTGATGACCAGCGCGGCAAACGCCGTCAGCCGGACGTCACGACGGCGCAGCAGGCCAGGGGAAGCCTTCACGGTGACCCCGTCACGTACGCTCCGTTCGCTCAGATCAGGCTGTTCGCTCATCGTTTCGCCCTCCACAGTGGATAGGGCGTGTTTGTCTTCCTGCATGGTTGATTCCTCTTTTAAGCGGGGGTCAGGCCGGCCCAGCGCTCCAGCTCCAGCATCTCGGCCTGATACATGCGGGGTTCGCAGGCCAGCAGGTATGCGGCCTCCTCGCTGGTTGCCCCGGCCTTCTGCGCCTCGGTCATCCACTCGTAGTCCTCGCCCGTGGTGCTGAACATTGCGCGCGTGACCGGGTCAACGAAGACGCGGTAAAACGAACTCTGTTCGCCCATGGATATCATCACGGAGCTGAAGCCCGTCAGACGTGCCTTGGCGAAACCGCGGATAATCTGCGTTTCCATCTCGGTAAACTGGTCCGGACTGGCGTTGAGGTAGGTCTTGAAGGCTTTGGCTTCCTGCAGCAGCGTAATTTTGGTGCCGCTGTTATCCCAGGCCGCGGCGGCGGCGGACGGTGCCGGCTTGTCAGGCAGACCGGTAAAGTCCTTGATGCCCTGCGTGATGGTGACAAACGCACCGCGGTGACGGCGCACCGTGCGGTAGCCGGTTTCAATAAATCGCGCGGCGTGCGGGTTCTGCCCGCTGAACAGGCGCCAGGCCTCGTCAATGATGGCCACCTTCTTGAGGCTGCGCGGCGAGTGGTACATCTTCTCCTGAATCGCCAGAATCAGGGAGTACAGCACTGCGGACAGCAGGTGAGGTCGTTTTTCGAGGCCGAGGAGTTCCAGTACCGTAAAGCGCGTTTCCCCGTCGAGCGTCGGGCTGTCCGAGTTAAAGTACTCACCGTCGCTGCCCCACGTGCACCAGCGGTCCAGCAGCAGCACCAGCTCGTTGATGCGGCTCATGATGGTAGGCTGCTGCCCGTATTCGTCCCGCACCGCCCCGGATTTCATGTACAGCACGACGTCATCGATGCGCGCCCTGTTCTGCTTCTCCTCGTACGCCGCCACCACGCCTTTCTGCAGGATGGCTTCGCTGACCTCGTCCAGGTTGCCCTGCGGGCTCGCCAGTACGGTCAGCAGGCCGGTAATGCCCTCCGCCGACTCGGCGATGTCCGTTACGTTGGCAAACGGATTGAAGCGCAGCGTCTCGCCGTCCAGATACGAGCCGCCTGCCTGACGGCAGTAGTTTTTATAGCTGCCACCCATGTCGATAACCCAGGCAAAACCCTGTGCGTTCAGTACCTCGCGCAGGATCCCCTGAATCAGGAAGCTCTTGCCCGCGCCCGACGTGCCCGTCACGCCGATGTTGAAGTTGGTCGAACCGTTTTCCTCATCGAACATGTCAAAAAACGCCAGCTGATTACGGTAGGTGGCCAGCGGTATGCCGCGCGGCGACATCTGACGCTCGGCCACCACCGGCATCAGGTTCACGGCGTTAAAGCTCTTGCAGCGCAGGGTGGCGTTCATGTGCTTCATGTCGTCCCACAGCCCCTCCTGCATCAGGAACGGCAGCGACGTCAGCCAGTTACGGAGCTGCTGGTAGCGCGGCGTTGACATCTCCAGGTCATTTTTGCGGAACACGTTAATGGCCGAGAGTTCACAGCGCTGCTGCTCGCTGTCGCTGTCGGGCGTGAACAGCGTGAGGTTGAGATTAAAGCTGCACATGGCAATTTCGTTGCTGGCCAGCCCCATGCGCAGGTCGCGCCACTCCTCGTAGGTGCGCTGCGTGTTGGGGAACAGCTTGCCGTAGGAGGAGTTGGCCTTCTTGCCCATGTCCTGCTCCTTACGAAACGCTTCGTTCTGGCTGCTGACCTGGTCTTCCACGCAGATGGTCCAGCTCAGCAGGAACGGACAGGGAATACCGAGATCGGGAAAGCGCATGTTCTGCAGGTTGTCGGCCGCCTGCCAGAGCGCGAACTGCTTCGGCACCTTGGTGAGCTGCATGTTCACGATGCGCGTGCTGGCCACCGCGGACGTCGTGCCATCATCAACGGCCCGGTCGCCGGGCTGGCGTGCGGTGATGAGCCGCAGGTGGTCCGGATGGACCTCCATCTCGGTACTGGTGTCCACGCACTGGCGGTGCAGCTCCTGCTCCGGGTTCCAGTGTTCGCTGGCCGCGCTGACCTGCCCGGGGCGGTAGTTGAGCTGCTCGCGGATGACGGACAGAAACTCCGTCGGCCCCACGCGGCGGGTATCCATGGACGCCGACATCAGCGACACGCGGACGGTTTCACGAAGGTGTGTCACGGCGTCCATCGACTTAATGCCACCCGTGCCGAGGTGCGCATACACCAGGAACACGCGGTAGTTGCGCAGATACAGCGGATATTCACGCTCGTTGGCCAGCCCCTTCAGCGCCGAGCGCTCCCAGAAGGCTTTGGTAATGGCGTTCAGGCGCGGCGCCATGTCGCCCTTCCACATGTCGCGGCTCAGCCCGTGCTCCAGCATGTCGCCCACGCACTTGCTGGCTACCATCAGCACCGTGACCGGCGTCTTGCGGGGCAGCTTTTTGCGCAGCAGGTCGTCCAGCGCCTGCACCACCTGCTGGTTGGCGCCGGCGAGCGGAGCCACCTCCAGCATAAAGCCCACCGAGCGGTTATTAATGAAGAGATCGGACTTCTCGTCGAACTCGCGCCACGGCAGAAGGCTGGTGAGCGAAGGATAGCTGAAGCTCTCCTGCAGCTTCTGACGGGCAAGCTTTGCGCCACCCTCGTCCCGGCTGCTGCTGAGAATACCGGCGAGGTGATCGATAACGTTACTGATCATCGCCATCCTCCTGACAATTGTCCTCAGTACGGAAGCGGTATACAGAACCCAGCGTCTCCGGATACAGAATGGCTGACTCAGCGTCACGAAGCGGAGCGGACTTTCCGGCACCGGGAGTGCCAGGCGCAATGAAATGCCCATAAGGAGGTACATCTACTATCAGCAGCCCGGGCCGGCCCCGGTGATGCAGTGCGGCCGCAGACGCTGCGGACGCCGGCTGCCCATGCGCAGCGCAGAAAGAAAATCGCTTTTTCATTATTCCCCCTCGCTGATGACGCGGAAGTCTTCATCCCAGCGCGATTTCTGCTTCACAAACTCGACCACGGCGGGCTGATGGAAACTGTCCTGCTCGTCGACCCACGGCGCTATCCACAGGCGCTGCGTGGCGTCCGGGATGCGGCGGGCGTCCACCTGTCCCGGTCCGCTGTAGTCCCCCGGCACCACCGGTGCCGCTGTACGAACCGGCACCGTGTACGCGCGGAGGCTGTCTGCGCTCAGCGCCTGGCCGGAGACAGGTCGGGGTGTCAGCGACGCCGCGCTCACGGGGCGGTAAGGGTTAACGGCGGGCTTCACGTTGCCGGGCGTCGCCAGCGCCTCAGCCGCAGGCTTTGGGCCGGCCTCCTTCTGCGCGGTCAGGTCGTCCAGGCTTTTACCTTTCGATGCCAGTTTGCTGGCATCGGACATCGACAGGCACTGGTCGGTGGCGGTTTTATTGCAGTCAAAGTCAGAGTTCATGCCGGCGCAGCCGGTGAGCGCAGCGCACAACAGTGCGCACGCAAAAAGTTTTTGCATGGGGTGATCCTCAGTGGCGGCCGGGCCGCCACGCTAATTAAGATGAATGGAACGGTGATAATGCCGGGTACTGCGGGATGCCCTGGTGAAGGCACAGTGATGCTTATATCGGACGGGAATGACTCAGCAGAGCTGATGCAGCATCAGCGTTATCCCGGCGGTGAAGCAGGCCAGTACGCTGAAAAATGCGAGTCGCTGAAAGCTCATCTGCATAAGGCCTCCTGCGGCTGGCTGTCAGCGGCAAGATATTGCTGAATCGCCTCGATTTCAGTGAGCAACGCCGCCAGCTGGCAGCTGCTCGCCTGCGTCTTCCACGCTTTCCGGTAACGGAGCTGCAGCGCGCAGAGGCGGATACGCTGTTCCCTGCGGGTACGTTTATTCATGGCTGCCCCCTGAAGTGAAGGTGAACTCATGACGCTCAGGTTTTATCACCGCCTTCACCTCTTTTTCCAGAGGTTAAGGCGGAACATTTCCAGCAGACAGAGGCTTGCGGGACCCAGCAGCGCGAGTATCCAGAACAGCCACTCCGTGTCGCAGCCCAGCGCAAAAGCATACAGGGCAACCGGCACGGCGTACCAGAACGGGTGCACCCGGTGCGCCCGCGCCGGACGGCGGGCCAGACTGCGCTGACGCAGGCGGGCGATGCGGCGGCGGGTAAGTTGTTCACTGCAGGTACGTCTATCCATGGCTGCTCCCGTTACCCACACAAGGTGAATGACAGCCCGTCCGGTACGCGGCCATCATGCGCATCCGCCTCAGGTGGCGATGCCGCCGCTTTTCCACTGATGTATTCATCTGGCCCCCCGGAACATCATCTGAAAAAAAGTGAGAAGCCAGCATATAACCGACGAAAATACCGACGGATAAACCGGCCAGCCGGGGTCCGTCACAGGCAGCTGCCAGTTCCAGAACGCCACAAAGAACCAGCATACCGGCAGCAATGCCCATACAAATGCCATGATGCCGGCAATCATGACCTGTTCAATGCAGTCAGTGCGCCACTGCCACCAGATGACGCCGGCGGAAATCACCAGGGACAGACGCCAGAATGGCCAGCCGGGGAAACCCACCGTCCCCGAGCGCATCCCCCAGGCGACGATAGCCGTATTGATGATCAGCAGCAGGGATATGGAATAAAACGCCGGCCGCTGATACGTTTTGATGCGGCCTATAAATGTCCGGATCATGCTGCCTTCCCGCGCGCGGTAAGGTGAAAGCGCAGGTGGCTTTCCACCGGCACGCGCACCTGCCGGGCGGGTCAGGCTGCGCTGCCGGCGATTTTCTGCTGGAGTGTTCATATATATTTCCCCTAATACTGGCGGTTCATATAGACCATGAACCAGCACAGAACCGTTGAGACGGTGGCCGTAACGCTCAGACATTCAGGATTCGGGGCAGTCAGCTGCCAGTTCCAGAACGCCACAAAGAGCCAGATCGCTGGCAGCAGCGTCCAGGTGCCTGCCATGATGCCGGCAATAAACACCGCTTCATCCTGGTCATCGTCGTTTCGCATCATCATCGCGGCCACGGCCGAGAAAATCACGGAGAACCGCCATAGTGGCCAGCCGGGGTGGTGCGCTAATCCCGAATGCATCAGCCAGGCAACTACGGCGGTATTGATGACCAGCAGCGTGGTCACAGCATAAAACCCCGGGCGCTGACACTTTTTCACGCGCTCCTTGAATGTCCGGATCATGCTGCCTCCCCGCGTGCGGTGATGTGAAAGCGCATGTGGCTTTCCACCGGCACGCGCACCTGTCGGTTTATCAGGGTCAGCAGCAGAACGGCGCGCTTCATGCCGTCCGGCTCGCACCATACCGCCTCCAGTCCCTCAAAGGCCCCGTCCTCGATCATCACGCGGTCGCCGTCCAGCGGCGCATCCGTGTCGAGCGGGACGCCCTCCCAGCCGGCCTCCAGCTGCGAGATGACGTGGTCGGGCACCACCGACGGCAGGCCGCCAAAGCTGATGAGAGTGGATATCCCCCGCGTGCCCTTGATGGAAGTGGTGTGCACCACCTCCGGATCGAAGCGTACAAACAGGTAGCCCGGAAAGAGCGGCTGCGGCGTCACGCCGCGCACCCTGCCGTTGCGCAGGCGGACGCGGGAGAACACCGGCAGCAGGCAGGTGACGCCCTGTTCAGTAAGATGCTGCTGTGCGTACTTTTCCTGCGCCCACTTCGTCTGTGCCACGTACCAGTTTTCCATCTCTCACTCCTGTCAGTTAATGGTGTCGCCGAGGCGCAGCTGGCTGGCCTGACGCAGAACTTCATCGGGGTTTAACACCAGGGCGCTGTTGACGCCGCCGCTGACCGGCTGGTTCGCCGCGGTCTGCTGGACCACCGGCTGCGGCGCCTCTTTCTTCGCCTTCTCAGCCTCGGCGTCCTCGATGGTTTCCAGCCGGAAGCCCTGCTGGAACACCACGGTCACGGCGTTACCGGCCCCGATATCAATCACCGGGTGATACTGCTCGGCGCGCTTGATCCAGTACTGGCTCAGCGTGTCCGCCGCCTTGCTGGCGCCTCCGCCGATGCCCTGTTTGAAGATGTCACCCGCGCCTACTGACGCGCTGCCGCCGAGTCCCACCGTCGGCGTGGCGACGGACTTGATGCCCTCACCGAAGCCGGACAGCAGGCCGGCCGCCCCGGCGTTGGCGATGATGGCGCCGTTACGCATCACCGGCTTGCCGCGGATGCCCACCTTGCCCTGGAAGGACACGTGGCCGTCGAACGGCATGTCGATGTGCTTGCCGTTCTTCAGGATGCAGCTGATGTTTTTGGTACGCACCTCGCCGCGCTCGCTGGAGATATCGCCGTACATTTCCCCGGTGACGCGGCACTGGTCCATATTCCAGGTCTTTCCGTTGGGCATGGAGACGTCCCCGAGCAGGGTAATGACCACCGGCGAGGTGTTCTGCTGACCGGTCACGCTGGCATTGGCGTCGGCGCCCTCAATCATCACCGCCTCGGAGAAGGAGCCGGAGGGAATCCAGGGCAGCTTCGTCTTTTTGTCGGTGAGCGAGGCGTAGGTGAAGGTGTCGCGGTTCAGGCCGCCCGGACGCACCGTGCCGGCGCCGGGGTAGAAGCCCTGCCCCTGCGGCTGTCCCTGCGCGGGATAGAACTGTGCGCCCTGTCCCGCAGCCGATCCGCTGCCCGGATTATTGATGCTCCACTGCGCCGGTCCGGACGGTCCGCCGGAAACCGGGCCGCCAGCAGGCGGTGTTGCCGCCGGTGGCGTCACGGTCGTGCCGTTCGGCGCCCTGTTTCCCTGTGACTGCTGCGTCTGCAGCTGCGCGATGGCGTCAGCCATCGTGCTGAGCTGCTTTTTCAGCTCGTCGTTCTGGTTTTTCAGCGAGCTGGTCAGCTCGCCGAGGTTCCGCTCAAGGCCCGCGGTCTTGTTCTGCTGCTGCTGCAGCGCGGAGGTGGCCACGCCCTCGGTAAAGGAGGTGGTAATCAGGCCGCCGGTCAGGTTCGGCGCTGTCGTCGGTGCAGGGCGGTTCAGCTCCGCCTGATGGTGCGAGTAGGCCCAGATGCCGCCGCCCACCGCCAGCATGACCGCAGCGGACACGCCGGCAATCACCCACTGGCGGCGGCGCGTGGCGGTATTGATGTTGCTCATGACCCGCCCTCCGCGTCAGTGGAGAAAATCACCCACACGAAGCCCTCGCCGTTTGCATACAGGGTGCGGGTCGACAGCATCACGCCGCGCACGCCTTTCTGCCAGAACTGCTTTTCGCTGAGCGCGCGCGTGACGTAGCCGGTGTTTTTCATGCGGTAGCGCATCACCCGCAGGTGCGAGCCGGCAAGCTGGCGCTCCGGCGTCAGCAACACCCCTGCGGGCGGATTATACGCCGGGCCGCGCGAGGCCTTCACCTCGGTGTAGTTATCCGGTACGTCGCCGTTGACGACGCTGCGGGCCACGCTCACCAGCGTTTTCTGGAAGGGCTGACTCTCCTCCCACGCTTTCGCGTCCGGGTTGGAATTCAGCGGCACGTCTGCCGGGATCAGGTGCAGCGTGCGGCCGTTGCCGGGTTTGGGGGAAACGTCTATCGAGACGCCGACGCCCCCGGCGGTCTCCAGGAAGATGGTAAAGTCCTGCCCGGTGAGGGGCGTAATCAGCAGCGCGCCATCGGCGGTGTTGGCCTTCGTATAGGCGTTTTCGGGACCGGTGATGCCGGTAATCAGCTCCCCGTCGATGATGATTTTATTGGGGCTGGTGTTGCTCATCTGCGCCTTCAGGTGCGCGTTGTTTTCAAACGGCGTACCGGCCGGTCCGGGCACGGCGGCCTGCGCGGCGGCAGGCAGCAGCGCCAGCGCGCCGGCAACGGCGATGGCGGAAAGGGTCATTTTCATGGGTTCAGTCCTGTTGCGGGCGGCGTTCAGGTTGGGTCCAGGGCACCTCGGGGAAGGCCGTCAGGCGGATAAGGCCGTCCACGTAGTGCACGCTGAGCCGGTAGGCTTTGTGCGCATCCGGAAGCGAAGTCTTCAGGTTGCCGTTGATGGTGCTGGCGCTCAGCGTGCCCTGGGCGATGACGTCGCCGGTGGTGGTGTCGGTCATTTCGTCATCGATGCGGAACACGGAGGAGACGCCGTTCTTTTTGATGTACTCGGCTTCGGCGGCAAGCTGCTTTTTCATGTCGTCACGGTTTTCAGCGGGAACAAAGCGCAGCAGGGCGGCGTGCTGGCTGTCCACGGTTTCCGGTGTGACGGAGAGGCGGAGGTTAATGAAAGAGCGCACCAGCATGCCGTTTAAGGCCGCGTCTCCGGAGGCGGAACCGGAGGTGAACGGGCGGTCAAAAATCATCGGGGTAGTGATGGTCCTCTGCGTTTTAGCAAAGTGCCACGCCAGCGCGCCCGTGACGACGGTGCTGGCGGCGAGAATAAACACGAGCAGCGAAAGCGCGCACAGGGCCAGAATGATTACCCGGTTGCGCCCCTCCCGGACCTGATACTTCATAGCGTTATCCTTTTAATAAGCGCCACCCGGAGGCGGCGCGCGGGTTACTGCATCCAGTGCCGGTTGCCCGAATCGGGCACGCGACGGAACTGCAGCCGGAGCAGCGCGGTGGGCAGGTACCAGTAAAGAAGGTTCATGAGCCACCAGGTGCCCTGCCCCTTCTTCAGGTGGCGAACCAGCAGCCAGAGCGCGGCGGCCACAATCAGCATCACGATGAACATGTCGCAGAAAAAGCCGATGACGCCGCACGCAAGGATGAGCACGGCCTCCTCGGTGGGGAGTCCGGCAAGGCGCTTCTGCTCATTGAGGGTTTCCGGGAACTGGTACTGAAGCGATTCCCTGTCCATAACGGGGTCAGCCGGCGAGGCTGAAGAAGACGCGGGTGATAACGATGAGGAACGGGATGCCGCCGACCAGAATCATGGGGTTACGTACCTTGATGTAGGCACCAATGGAAAGGATGATTTCGGCGATGTACAGCCCCCACTCGACGGTGCTGCCGTGGCCGAAGGTATCTTTAGCGTCCCCCTTCTGGCTGGCCAGCAGGTCTTCGGCGCGGACCAGGTGCGGCAGCGCGAAGGCCAGGATGGCCAGCGCCATCAGCAGCACGTTCGCGCGGTGGCGCGAAAGCAGGCTAAAGGCGCGACGGGTGATGCCGATATGTCCCTGTGGCGCCGCCTCGCTGAGCGCCGGGCAGGCTCCCGCAGACCCCTGCACCTGTGCCGGGTGTGACGTGACAACTTTCATGTGTAAAACCCTCGATTTGAGTTAAAGAAATGTCAGTGTGCGTAAACAGACGTAACGCGTCGTAAGTGTACATTTTCTCAAAAAAAAAAAATCTGTGACGCATGTCACACTTTTAAGGACTCTCATGCATTTTTTTAGGATTAATCCTGAAAGGGCGTGGCGTACGCTTGCTGCCTGTCCAGGGTGAGCCTCGAAAGGGGGTAATAACGCATGAAAGTAAAAGAAAAGATGGGCGACGGGCGCGGACGACCGCGTAAATATGCCCGCGGTGAAATGCAGTACCGGAAACTGTGGCTGCCGGAAAATCTGCTGATGGAATTACGCGTGGCGGCGCGCGTCCGGCGATTTACCACCAACGATGAAATCATCAGCCGGTTAATAACGTCGATGCAGTTTTCACCCCGCCGTCACGTCATAAAAACGGATGAGGGACAGCGGCTGGTTGCGCTGGCCAGAATGTTCGATGAGTTTATTCAGTCGCGTCTGGATATTATCCGGGCGGAGTTTCAGCAGAATGAAATGAGACAGGCAGAAAAGAAACCGTTCGCCCCCGGAAAAAATACGGCCTTCAGCAGCAGCTTTCCGGAGAATTTACGGCGTGACATGGAAATCAGCGCCCGCTTTAACCGCCGCAGCGTGAACATGGAAATACAGCAGCGCCTGCTGGCCTCGCTGAATTATTTAACGGAGCAGCAGCTGCCGGAGAACGAAGAGGTCAGAAGGCTGCGCGAGCTGGCCATATTATTTGACGAGTTTATTCTGGAAAAAGTGGTGGTGGCCGAGAATCCGCTCACGGGTAAACAGCAGGAGTCCTGATTAAAAAAACACCTGATTATTTTCATTAAAATTAATAAATAGTCTGCTCATCCACTCCCTTTATTTTCCACAGCAGAGATTGAAACCAGAGGCATTGCCGCCGCAGCGGGAGTATTCACGCACGGCGGCCATGAGAAATAACTATATAGTAAACTCATTGGGTCATGAGAAGGTGAATAAGATTAACCTTCCTGAGTAACGATACTGTTATCCAGAAGCTTTGCCTGAAATTTTTGACAAGCAGGATGGCTTACACAGACTCAACGTCAATGCTATAAAAGTTCCAGCCTTAAAGAGTAATTCACCCCACTCTTCACCTCACCTGAAAAAGCCATATCGTTTTATTTCACCGAATAATCACGGTTACGGAGTGAATGAATCAGAGAGAGCTCAAAAAAAAACATCCTGTGCAACTGGATTAAAGCCACCATCAAGGGCACTCATCAGCCAGAGCAGCGGATGGTGCATAATCCGGTAGTGTTACGCTACCGGATTTAAAATCTTATACAGAGAAAGTCACTCTTCAAGAATAAAGTGCTTGCTCTCGGCTTTATCTTCAACCGTGCTCATTCCTGTCAGGTTCTGGTCAATCATCTCTTCCAGCGCCTGCGGCCCGGACTCACCGCGCAGATGCAGATACATTTCAGTGAGCATGGCCATCATGATGCTGGTTCCCTCACGGGTGCCCGCCACGCGGCGTATTAAATCCCGGTTAAATTCTTCCATGTCGAATTTATTCCCCTCGCCCTGGTGTTTTTTCACCATCAGACCGATGCCGACGAGTTCATTCACAACGGAGGAAAAGTTAACCTCTCCGTGACTGGCACCATTTTGCAGTTCAATCTGCACGAGTTCCTGCACTTCCCTTTCCGTTTTTTCTTTAAAGTAGATGTTCCTGCGCGCCATGCGGATATTCCTTGTGAGCCGGGATTATTTCAATCCTGCCGGGTATGTTTAATTTTAAGTATTTTAATCAGGGAGCAATGCTGAGCGACTGCATTCCGGTATAATCTCGTTTACCGTATTATTTACTCCGGTTTTTGTGTGTGTCAATCCGGCACTGTGTAATTTATCCGGAAGGTGTGTGAATCCGGCACTGTGAGGGTGGCCGGTGTGTGTTAATCCGGCACTTCAGCACGTTTTTATGTGTGTTAATCCGGCACTGTAGTATGTTTTTATGTGTGTTAATCCGGCACCATGGCTGCTTTTTATGTGTGTCAATCCGGCACCATGCCACGCCAGTTATAAACTAAACTGTTGATTAAATTTGATAACCACAATTAACACACACTACAGTGCCGTTTGCAGTGCCGGATTGACACACCAAACGGCACCGCATTAACACACAATCAGGCACTGCACTGACACACAATCCGGCACTAAAGAGTGTGTCAATTAGCACACTATTTAATTCGTACCCGCTAAATACAGCTCAGATTGCAAACTAAGCATATGTTTTTAAACCACTTAACTGCAAGATAACATCTTGCGTGGGGTGTGATGAAATCTTACTCCTCAAAAGCGGCTGGTTAAATAACGCTATCTTCCTGAATTCTTTATATCCGTGACGAAGTTAATCAGAACCCCGTCAGCGCATCGTGCGCGCCTGTAACGAATTATCTTGCCAGGGATGATCTGAGCGCGTATTTTTCACACCAACCCGCCTGGCGCTTTATGCGCATGCACGTGAGATTATCAGAATGAAATGGTTTGCTGTTCTCGGCCTTGCCGCTGTATTCAGCGCACAGGCCGCACCCGAAATGTGTTTTACAAAAGCCGGTCAGGATTTTGGTATTGATCCGCGCCTGCTGATGGCGCATTCAATACAGGAGTCTCGCATGCGTAATAACGCACTGAATACGAAGAGCAGCGGCGGAACGCATGACGTGTGTAATATGCAGATCAACAGCTCTCACTTTAATCAGCTGAAAAGCTTCAATATTACACGGGAAAGGTTACTCAAAGATCCCTGCATCTGCATTTACACCGGCGCATGGATCGAGGCCCGTAACTTCAGGCAGTACGGCAGGAACTGGGACAGCGTCGGGATGTATAACACCGGACCCAGTCCGAAGCTGATAAAACAGCGACGTGAATATGCGTCCATTATTAAAAGTATTTACCGCGTGCTGATCGCCCGCGATGAGGTTTACGCTGAGATGTCACAGCAGAATAAAAAAACGCCCGCGCCGGAAAGCTTTCTCAGCGCGGACGTTAACTCCGTTTCAAAATAGCCCCGGCTACCGGGGCTGACCGTTATGATTTCAGCTTTGCGAACTCCTCCGCCATTTTCCACAGCGCCTGATTCAGCTTAATATCGCCATCAATACCGGTTACCGGTCGTGTGGTGGTTCTTTTTCCCTTCGCCGTTCTGCCGGAAACGCCGCCCTTAATCAGATTCTCCTGCACGATATTAAATGCGGTCCACAGGTCGGTGCCTCTGTCATACCAAGCGCGCGGCTGAATAATTCGCTCAGCGGATACCGGCGGCTCTTTTCCGTCATATTTATACTCCAGCGCCAGCTGCCCCAGCAGGCGGCGTTCTTCGCTGTTTACCTGAATTGCTTTCATGGTGCCGATATTATTTTCTACCTTATCGAACACGCCCAGCACCTCATAAGCGCCTTCGATAACCTGCGATACAATATCCCCTTTATGCGGCACGCTGATTTCACCGAACGATTTCCAGCACACCAGGCCATTACTGCACACCTCACGGAAAATACCGGGGATCATTTTATAACTGCTGGAGCCATCATGGCTGTTCAGTAATAAGATTTCGGGCACCTCTTCGCCGCCGTTATTATTTCCACGGCGCAGGCGGATCATGTGCTTGGTAAACTCACGACGCTCAGGATCGCGCACGCGCGACTGACTGGCATAAAAAGGTTCAAACCCTTCTTCACGCAGTTTATCCAGCAGCGTAATGGTAGGGATATAAGTGTAACGATCTGAACGCGAATCGTGTTTCTCTTCGGAAAATGCACTCGGCACGACGCGCATTAATTCGTCATTGCTCAGCGGGTTGTTTTTACGGACGGAAACGGGAGCGGCGTAGCGGGTTGATAAACGTACCATAGTAATATTCCTTAAATAAATGAGAATGAAAAAAATCAGTTCTGTAACCTGGCTTATTGCCCTGCGTCGTAGTATTCGCGGACAATAACCAATCCGGTGTCATATTCCTGGACGGCAACGGGATACCCGTTGCGGACGTAAATCTTCATGGCCTCAGGCTCCGGGGTGGGCTCCTCAATCAGCGTCATTTCGGCAAATCGCGCCCAGTGCACGCCCGCCACGCCGGTAAACTCACCGTTTGCGCGGATCCAGCTGTACAGATCCGAAAATTCAGCCGGGCTCAGGTCGCTGTTATCCTCGCCCTTCACCCGTGTTTCGGTAGATTCGGCAGCGGCGGTTCTGACGTTCTGTGTGTTCATGCTGGTCCTCCTGTTTTCGGTTGCTGAAACCATGTTTCGGTGAGTTCGTTGCGGCGAAGGGCAAAGGAGCATCGACGAAGAGAGGGCATAAAGGGGCGACGGCAAAAAGTTTTTGCGGCACCTGGCAAAAACTTTTTGCCGGCGTGCATTTCACCCCTTTCTGCACGAACCGGCGGTGCTACGAAAAGCCCTCCGCAACGGGCTGGCCGGAACATGCGCAACCGGAGGGGAGATGAGCACGAACACACCCCGGACGGCTCTGCCGGTCCGGTCCTCAGCGGCCACGTCTTTTTGTGGCCAGTGAACGCGCGGGCGTCCGCCCGCTGCAGGGGTTGACCTCAGCCATCAGACCCTAGCCGCAAGCCCGGAACGCGTCCCTTTGCGGTCCGGCGGAGCTTACCGGCTATGCCGGTTAGCGCAGTAGGGCTCGACGACCCGGCTTGCCGGGAAGCCGAAGGTGGCCATGCTCCGTGACCTTATGGGATTAATGATTCAGAGGAGCAGCAGGAAGAAAGGAGAGAAGACGCAGAGAAGACCAGACCCCGGGAGAAAGCGCAGGCGAAGGGAGCGAGGCGGTGCGTCAGCACCGGGTTTCCCCGGCCCGCAGGGTCATCCGCCTTATGCTTTACAGCGCCGTTCGTGCGTTATGCGGATTTCCTGCCATCCGAAAATGGCCAGTTGTGATCGCGGCATCATCGTCTGTCCGTTCCGGTGCTATAGTTAGCATCGGGAACACCGGAAGTTTCCTCAAGGTAAGCTGCAAAACCGCCCGGCACTCCCGGAGCGGGCGGTGAAAGGAGGCAGGGGGTCTCCTCCCCTGCCTTTTTTCGCTTTAGTCGATAACGTTCCGGTTATACACCACCTTCCAGTCATGGTATGCCGCGCAGTCGCGCAGCGAGTCGATGCGCACCACGTTCTCCGCCACGCCATTCATCATCAGCACGCGCTCAATGCCCGCAAACCAGCTTTCCTCCGGATTGAGCGGGAACCACAGGTTACTGTTAATCCCGCTCAGCAGCGGATCGTTGCACACGTGAATGCCCCGCCCGTATCCGGTTTCGCTGCCGGTCACTGTAAGCTCGCCGCGCAGCTCGCGCGTCACGGCGCAGCGCGCCAGCTCTGTCACCACGTCATCCCAGCACCACTCTCTGTCTTCCGGCACCGGCAGCTCGACGCAGCGCAGATGCTTGCTGCCCGCCCGGGCAGTGCGCTGCGCGAGACCCAGCACGGACGGTTCGTTACTTTCGCCGTCCGCACCGGTGAGCCAGAACCCGTTGTAATAAAAGGCCTCATCGCCGTTGTCCAGGCGGATAAAGCAGAATTCGCCCAGCGCACGCGCGATGTCGGCCTGCGTCACGTTGTGCTGCGTTGCCTCCGGGGACAGGATATTTTGTACGCTCATGACTGCACCTCCAGCTGCTGGCGCACGGCGCGCATGAAGTGCGGCCAGTTGCTGAACGTCATTTTCGGGACGCGTACGCTGCGACCGCTGTTAAAGCCTTTTACAAACGCCTGCGCCTGTGCGACGATTTGCGGGTCAAAATTCATATAACTCTCCTGAGCTTTTGGTTTTGATAAGGCCGCCAGCAGGTACTGGCGACCGTAGAGAAGGCAGGGGCAACCCTGCCTTTTTTACGTCTGTACGTTACCGGGCTCCCGGCGAAGGCTGATGTTGGTCAGGCGCGCCGCCAGTGCGCCGCTCGCCCGCCCCCAGGCCACCTCACCCCGGCTGCCGAACTGCGCGTGCACGATATGGCTCGCCACAATCCACGCCCGGAACGAAGACAGCGGCAGAGCAATGTCCTGGACGGTATCGGCAATCTGCTGCGCCATATCGTGCAGCGTGAACCACAGATGCTCCTGCTCCTCGCTAGCGCTGAGGCGGTGCTTTCCCAGCTCCGTCAGGGCCGCCAGACTTTCTGCCAGCCCCGGCGTCAGGCCCGGGATTTCTGAGTGATTGGCCGCCAGCGTGGCGGCGGTAAACT
Source organism: Candidatus Pantoea communis (assembly GCF_011752685.1). Classification (NCBI taxonomy): domain Bacteria; kingdom Pseudomonadati; phylum Pseudomonadota; class Gammaproteobacteria; order Enterobacterales; family Erwiniaceae; genus Pantoea; species Candidatus Pantoea communis. The sequence goes on from NZ_VWXC01000020.1 coordinate 100,996, forward strand.
GTTCTTTCATCGTGTTACCCCTTTAATCTGTTTCCGGCGCATCTGCCGGCTTAGTGCACGTTCGCCACGTGCATCGCATATCCCGCTTTCAGCAGCAGGCGCAGGTCACCCATTGCCGACTGCCACGCTGCTTCGCCATCGATACCCGGCAGTCCGTGTACCAGTGCCTGACTGACGCCCGGAATGCCCTGGCCGTTTACCCATGTTTTGGGAGATTCTGGCGTGGCGGTGTTGACGTTGACGTTGTGTGTGTTCATGGCATTTCTCCTGCTGAGGTGGGTTGTCATGTTTCGGTCGATCCAGTCGCGGCGAAGGGCAAAGGAGCATCGACGAAGAGAGGGCATAAAGGGGCGACGGCAAAAAGTTTTTGCGGCACCAGGCAAAAAGTTTTTACCGGCGTGCATTTCACCCCTTTCTGCACGAACCGGCGGTGCTACGAAAAGCCCTCCGCGCCTGGAATGGCCGGGACAGCGCCACCGCGTGCGAAAACGGCATGAACACACCCCGGACGGCTCTGCCGGTCCGGGCCTCAGCGGCCACGGCTTTATGTGGCCAGTGAACGCGCGGGCGCACGCCCGCTGCAGGGGTTGACCTCAGCCATCAGACCCTAGCCGTCAGGCCCGGAACGCGTCCCTTTGCGGTCCGGCGGAGCTTACCGGCTATGCCGGTTAGCGCAGTAGGGCTCGACGACCCGGCTTGCCGGGAAGCCGAAGGGGGCCATGTCCCGGAAGTTTTTGTGGCTTCTGAGTAGAGTTTTGACGTTGAAAACGTTCATTTTTTTCAGGAAGAATAACAGGCTGTCAGCGAAATCCGGGCGAACAGCGGCGGTGCCTGACTGACTGCACAATGCAATTTACCGGCTAAAAAAACGGCTGAAAACTTTCTTATTTTTCCTGATAAATTGATTTTCAGGTTGCCGGCAGCCACCGTGAACGGCGCCTGAGGCGCGTTTCACGAGGCCGGCGCCCCGGCGGCTGGGATTTTTTGCGCCCGTTCATGCGGCGGCTGACAGAGCAAAAAAAAGCGCTATAATTCAACACGACACAAACCTCATTGTTGCATTTTCTTCCTCGTTTCAGGACGAAACTAAAGCCGTTCGCGACGTTCCGGTTTTATTCAGAAGTGCCCCGGATTGTGGGGCTTTTTTTAATTCCGGGCATCCCTTCCCCCGGGTCTGTCAGCGCTTCAGCGCTTCACCGACTTTTCTGAGAGCTTCATGCTCTGATTGCCACAGGCTCGCCGCGTAACCTTCTCCGCCCTGAGCTTCCTCTAACCGCATGAAACCCCAGGCCACGCGCAGCACCTGCTCCAGCGCGGCGGCGGACACGCTCACTTCACGCACCTGCTCCTCCTCATTGCGCAGGTTGTTCAGCATCTCACGCACACGATCCTGGCCAACACCGTATTCAAAGTGATACCCCTCATCACCAATGGCGCTGAGCACCTGCCCGCCTCGTCCTCCGTTATCTCCATACATTCGCCACAGTCCATCACATCGGCTTTTGTCCAGACCAGAACGGCGACTGACTCCTCCGGGCCGAAATCATCGGCCAGATTTTTACAAATATCGATAACGCTGCCGTGCATCATTTATTCCTCCGGTGGGGGCGGCGACGCCGCCCCGTCAGTTTATTAATCAGTCCAGCGCGGCAAAAATCGCGGCGGCTTCGGGGTGGGTAAAGGCGTAGTCGGTCAGCTGGCGGTAGCGGCGGCAGTAAAGCGCGCACAGCTCCGTGTCATCATGGCGGTCATACATCCAGCTGCGGTGGTTCAGCACCAGTGAGGTGATCACGATGCCCGCGGCCTCGCTGCTCAGGCGCACTTCGCTGTGATTTGCCGGATTAACGAAACGCCAGGTTTCCTCTGCTGCGGGCTTCATGAAGCCGCCGCCGGACGGTAGCAGCGCGAAATCCCACGCGCCACCGTCGTAGTTCGCCAGATAACGATCGGCGTAGAGGTACACGTTGTTTTCGGCACGCATAAAATCGTCGCCGAAGAGCGCGGGCAGGAAACGCAGTCGCACGTAGCCGTCAGGGACGCGCGCGGACTCAAAAGCAGGGGTGGCAATATTCATCAGAAATCTCCGCAGTCAGGGTGGTAAACCGTTCCGGCCTGTGCCGTGACTGAATGACAGCCCGGCGAAAAGCGGAGTGTTCATGAGCACCGCCGGAAGCCGCAGCGCAAGTGAGCACGAGGCGGGATTACGCACGGCGGTGACGCGAAGCATGAGCGGAGACGCAACGGAAGTAAGCGCGCTGAGGCGAGTGCGAACGGGTGAGGACGGTGAGCTTGCGCCTCTTGAACACGCAGCGGCCGGGCTAAAGTGAAGTCACGGCACCGGCCGCAGACCGCACGGTTTTTATTCCCCCCGCCGCAGGCGGCATCAGTGAGGCGCGCAGCAACTTCCTTTTCGTCTTGTCCACATCCGGGGTGCATATCCGCCCCGGAACCCTGTGGATAAAAACGGCCCTGCCGTACGCCGGCAGGGATGCAGACAGATGTTCTTTTTTTAATCAATCATGCCCTCAGGTGTTTCTGTATCACGGCCGCGCGGCGGTACAGTTCAACCAGGTCGTTATCGATCCCCTCAATCAGCAGGTCCGTCATGCGCTGCTCGCGGCTGGCACCCTGCCAGAGGTGGCGCGCAATCATGTCCCGCAGGCGCAGATGAAATTCGTACAGCGATTCCTCCAGGTCGGCGACGTCGCCCGCCAGGGTATCGTTATCAGGGTGCATAGTGTGATCGTTCATCGGGTTATCTCCGTTCATCAGGCCGCGCGGGCGTCACGGCGGGCATACAGGCGGCGCAGGCCGGCCGCATGGTACTGCTCCATCAGCTCGATACCAATCCAGCGGCGCCCGCACGCCTGGGCGGCCACGCAGGTAGAGCCGGAACCAGCAAACGGGTCCAGGACAATGGCGCCGGGCTGCGTGAAGGTCTCAATCAGCGGTCGCAACGCACTGACCGGCTTTTCGGTCGGGTGATGGCGGTTGCCGGTGTACTCCCATGGCATCACGTCGGGCAGCGGCTTCGCCGGCAGCGCCGGGCGCCCTTTGGCCAGCACGTAGGCGCTTTCGTGCTGGTAGCCGACGAATGCCGACTTTGAGGCGTAAGGCTTGGTGAACACGATGTGGCCCACCACGCGGAACCCCGCCGCCTTCCACGCCTGCATAAAAATGTCTATCCGGTTCCAGCCGTAGAAGCTCACCGCCAGGCTGTTGTCTTTCAGCACCCGGAACATTTCGTTGCTCGCCGGCTGGACCCACTCGCTGTTCACGTCGTTGGCAATTGAGCGGCCGGAACGGTCCTTAAAGCCGACGAGGTACGGCGGATCGGTGAGAATGAAATCAATGCTCTTGTCCGGAAAACCGCCCATAATCCGTACGCTGTCGCCGTGCATGAATCGAGACATAGTGATGCTCCTGTGTATGAAGGGGGCACCGGTAGTGGTGCCGTGACCTCCACACAGACGGGCGAACAGCGGAGCAAACAGGGGCGGATGCGCAAGCCGCACGCGCCGCCGGAGCGGACTGAATGTCCCGCGCACGGCGGGGAACGGGTGAGCAGTCCGGCGACAGCTTCCCTTATATGTCGGGAAATATCTAAACTGACTTTGCAGGTCTGGCGAGGTCCGTGCAGCAGGTGAAGCTTCCGGGGCGTATGAGCCCGTAAACAAGCGAGTGCGCGCGGACTGAGCCACTCATCATTAGCCCGGACAGTTGTCTGAACCCAAATTCGTATCGTAAGGAGGGGCACCATGAGTCAGCCGGATTTGCAGTGCATTGGTATTGATGTGGCAAAGGCCACGCTGGACGTGGCTGCTACAGACGAGATAATTCCTTTCACCGTCAGTAATGACACTGCAGGTTTTGAGGTAATTACTAACAAAATCAGCGGACTAAATATTTCTTTGATTCTGATGGAGGCCACCGGAGGTCTGGAGGCGCAGGTTGCAGCGCGTCTGCAGTCAGAAGGCTTTGACGTGGTTATTATCAACCCGCGACAGGCACGCGATTTTGCCCGTGCTATGGGTCATCTGGCGAAAACGGACCGGCTGGATGCCGCCTTGCTGGCACAACTTGCGCGCGTAATTGACAACCACCCTGACCGCAACCGTTATATCCGGCTGATGCCGGACGCGGCCAGAAAGGCCCTTACGGCACTGGTCGTAAGACGCCGTCAGCTGAATCAGATGCTCGTTGCGGAACGTAACCGGCTTTATCCCTCCCACCCTGATAGCTGTGATAGCATCAGCCGGGTCATGCCGGCCCTCGAGGCAGAGCTTGCCCTTGTGACGCGCATGATGAATCGTCAGGTGCGGCAGCATTTCCGAGAGCAGGCCCGCCTGCTGACCAGCGTCAAGGGCGTAGCGGAAATCACTGCCGCCACCCTGCTGGCCGAACTGCCGGAGCTGGGCACCCTGACCCGCAGGGAAATCAGCACGCTTGTCGGTGTCGCCCCCGTTAACAGGGACTCAGGAAAAATGCGGGGAAGACGAACGATTTTTGGCGGAAGGGCGGGCGTACGGTGCACGCTTTACATGGCGGTGATAACCGCCATTCAGTTTAACCCGGCAATCAGGGCCTTTTATGTCAGGTTAGTTGAAGCCGGAAAGGCGAAAAAGGTGGCGCTGGTTGCCTGCATGCGTAAGCTGCTGACCATCCTGAACGCCATGGTCAAAAGCGGGGCGCACTGGGAGGATGATTTCATGCCATCCCCGACAATTTAGTGAGTTAATAACTCAGTCCGGTTCTGAAACGAATGTCATCAGAGCTGTTTTGATGCCACTCTGAAAAAGTTCTGCAGCGCCATCAGTGCTCTACCGGTCATGGCTATCTCCGATACCATCACGGCGTCATGCTGTTTCAGCCAGGCCAGGAAGACGGGGTCACTCATGAAGGGGCTGAACGTACCATAAGCCAGCTTCAGATGCGTCAGGTTGTTGGCCCACACGTCCAGAGAACGATACTCGCCCTCACTCAGTTGCGTAAGTAACTCATCCGTTTGCGCTTTGATTTCTGTAATGCGCCGGTACTTTTCATGCATGCGTTTCCGGACCTCTAAGTGATTGTTTTTGCAGCTGACGTACAGCCTGTTCGCCACTCAGCGGCGTGTGCTCACGTGAGGACGGCAGCAGTGAATCCCGGTTCAATACAGCCGCCCTCTTCTCACAGGCCTTATACCCTGAAGGCCTCGACCATTCCGCGTAAAGCGTGTGCCTGCGCAGACAGTGACTGTGAGGCAGACGAGGATTCCTCAACCAGCGCAGCGTTATTCTGGGTCACCCCGTCCATCTGACTGACGGCAATGCTGACCTGGGAGATACCCTGCATCTGCTCGGATGAAGCCAGTGAAATATTATCCATGGACTCTGCCAGCTCGCCCACCATACTGACAATTTTCATTATGCTGTGCCCTGCATCTGCTGCTGCGACTACGCCGCTGTCAACGACACTTACTGCCTCCGCCATTAGTTGTTTGATGTCATGCGCGGCATTCGCACTACGCTGTGCGAGCGTCCTGACCTCCCCCGCCACAACGGCAAATCCCCGCCCTTCTTCACCTGCCCGTGCGGCCTCCACTGCGGCGTTTAAGGCCAGAATATTTGTCTGGAAGGCGATGCTTTCAATTACAGATGTAATATCCCGCACCTTCGCGGCGCTAACTGATATGGCATTCATTGTGTCTGACATGCGCTGTACATCAGTGCCGCCTGAACGGGCAACCTGCGCTGCTTCACGGGCTGAACCAGCTGTCTGCTGTGCGCCCGCAGTATTGCTTTTCACTGTAGCGGTAAGCTGCTCCATGCTGGCGGCCGTTTCCTGCAGCGCGGCCGCCTGCTGCTCGGTACGCGAAGAGAGTTCAGTATTCCCCTGTGAAATTTCATCCGCAGCCAGCGCCACGGAGCCGGCGGAATCCTTTATCTGAGAGATAAGCCCCCGCAGGTTTGCCTGCATACCATCCAGTGAAGCCAGCAGGCTTGTTTTATCATTGCGCCGCAGAATGACCTGACTCGTCAGGTCGCCAGAAGCAATTGCTGCTGCGAGTATTTCAGCATCTTTTGGTTCCCCGCCTAACTGGCGCATCAGCGCCCTGACTATCATAAAAATGGTCAGAAAAGAGAACAGGACTGAAAGAGTTGTGAGTGAGAGAAGCACAACGGAAGCCTCACGTACAGATGCGCTGTTAACAGCTACCGTATCCCGGCTGAGCTTATTTTGCACATCGGTCAGCCCGTCAAGGGCATCAGACAGGGCCTGCTGAGCCGGGCGAGCCGTATTCAGCAGATAGTCAGCGGCTTTTTCTGACTGGTTGTTGTCCATCCCCATTTTTCCTGCAACTGTCAGCGTATTCAGAGCGAAACTGTCTGAGGACAGAATACGGTCTAACGCTGATTTTCCTTCAGGAGAAGCGTTATGCATCATGCTGGTAACAAGCTGATCGCGTTGCTGAAGATACTTTTCATGTAAATCACTGACCTTTTGCCATTCATTTTTCTCCTGCTCAGGGTCTTTGAGCAAAACGATGTCTCTGACTGAAACTGCCATGTTATTAACAGCAGCACGCATGTTCAGGACAAGCGTAAGGCGCCTCATTTTATAATTTACCGTATCTTCCATGCCTTGCCGTGACTTACTGAGCACATGAAGAGACAGGCCGGTGCAGATTAAAAAGCAGATAACCAAAAGGCCGTAGCCTGAGAAAAGACGAAACGATATTTTCATTTTTTTTCCTGGTGGGCGGGAGAACAACTCCTTTATCGGCCTGTAACCAGATACTAATAGCTTTGATGAGTTACGAACTGTTACTACCTCTCTCTGCACAGTTGCTTGTTTGCGAGGCCACCCGGCTACCGTGAGGGCACGGCACTTTACGCCCGCCGTTTTCCTGCCACAGGACGGAAGACGGCATGAAGGCGGAGCACAGCGACAACCTTTTTCATTCCTGCAGTGATGCCGCCGTGACCGGCGACATCAGAGGATCTGCAGTTGCACTTCGGGCAGTGCTATTTCCCCTCCCCCCTCCAACAAGACGGTATCGATGGCCATCTCCAGATGCCACCAGTTAAATCCCTCATTTGCATCATGATGGCCTTCGGCATACTCCATGGCCGCCGCAATCTCATCCGGCGTCATTGCCGGGTTAATACCGAGAAAGTCCTCTGCCAGCCAGAATGTGCCGCAGCACAGCTCATCATCGGCCAGGGGATCAAGCCGCGCCCTGAATTCACGTACGGTCATTGTTCTCATTACCTGTCCGGCGGGTTGTCCCGCCGCCTCCGGTTTTCTGATCATCAGACAGGGTCTTTTTCGACCCGTGCGGCAGGGATGGTGTCGGCGCAGTGGCGCAGGAAATACCAGCTGAGACTCGTATCCGCATCGAGCGAGGCATCGGCCAGAGCGATTGTGTCCAGCACCTCGTCGGGCGTCAGCTCCGGTGCCACGTCTTCGAAATCATCAGCTACCCACAGGTGCACCACGCAGGGTGTATCGGGTTCAAAGCGCAGCAGCTGTTGGGCCAGCTGGCCAGTGGTGAGAGGTTGATTCATGGTCACTCCGGTCTGCAGGTTGCACGGCGCAGCCCGACAGGCGGAGGGAGGTTGCATGTATTTTTTGTATGTTTTAATACGAATATGACTGCGCTCATGAAAATCGGCCGGCAGCCGAAGATATGATGTACACAACAGACAACTGCGAGTCACTACTCATGGCCAGAGCCCTGCCCCCGACCTATCTTCCCGTTTCCCCTTCCTGCCTGGCAGAAAAGCTCCGCGAAATTGCGGACATGCTGGAAGTCCGC
>NZ_VWXC01000021.1:0-107550 GCF_011752685.1 Candidatus Pantoea communis
AATGGCGATGGCGCCAGGGCTGGTGCTGCCGGAAAGAAGAGTGCGGCATTACCCAAGGGCGGTAAAAAAGAGGCCACAACGTTATCCGTTGCGGCCTCCATTAAGATCTTAACTGACAAGCATTACGTCATGATGACGGCATTTTTTTGCTTCAATAACGGCAGCTCGCCATAAATGGCGAGCTGACCCTTTTGCTGGGCAGGCAATCATTACCCCCACCCTTTACAGGCTGCGCATTGATGCGCACCGAAACCGAATGACGCTTAACGCTGCAATTCGTCCAGCGCAGGCGCGTCCAGATGCGACACATCACCTGCCGTCTCGACCACCCAACCTGCAGCCAGCCACGCGCTCTGTTGATGATCCACGCGTGAAATAGAGCAGTTGCGCAGGCGCAAACGGCGCTCAGCGTGCGCCGGCAATCCCAATAGCGTACTCACTAACACGCCTAACGCCATACCGTGACTGACAATCAACGGACGGCTGCCCGCTGGCAGTTCGAGCAACGCGTTCAGCGCTTCGTGCATGCGCGTCGCCATCTCCAGCATCGATTCACCGCCAGGGATGCGGCCGTCTTGGGTGCCATCCACCAGCGTTTTACGCCAGCTCTCCTCTTCCGGCGTTAAGCCATCAAGGGGGCGCTGTTCGAGACAGCCCATATTCAGCTCACGCAAACGTGCATCAACCGTGACCTTACAACCGCAGGCATCCGCGATGATCTCGGCGGTGCGGCGCGTGCGGCCTAAATCGCTCGCAATCACATGAGTGATGCCCTGCGATTTCATCCGTTCGCCCACTTGTTGGGCCTGTTGCTCACCTTTTTCCGTCAGCGGACTGTCGGATTGACCTTGAATGCGTCGGGCCGCATTCCATACCGTTTCGCCGTGACGAACAAGATAGACCTGTAGCATGCTTAATTTCCGTTATACTGCGACAAATTTGCCTTGAGGGTTCAAACAATTATGTACCACGTTGTCGCAGCCACCATCAACCCGGCAAAAATCCGCGCGATTGCTCAGGCGTTCAACGACGTCTTTGGTGAAGGATCCTGCCATATTGAAGGGGTCGAGGTCGAGAGCGGCGTTGCCGCACAGCCGTTAAGCGATGTCGAAACGCGAACTGGCGCACGTACCCGCGTGGCAAATGCGCGTTTGCAGCGTCCTGAATCTGACTACTGGGTCGCGATTGAGGCCGGTATCGAAGGCGATTGTGCCTTTGCATGGATGGTGATTGAAAACGCCCAGCAGCGCGGCGAATCGCGCTCCGCCAGCTTCACCTTGCCGCCGATTGTCATGGCGGGCTTAGCCGCCGGACACGAACTCGGTCACGAAATGGCGCGCTTAACTGGCGTTGATAATATCAAGCAGAAAGGCGGTGCTATCGGTGCGTTTACCAACGGTCTGTTGAGCCGCTCCAGCGTTTACCACCAGGCGCTGATACTGGCACTCTGCCCGTTCACCCATCCGCTGTATCAGCAGTAATTAATGGCGGCCTAAGCGCGCTTCCAGCCAGCGTTTCAGCTCGGGAGGCGCTTCTTTCAGACTGTTAGATCCACGCGTGATGGTGGCGATACCGACGCCCAGCTCATTCTTCAGCTCGCGCTGGCTCATGTCGCCGTTCATCAGCTCTTCGATAATGCGCAGGCGTGTGCCAAACGCTTCACGTTCATCGGGCGTCATCATCAGTTGCAACAACGGCAACGACACACCATCCGCGAAAGCGTTTTGCATTAAATCGATAAAACGCAGCCAGTTATCTTCAACAGGCTGAGCCGCATCCGGCTGGGAAGAAAGAGGTTGGCTCATGAAGGGCTTCCGTACTCATTAGCGAGTACGGAAGCATAGCACAGCTAGTAACGGCGATTCCACTCGCCATCGGCGAGAATCTTATCCGGCTTGCCCATGAAGTAACGGTAGTAGGCGTCATACGCCAGCACGTTTTTCACGTAGCCGCGTGTTTCTGAGAACGGAATGGTTTCGATAAACGCCACTGCATCCAGTTTGCCACCGCTGTTATTCAACCAGCTGCGTACCCTGCCCGGCCCGGCATTATAGGCCGCCGAGGAGAAGATGCGGTTCTGATCGAACTGCTGATAGACGTATTCCAGATACTGCGTACCAATCTGAATATTGGTCTGTGGGTCGAGCAACTGGCTGCTGTTCACATAGCCGGGGATGTTGTACATCTTCACGGTATGGCTGGCCGTGGCTGGCATCACCTGCATCAAACCACTGGCACCGACCGGCGAACGCGCTTTCGGATTCCACGCACTCTCCTGGCGGGAGATCGCCATGGCATAGCTCTGCGGAATACCTTTATCGCTGGTGTATTGCTGATACAGATTGCGCCATGCCAGCGGGAAGCGCTCTTTCAGGCTATCCCACATTTTCGCGGTGATAGTGGCCTGCACACTGAGATCCCACCAGTCCTGCTCGTTGGCGTAACGCGCCAGCATCTGTTGCTGCGAATGGGTCTTGCTGGAGATCAGATTGGCCCATTCGCTGCGCGCCAGGTTATCCAGCCCCCAGTACATCAGCTCACGTACGCGAGCCAGTTCTGGCCCCTGCACCACCGAGCTGTCTGCCGCCGGGGCCTGATCGATCTGCAACGGATACTCCACGCCGAGACGCTGCGCCGCCACCATCGGGTAGAAACCACGAGCCTGCATCAGCTTACGCAGAATCTCATCGGCTTCTTCTTTGCGCCCCTGAGAAATCAGCAGATCGGCTTGCCAGTATTGCCACTCATCTTTCTCTTTGGCTTCAACCGGTAAACGCGCGATCCAGGTGTTCAGTCCACGACGATCGTTCTGACTGAGCGCCAGACGCACGCGACGCTCCACCAGCGCGGTGGATTCACTGTTCATCACCACCGCATCACGCCAGCGCGCCTGCTCGGAGGTCAGATCGGCGCCCATCATGCGCCACACGACAGTTTCCTTCAGATCCTGCTCTTCCGCCGGGCTCATTTTTTGCGCCTGCACCAGTTGCGGGATCATCATGCGCGCATTATCCATGTCTTCACGCGCGACGCGGGCAAAGGCATAACTGGTGGCCATACGAGTGAAATCGGTCGGACCGAGGCTGCTGGCAAAAGTGGTGACGGTCTGCGGATTTTGCTGCAGCGCAATCAGCGCGCTGGAAGTGGTTTGATAATCCGCCGGCAGCATTTTGGCCAGATAATTCACCAGACTGTCGTTGCCGGCTTTCATCGCCAGGCGAATACGTTCGAGAATGGTAATCGGCGACATCTGTCCGGACGCTTGCCACACCGAGAACAGCTGATCGCAGTCATTCGGCAACGCGGAACCGCGCAGCCAGATCGATTTCGCGCCATCAAACGCCACCTGCTGCTGGCCGGTAGCCCACTTGGCGTAATACCAGTTACAGCGCGCCTGCACCGGTTTGGGCTCATCCGGGCTAAAGCTCAGCACGCCCTGCCAGTCCTGACGATGTGCCAACACGTTGACGAAGCGTGTCGAGAGTGAACGCGCCGGTGGCAGCGTTGGATATTGCTGAATGAAATTCTTCACCGCCAGCGGCGTCTCTTGATCGAGATCCTGCGCCAGCAAACGGTATTGCAGATACGGATAGAGCGGATAATCCTGCAGCGTTGGCATCAGCTGCGAGACCTGGTCCATTTGATTGTTATCCCAGGCTTGTTTGATTTGCGCATAGCGCTGTCTTTGTTGATCCAGCGAGTCGGCCCACACGCTGCTGGCCGTGCTGACCAGACAGATCCCTATCATCCAGTTACGCCACTTCTCCACTCTGCTCTCCTCTCTGCTGCGATCCAGCTCATGCCAGACTTAACTCATGCTAACCAGGCCAACGGTCTCTTGCCATGTTCTTCACAAAATTTACGCAGGCGCACCGTGATTGCACACTGTCTGCGCTGTGACTGTGCAAATTATCATCACAAAATCTTATGTCATATCAATTAGCTACAGCTATTCATTTACTTACAAAAATGGCACGCGCTTTGCTCTATTGAATTCCATCTTGTATACCAGTTGGAATTCACTCATGGCAGCAACCTTCGGATACACGCTTCAGGATTGGCAACACCGCTATCAGCAGGACCCACAGTGCATCAGCACCTTGTTGGCAGCACACCTCGACGCCATCGACCAGCAGGATAACGCCTGGCTGTATGTCGCTTCGCCCGCACAACTGCAGGCGCAAATTGAACCCTTGCTGGCCAGTTACTTGCGCAATCCCGCTGCATTGCCGCTGTTTGGCGTGCCGTTTGCGGTGAAAGACAATATCGATGTGGCAGGCTGGCCGACCAGTGCCGCCTGTCCGGCCTTAACCTATACGGCTGAATCTGATGCCTTTGTGGTCGCACAGCTTAAAGCGGCCGGTGCGGTGGTGATCGGCAAAACCAACCTCGACCAATACGCCACTGGGTTAGTCGGCACGCGTTCTCCGTTCGGTGCGGTAAGCAACACCTTTAACCCCGAGTATGTTAGCGGTGGTTCCAGCTCCGGTTCTGCTTCGGTGCTGGCGCGCGGCCTGGTGGGCTTCTCGCTGGGCACCGATACCGCCGGTTCCGGTCGCGTCCCGGCAGGTTTTAACAACATCGTCGGTCTGAAACCGACCAAAGGCTGGTTTTCGGCCAGCGGCGTAGTGCCTGCTTGCCGTTTGAATGACACCATCTCCGTCTTCGCTCTGACGGTGGAAGATGCCTTCACCGTTGCCACCGCCGCAGGCGGTTACGATGCGGGAGACGCCTACTCACGCAACAATCCGCACACCGCGCCTGCCAGCTTTAAGGCTCGACCTGATTTCGCCATTCCTGCCACGCCTGAATTCTTTGGTGATAAGCAGGCCGAAGCAGCCTGGTTACGTGCACTGGAGCAACTGCAAGCGGGCGGCGCGACGCTGCACCCTATCGACTTCACCGCATTCCACCAACTGGCGGAACAGCTTTATTACGGCCCGTGGGTTGCCGAGCGCACTGTCGCTGTCGGTGAGATGATCAATCGCCCGGAAGAGATGGACCCGGTGGTGTACGGTATTGTCAGCAGTGGCCTGAAATACACCGCCGTCGAGGCTTATCAGGCGGAATACCTGCGCGCTGAGCTGACGCGTCAAATCCAGCAAACCCTGGCGCAGTTTGATGCGCTCGTGGTGCCGACCTCGCCAACCATTCACACGCTGGAAGAGATGAAGCAGGAGCCGGTGCATTACAACTCGCAGTTTGGCACCTACACCAACTTCACTAACCTTGCTGACCTTAGCGCACTGGCGCTGCCTGGTCCGTTCCGCGCCGATGGCCTGCCTGCGGGCATCACGCTGATTGCGTCTGCCTGGCAGGATCGCGCGCTGGCAGGCTTCGGCATTCAGTGGCAACAGCAGATGGCGCTGACGTTAGGCGCGACCGGCAAAGCTCAGCCCGCTCAATACACCGCATTCCCGGTGTCTGCCGATCACGTACGCGTGGCAGTGGTCGGTGCGCACCTCACCGGCATGCCGCTCAATTTCCAGCTCACCACCCGCAATGCGGTGTGGGTGGAAGAGACACAAACCGCCAGTCACTACCGCCTGTTTGCCCTGCTCGATGGTCCGATCAAAAAACCCGGCCTGCTGCGCGGTGACAGCGGTGCCGCCATCACCGTGGAACTGTGGGATATCCCACTCGCGCGCTTTGGCGAATTCGTGGCGGAAATCCCGGCACCGCTCGGCATTGGATCTCTGACGCTGGCTGATGGTCGCGTGGTGAAAGGCTTTATCTGTGAACCGGCGGTGCTGTCGCAGGCGCTGGAAATTACCGAATTTGGCGGCTGGCGCAACTGGCTGGCCTCTCAGGGGAGTAAATAACCATGTTCAGCACCGTCCTGATCGCTAACCGTGGCGAAATCGCCTGCCGTGCGATTCGCACCCTGAAGCGCCTCGGCGTGAAAAGCGTCGCCGTTTACTCCGATGCCGACCGTAACGCGCGCCATGTCAAAGAAGCCGATGTGGCAATTGCCCTCGGCGGTGACAAAGCCAGCGACAGCTATTTGCGCATCGATAAAATTCTGGCTGCTGCTAAAGAGACCGCCGCAGAAGCCATCTGGCCGGGCTACGGCTTTCTCTCCGAAAGCCTGCCGTTTGCCGCCGCCTGTGAAGAGGCGGGGATTGCCTTTGTTGGTCCGACGGCGCAGCAGATTGGCGAGTTTGGCCTGAAGCACCGCGCGCGTGAACTGGCGGCTAGCGCAGGTGTGCCGATGACGCCTGGCACACCGCTGCTCAACTCGCTGGAAGAGGCGCTCAGCGCGGCAGAAAACATCGGTTATCCGGTGATGCTAAAAAGCACGGCGGGCGGCGGCGGTATTGGCTTAACCCGCTGTGACGACGCCGATGCGCTGCGCAATGCATGGGAGAGCGTACGTCGTCTCGGCGAACAGTTTTTCAGTGATGCAGGCGTGTTCCTGGAGCGCTTTATCGACCGCGCGCGCCACGTTGAAGTGCAGATTTTTGGTGACGGCAGCGGCAAAGTGATTGCCCTCGGTGAGCGTGACTGCTCATTACAGCGTCGCAACCAGAAAGTGGTGGAAGAGACCCCGGCACCGAACCTGCCGCAGGCGACGCGTGAGGCGCTGCTCTCATCGGCCGTGCGTCTGGGCGAGTTAGTGAGCTATCGCAGCGCCGGTACCGTGGAATACATCTACGACGCCGAACAGGACGCGTTCTACTTCCTCGAAGTGAACACCCGTTTACAGGTGGAGCATCCGGTGACGGAGTGTGTCACCGGGCTCGATCTGGTGGAGTGCATGCTGCAAGTCGCCGCCGGTGATGCCATCGACTGGGCGCGACTGCAGCAGGCCCCCAAAGGCGCATCGATTGAAGTGCGTATCTATGCTGAAGATCCACTGAAAAACTTCCAGCCAAGTCCCGGCACCCTGACCGGCGTCAGTTTCCCGGATGGCGTGCGCGTCGATGGCTGGATCGATACCGGCACCGAAGTCTCAGCATTTTACGATCCGATGATTGCCAAACTGATTGTTCACGCCGACACGCGTGAAGCGGCGCTGGCAAAAATGCAGCAGGCGCTGGATGCCACGCAGCTGCACGGCATCGCCACCAACCTCGATTATCTGCGCCAGATTGTGGCCACCGAAGCGTTCAGCAGCGGCAAAGTCTGGACGCGTTTCCTCGACAGCTTTACGCCGTCCGCCAGCGTGATTGAAGTGCTGCAACCCGGCACCTTCAGCAGCATTCAGGATTTCCCTGGCCGCCTCGGCTATTGGGATATTGGCGTGCCACCTTCAGGCCCGATGGATGACTTCGCTTTCCGCCTCGCAAACCGCATTGTCGGCAACCACGACAGCGCCGCCGGGCTGGAATTTACTTTGCAAGGCCCAACGCTGCGTTTCCACAGCGACGCAGTCATTGCCCTGACCGGCGCAGATTGCCCGGCAGAACTGGATGGCGCAAGCCTCGATTACTGGCAACCAATCAGTGTAAAAGCAGGCCAGACGCTGACGTTAGGCCGTGCGCAAAGCGGTTGCCGCACCTATTTAGCGGTGCGCAACGGCTTCGATGTGCCGGAATATCTGGGCAGCCGTTCTACCTTCTCACTCGGCCAGTTTGGCGGTCATGCCGGACGCACCCTGCGCATCGCCGATATGCTGCCGATCTCCCAGCCGCTGCTGGCCGCCTGCACCACGCCCGCGCCGATCAGTGAACCGCAAGCGCTCGATCACGCGCTGGTGCCGCACTATGGCAACGCATGGCGCATCGGCGTGCTGTACGGCCCGCACGGCGCGCCGGATTTCTTCACCCAGGCTGCCATCGACGAGTTCTTTGCCAGCGACTGGCAGGTGCACTACAACTCCAACCGTCTCGGCGTGCGCTTAGTGGGACCCAAACCGACCTGGACGCGTGCCAACGGCGGCGAAGCCGGGCTGCACCCTTCCAACGTACACGACTGCGAATACGCAATTGGCGCGGTGAACTTTACCGGTGACTTCCCGGTGATCCTGACCCATGACGGCCCGAGCCTCGGCGGCTTCGTCTGTCCGGTGACGATTGCCAAAGCGGAGCTGTGGAAAGTCGGTCAGGTAAAACCGGGCGACCGCATTCGCTTCCACCCGATCAGCGCTGATGAAGCGGTGGCGCTGGAGAAAGCCCAGGCGCACAGCGTGGAAACTCTGCGCAGCACTCATGCGCCAGCCTTTGAGGTTCCCTCACTGGCGGCCAGTAACATCGGCTCTGCGACCTTGCTGGCCGCACTGCCCGCCACAGACACCACGCCTGCTGCCGTGTATCGCCAGGCCGGAGATAAATACGTGCTGATTGAGTACGGCGATAACGTGCTGGATCTGGCGCTGCGTCTGCGTGTGCACCTGCTGATGAATGCGCTGCGTGAACGTGCAGTGCCCGGCGTCGAAGAGCTATCACCCGGCGTTCGCTCCCTGCAGGTGCGCTATGACAGCCTGATCCTCAGCCAGAAACAGCTGATGAATCTGCTGCTGGAACTGGAAGCCGGACTCGGTGATGTCAGCCAGCTGAAAGTGCCTTCGCGCATCGTCTGGATGCCAATGGCATTTGAAGACAGCGCCACGCTCGGTGCGGTTGAGCGTTATCAGGAAACCGTGCGCGCTACCGCACCATGGCTGCCGAACAACGTTGATTTTATTCAGCGCATTAATGGGCTGGAGAGTCGCGAAGCGGTGCGCGACACGATTTTCGATGCCAGCTATCTGATTCTCGGCCTGGGCGATGTCTACCTCGGCGCACCATGCGCGGTACCGATCGACCCACGCCATCGCCTGCTCAGTTCCAAATACAGCCCGGCACGTACCTTTACCGCCGAAGGCACGGTCGGTATTGGCGGCATGTACATGTGCATCTACGGCATGGATTCACCCGGTGGCTATCAGCTGGTGGGCCGAACGCTGCCAATCTGGAACAAATTCCTCAAGAACGACCAGTTCGCAGCGGATGAGCCATGGCTGCTGCACTTCTTCGATCAGGTGCGCCTCTATCCGGTGACCGAAGATGAACTCACGCAACTGCGCGATGACTTCCGCGAAGGCCGCGCCACGGTACGTATCGAAGAGACGCTGTTTGATTTCGCTGCCCACCAGCAATTCCTCGCTGAACACGCCGGCTCGATTGCTGAATTCCGTCAGCGCCAGTCAGCTGCCTTCGAACAGGAAGTGACGCTGTGGGCACAGGAAGAGCAGAACGCGCCGCTGACCAGTGAAGAGACGCTGATCGCCCCGGAAGCCGACGAAGATGCGCTAGCGGTCTGTGCCGATATGAACGGCAACATCTGGAAAGTGCTGGTGCAGCCAGGTGACGCGGTGGAAGCCGGTCAGACGCTGATCATCGTCGAAGCCATGAAAATGGAACTGGCGATTGTCGCGCCGCAGGCCGGCACGGTGAAACGCATTGCCTGTCAGGCAGGACGTCCGGTGAGTCCGGGCGACACTCTGCTGTGGCTGGAATAAGGAGCTCGTATGCATCAAAGCCCACGCAGCAAAGGCCGCCCGGAAGCGCTGGCGGAGAAGGTTTATCAGGCATTGAAACAGGACATTTTTGAGTTTCGTTTAATGCCCGGTGACCGCTTTAGCGAAAACGAAATCGCCGATCGGCTCGACGTGAGCCGCACGCCGGTGCGTCAGGCGCTGTTTTGGCTGGAGCGCGAGGGCTATGTCGAAGTGTGGTTCCGCAGCGGCTGGCAGGTGAAGCCGTTCGACTTCGAATACTTCGAAGAGCTGTACGACTTCCGCACCGTGCTGGAGCGCGAAGCAGTGCGCCGCCTGTGCGCGCTGCCGCCGCTGGCCTGTGCGGAAATCCTGAACGAACTGACAGGTTTCTGGATCGATGCGCCACGCATGGAGGATGGCAAAGCGGTATCGGCGCACGACGAAGCCTTTCATATGGCGCTGGTAGCCGCCGCGGGCAATCAGGAGATGGCACGCATCCACGCCGAACTGACCGAAAAGATCCGCATCATCCGTCGTCTCGACTTTACCCGTGACGACCGGGTAGATGCGACATACCGCGAACACGCTCAGATTTTACGGGCGATTTTCCAGCAACAAACCGAGGAGGCACAACGCATTTTAACCGACCACATCGCCGTCAGTAAGGCAGAGGTCAGAAAGATCACATTGCATATGTTACAGCAGGCCCGGCTTCAACCCATTGAATAAAAACACTAACACATTTAGAGGGTTAACGATGAAAAGACGTTCTTTGCTAAAAGCTTTTGCGCTCTCCGCCACCGTGGCCAGTTTGGGCTTTACCTTTGGTGCCCAGGCCGCTGATACCATCAAAGTCGGCATCATGTCGTCGCTTTCCGGCACCATGGCAATCTCCGAGACGCCGCTGAAAGACGTGGCCCTGATGACCATTGATGAAATCAACGCCAAAGGCGGCGTGCTGGGCAAAAAGCTGGAACCGGTGGTGGTCGATCCGGCGTCTAACTGGCCGCTGTTCGCGGAGAAAGCGCGCCAGCTGTTGACGCAAGACAAAGTTGCGGCGGTGTTCGGCTGCTGGACCTCGGTCTCACGTAAGTCAGTGCTGCCGGTGTTTGAAGAGCTGAACGGCCTGCTGTTCTATCCGGTGCAGTACGAAGGCGAAGAGATGTCGCCAAACGTGTTCTACACCGGTGCGGCACCCAACCAGCAGGCGATTCCGGCGGTGGAATACCTGATGAGCGAAGACGGCGGCAGCGCCAAACGCTTCTTCCTGCTGGGTACCGATTACGTCTACCCGCGTACCACTAACAAGATTCTGCGCGCCTTCCTGCACACCAAAGGCATCCAGGATAAAGACATCGAAGAGGTCTATACGCCGTTTGGCTACAGCGACTATCAAACCATCGTGTCTAACATCAAGAAGTTCTCTGCCGGTGGCAAAACGGCCGTGATCTCCACCATCAACGGTGACTCCAACGTGCCGTTCTACAAAGAGCTGGCTAACCAGGGCATCAAAGCCACGGATATTCCGGTGATCGCCTTCTCGGTCGGCGAGGAAGAACTGCGCGGGATTGATACCAAACCGCTGGTCGGTCAGTTAGCCGCGTGGAACTACTTCGAATCGGTGGATAACCCAACTAACGCGAAATTCGTGGCGGATTACCGTGCTTATGCCAAAGCGCACAACCTGCCGAACGCAGGCACCGTGGTCACCAATGACCCGATGGAAGCGACTTATGTCGGCATCCATATGTGGGCGCAGGCGGTAGAAAAAGCGGGTACCACCGATGTGGACAAAGTGCGTGCGGCGATGGCCGGACAGACCTTTAAAGCGCCGGACGGCTTCACGCTGACCATGGATAAAACCAACCACCATCTGCACAAGCCCGTGATGATCGGCGAAGTGGAAGAGAACGGTCAGTTCAACGTGGTGTGGCAGACCGATAAGCCAATCCGCGCTCAGCCCTGGAGCCCGTACATCGCCGGTAATGATAAGAAGCCGGATTATCCGGTGAAATCGACGAAGTAATACGCAAAATGCGCGCTGATGCCCGATCCGGCTCTGTAATGGAGCCAGGGTAAAGGCATCAGCCGCCTGCGGATCTTCTCTGGCAAAGTATGGGAGAGGATGCCGAATGTGATTAACAGCGTTCTTTGCTGGATCGGTCCCCTCTCTCGCTTACGGGAGAGGGTTAGGGTGAGGTCATCAACCGCCCCCAAGCCCAACGACATACAGGATCATCATCATGACAATCCGCCGTTATCTTTGCTGTCTGCTGCTGCTCCTGCCGTGGCTCGCCCAGGCGGGCGATGGCGCGGATTTCGCCGCCGCCAGCCGCACTGAACAGGCCAACCTGCTGCAACAATGGGCGGCCACCCCGCAGGCCAGCCGCTTGCCGCTGCTGCAGGCGCTGCGTAACGAAAGCATGGTCATCGACCAAAATAAACAGCCGTTCAGCAAGCAGGATGACAAACTCATCCCGCTGGATCGCGCACAACAGCCGACGGGTGAGACCAAAAAGCTGTTTATGAACAACCGGCTACGCGTGTTAATCGCCAGCGCCCTCGCCGCCCACCAGCTGGTGAGCGAGGATCCCGCGATTCGCCTGCGTGCCGCCCAACAGTTGCAAAACGACGGTGCCGCCGATCAGTTGCCGCTGATCGAACAGCGTCTCGCCGTGGAAAAAGACACTCAGGTTCACGCCGTGCTCGTCATGGCCGCCGACAATCTGCAACTTGCCAGCCCGGATGCCCGCGTGCGCCTCAAAGCCGTCACGCTGCTCGGTGAGTCCAGCGACCCGAATATGCAGGCCAGCCTCAATCGCTTAACGCAGGCCAGCAACGAACCCGATGCGCAGGTGCGCGCCGCGGCCACGGAGAGCCTGCAACAAATCAAACATCGCCTGATGTGGGGCGATCTCTTTGGTCAGGCGTTTACCGGCCTGTCACTCGGCTCGATCCTGCTGCTGGCCGCGCTGGGTCTGGCGATCACTTACGGCCTGCTGGGCGTGATCAACATGGCGCACGGTGAGATGCTGATGCTCGGTGCGTACGCCACCTGGTTTGTACAAAACTTGTTCCAGCAGTTCGCACCGCAGTGGCTGGCGTGGTATCCGCTGCTGGCGCTGCCTGTGGCATTCCTAATCACTGCGAGCATTGGCATGCTGCTGGAGCGCACCATCATTCGTCATTTATACGGCCGCCCGCTGGAAACCCTGCTCGCCACCTGGGGCATCAGTCTGATGCTGATCCAACTGGTGCGTGTGCTGTTTGGCGCACAAAACCTGGAAGTGGCTAACCCAGGCTGGCTGTCTGGCGGCTGGCAAGTGTTGCCTAACCTGGTGCTGCCGTACAACCGTATTGCGGTGATCCTGTTTGTGTTTGCGGTACTCGGCCTGACCTGGCTGCTGCTCAATAAAACGCGTCTGGGCCTGAGCGTGCGCGCCGTGACGCAAAATCGCGCGATGGCCGATTGCTGCGGCGTGCCAACCGGGCGCATCGATATGCTGGCGTTTGGTCTGGGCTCTGGCATTGCCGGACTGGGCGGCGTGGCGCTGTCGCAGCTCGGCAACGTCGGCCCGGAACTCGGCCAGGGTTACATCATAGACTCTTTCCTGGTGGTGGTGCTGGGCGGCGTGGGGCAGCTGGCGGGCACCGTGGTAGCGGCCTTCGGCCTTGGCATCCTTAACAAAGTGCTGGAACCGCAGATTGGTGCGGTGCTGGGTAAAATCCTCATCCTCGTGCTGATCGTACTGTTCATTCAGAAACGTCCACAGGGCCTGTTTGCCTTCAAAGGGAGGGTAATAGACTGATGAGCCAACCCCTGACGTTAACGCTGACGCGCAAAGCGCCGCGCCTCAGTATCAGCCTCTGCATCGTGATCTCCTTGCTGCTGCTGGTGCTGCCGTTCTGCGCCCTATTACCCGCCACGCATCCGCTGGCGATCTCCACTTACACGCTGACCTTGATCGGCAAAATCCTCTGCTACGCCATCGTCGCGGTAGCGCTGGATCTGGTATGGGGCTATGCCGGATTGCTGTCTCTTGGACACGGTCTGTTCTTCGCATTAGGCGGCTATGCGATGGGCATGTACCTGATGCGCCAGGCATCGGGCGAGGGCTTACCGGCCTTTATGTCGTTTCTGTCGTGGAGTGAGCTGCCGTGGTTCTGGGCCGGCACGCAACATTTTGCCTGGGCGCTGTGTCTGATCATGCTGGTGCCGGGTTTGCTGGCGCTAGTGTTCGGTTACTTCGCCTTCCGCTCAAAAATCAAAGGCGTTTACGTCTCGATCATGACGCAGGCGCTGACCTATGCCGGCATGCTGCTGTTCTTCCGTAATGAAACTGGCTTTGGCGGTAACAACGGTTTTACCGGCTTCACCACCCTGCTCGGCTTTAACGTTACCGCCACCGGCACGCGCATTGGATTGTTCGTCGCCACCGTGCTGCTGTTGTTAATCAGCCTTGGCATTGGCTTCGCACTGGCGCGCAGTAAGTTTGGGCGGGTGTTGACGGCGGTACGCGATGCCGAAAACCGCCTGATGTTCGTCGGTTACGACCCTAAAGGCTTCAAGCTGTTTGTCTGGACGCTGTCGGCGGTGTTGTGTGGTCTTGCGGGCGCGCTGTATGTGCCGCAGGTCGGCATTATCAATCCCAGTGAAATGTCGCCGACCAACTCGATTGAGGCGGCTATCTGGGTGGCACTCGGCGGGCGCGGCACCTTAATTGGCCCGCTGTTAGGGGCCGCGATTGTGAACGGGGCCAAAAGCTGGTTCACCGTCGCCTTCCCGGAATATTGGCTGTTCTTCCTCGGCCTGATGTTTATCCTCGTCACGCTGTTCCTGCCGCGTGGTGTGATTGGCCTGCTGCGCCGGAGGCGTGATGACTGAACAACTGTTTACCCAACCCCATCCCGCCGATCGCCATCGCGATCAGAGCGATCCGGTGCTGCAACTGGAGAAGATCAACGTCTCATTTGATGGCTTCCGCGCGCTCACCGATCTGTCGCTGAAGATCGGCGTCGGTGAACTGCGCTGTGTGATCGGCCCCAACGGCGCGGGCAAAACCACGCTGATGGACGTGATCACCGGCAAAACGCGTCCCGATAACGGGCAGGTGATCTATGACCAGGACACCGATCTCACCCGCATGTCGTCGGTGGAGATCGCCCGGGCCGGCATTGGCCGCAAGTTCCAGAAACCCACGGTTTTTGAAGCGCTCACCGTATTCGAAAATCTGGAAATCGCGCTTAAAAACGATAAGTCGGTGTGGGCTAGTTTGCGTGCACGACTCAACGGCGAACAGCAGGATCGCATCGATGAGGTGCTAAAACTGCTGCGGCTGAGCGGTGAGCGCCAGCGCAAAGCGGGCTTGTTGTCGCACGGTCAGAAGCAGTTTCTCGAAATCGGCATGTTGTTAGTGCAGGACCCGCATCTGCTACTGCTCGACGAACCCGCGGCGGGTATGACCGACGCGGAAACCGAGTACACCGCCGAGCTGTTCCGCAGTCTGGCAGGCAAGCACTCGCTGATGGTGGTCGAGCACGACATGGGCTTTGTCGAAACCATCGCCGATCACGTCACGGTGCTGCATCAGGGCCAGGTGCTGGCTGAGGGATCGTTACGCGAAGTGCAGGCGAACGATCGCGTCATCGACGTATATCTGGGGCGCTAACATGTTGCAGGTTTCTGAACTGAATCAATATTACGGCGGCAGCCATATTTTGCGCGGCCTCTCTTTTGAAACCAAACCGGGCGAAATTACCTGCCTGCTGGGGCGCAACGGCGTGGGTAAAACCACACTGCTGAAATGTCTGATGGGGCTGATTCCGGCGAAATCCGGTGAGATTCGCTGGCAGGATAAGGTGATCAACAGCCGTAAGCCGCATCAGCGTGTGCAAGCGGGTATTGCTTATGTGCCGCAGGGCCGCGAAATTTTCCCGCGCCTGACGGTGGAGGAGAATCTGCTGATGGGGCTGGCACGCTTCTCGGGATCGCAGTCCAAATCCGTGCCCGAGGAGATTTACCAGCTGTTCCCGGTGCTGCGCGAAATGAAGGCCCGACGCGGCGGCGATCTGTCCGGTGGGCAACAGCAGCAGTTGGCGATCGGTCGTGCACTGGCTTGCAAGCCACAGCTGTTGATCCTTGATGAGCCGACCGAAGGGATCCAGCCCTCGGTGATCAAGGAGATCGGCGCGGTGATCCGCCAGTTAGCCCAGCGCGGCGATATGGCGATCTTACTGGTGGAGCAGTTTTACGATTTCGCCGCCGAGCTGGCCGATCAGTATCTGGTGATGTCGCGTGGAGAGATCGTACAACGCGGCGCGGGATCCAATATGGAAGCAGAAGGCGTGCGCGGATTAGTGGCGATTTAACTTTTAACTGTAGAGTGCACGAAAGGGCGCCATTGATGGCGCCCTACGACTCAATACCTATCGGTGTAACGGCGTAGTTTGTTGCGCGACGTTACTGAGCCGGCTTCGACTCCAACTGGAATACGCTGATATTCTCCACCAGCGAACCAACCTGCTGATTCAGCGCGCGTGCCGACTGAGCGGACTGCTGCGACAGCGTGGCATTCTGCTGGGTGGCGGCATCCATATGCGTCACCGCCAGGTTCACCTGCTCAATACCCACGCTCTGCTCCGCGCTAGCGGATGAGATGTTCTCCATCAGCTCGCACAGCTGCTTCACGCTCTCGACAATCTCCTGCATCGACGATCCCGCGCCTTTCACCAGCGTGTTGCCCTGCGCAATCAAACTCACTGAACGATCGGTCAGCCCACGAATATCACGCGCTGCGGAAGCGGAGCGCTGTGCCAGCGCACGCACTTCCGACGCTACCACCGCAAAGCCACGCCCATCATTTCCAGCGCGTGCCGCTTCGACTGCGGCATTGAGTGCCAGAATATTGGTCTGGAACGCGATGCCATCTATCACCGTCACGATCTCGTTGATCTCACGCGAGAACTGGTGGATCTCGCCCATTGCCACCACCACTTTTTCCACCACCTCGCCGCCCTCGCCGGCGCGCTGGCGGGTATCACGCGCGATATCGCTGGCATGGCGTGCGTTCTCGGCATTGTTTTTCACCACGGAAGTCAGCTGCTCCATTGAAGCGGCGGTCTCTTCCAACGCACTGGCCTGCGCTTCGTTGCGCGCCGACAACTCGCGGCTGCCGTGTGCGACCTGATCGGTGGTATCGGCTATTGCCTCAGTCCCCGAACGCACGCCGGTCACAATACGCGTCAGGTTATGGTTCATATCACGCAGCGCCGCCATCAGCTGTGCGGTTTCATCACGTCCTGAGACCGCAATCCGGGCTCGCAGATCACCTGCCGCCACGGTCTTCGCGACGTTAATTGCCTGCTTCAGCGGACGCGTGATGCTCTGCACCAGCCAGGCCGTAATGCACACACCAACCAGCAAGATACAGCCCATCGCGATCAGCAGCAGCATGCGCGTTTTCTGGTAATGGGCGAGGTTGTTGGCCTCTATCTCCTGATGCATCTGCTGCGCGCGTTTCAGCGTGGCAGCCACCAGATCGTCGATTTGCTGTGTCGGTGCGCGGTCGATACCGGTGACCAGATGGTCAACGCGTGCCGCACTGTTAATATCGCTGATACTGTAGTTTTCCAGCGCCGCCAGATATTTGCTCTCCAGCCCGGCATGCACCGCGCGCGCCTGTTCCACGGGAGCGTCAGGTAACCCCAGCGACGTCTGAATCTGGCTCAGCTTACTCAGCAGCGCCTGCGTTTGCTGGCTCTCTTTCAAAAACGCCTTTTTGTACTTATCGAAGGTCTCCTGCCCTTGGGTGCCGCGCAACAGGGTATTTTTCCACTCCTGCACCTGTATCTTGAACTGCACCTGCGCACTGCGCGCGGTGTCGATGCTGTCGGCAATCAGGACTTCACGTGCCATCACGTCCTGATTGTTTTCCAGCGCCTGCATATTGACTTGCAGTCCGTGCAGTCCCATCAACAATGTGGCGAGCAACAGCAGCGTGGCGAGAAAACCCAGCCGCTGGCCAATTTTAAACTGATTGAGCTTCATAAATCTGAACCCTGGTAAAGAGAGAGGAGAACCAATGTGACGAATGTCGCAGGGGTTATCGTCATACAGGGCAGTTGGCTTTATAGGATTGGCAAGGATATTGCGTGACAGTTTCGTGAATAGCGAAGCGGTAAAAATTGAGGCGGCACAAGGGCCGCCTGCGATTAGAGAATGCCGGTCTCCACACTGAAATGGCGTTGCTCGCCCGATGCCAACTCAATCAAGGTTCCAGCACGCTGTGCCGCCTTAAATCCTTCAGGCCGACAAGTTGAGGGCAGCACGTAAGCCGCGACCTGCTGATCGTGATTGTGCAGCAGCCAGCGTGTGGCGTGGGGGAACTGTCGGCTATCGAAGCGCGTCATCAAGGCATAACCTTCCGGGGCATGCAGTTCGAACTGCACCTCGTTGCCGTATTGCGGCAGATTATCGGCAAAAAACACGATTTCCGGATCGCACATCTCCGGTTGATCTAGCTGCTGCAATGCCTGGGGATCGCGCGCCAGCCGATCAGTGTACGCGGTCCACTGGGGCGTTGGTTTCACATGTGCCGGGATCGAGGTGCGTAACTTGAACGCATCCTGCGGGATCGACTGCTTAAAGCGGCCATTGGCCAGCCAGGCGCTGTTCAGATGGCACATGTACTGCAGCGGCATCGGCGCGCCCGCCAGATTGGTGACGTTCATCTCAATCTGCAAGCGCGGCGCGTTAGCGTGCAACCGCACCGCTGGAGAAGCCAGATAGTGATGACCAAAACCTTTCACATATTCGGTTTCCCCTTCCAGAGAAACGCGATCTTGCTCCAGCACGATCCACGCGCTGTCCATACGTGCGCAGGCCATTTCACCGTGCAGCGGATGTTCGTCATCGGGCGCAGGACAGCCGTTCGCCAGCAATCCAGAGTGGAAGGCAAAACAGCCGTAAGTATCGATAATCGAACTGCCTGGCAGCGGCTGCTTAAAGCTGTGCCCCATGGTGAGGGAATGGCCATCGAAGGTCGCATCCCACACCATTTGACCGTAAAACGGCAGCACAATTACCTTGCCGCGCTGGTTGCTGATACGCACCGCTTCGACACCCGCCGGATAGCGAAACAACTCGACGTGGAAATAGTCATTGTGCAACAGCGTACTTGGGGTTTCATGGAACTGCTCACGACGCAGCGGCAAACGGGTTTTCATGGCATCTCCTCAACCAGACGACCTGCCTGCATCGCCTGATTTTTATGGCGCAGTTCGCCCCAGAAATAGAAACCCACCCACGCAAAGCACAACAGCGACACGCCAAACGCCAGTTGCATCGATCCGAGATGATCAGAGGCGAATCCCTGTATAGCCGGGATAAACGCCGCACCCACAATCGACATCACAATAAACGCGCCTGCCACTTCGGTGTACTTGTTATCCACTGTGGCTAACGTGCCTGCATAGATAGTGGCCCAGCAGGGCCCAAACAGCACGCTGACAAACACTGCTGCGTACACGGCGGTAAAGTTTGGCACAAACATCACCCACGCGAGGGTGATCACGCCCAGAATCGAGTAGGCAATCAGCACTTTTTCCGCACGGAAGCGCGTCATCAGGAAGTTGGCGACAAACTTGCCGATAAAGAAGCAGATAAAGCTGTAAATCATAAAGTTAGACGCGTGACGTTCGTTCGTTGCCCCCAGCGTCAATGCCAGACGGATGGTGAAGGACCACACCGCCACCTGCATCCCGACATAGAGGAATTGCGCTACGATGCCACGTTTGAAGTGACGATTACCCGCCAGATAGCGGAAGGTTTCACCCAGCGAGGGCAATGACTTCTCACTGGATTCCGGCTTGCAACGTGGATAGCGGGTGAACAGAAACAGCAACATCACCACCACTAACACCATCACCAGATATTTGTAGGGTTCCAGCGTGTGCTCCAGCATGCTAAGACGGAAAGCGTGGGCCTGCCCGGCGTTCATGCCCGCCATCTGCGCATGCAGGCTTTCCCCATCCTGAAACACCAGATATTTACCCAGCACGATGCCCATCAGCGCACCAATCGGATAGAACGTCTGGCTGATGTTAAGACGGAGCGTGGCGTGATCGCGGTGACCAATCATCGAGCTATAGGTGTTGGCGGCCGTTTCGAGGAAGCTGAGGCCAATGGCGATGGCGAAGATCGCCGCGAGGAACATGGTGTAAGTCGCCATATGTGACGCCGGATAGAACAGCACGCAACCGACGATATACAGCACCAATCCCATCAATATCGCCAGCTTGTAAGTGGCTTTGCGGATCACCAGCGAGGCGGGAATCGCGATCAGGAAGTAGCCACCGTAAAAGGCACTCTGCACCAGCGCACTGGCAAAATCGCTCAGCGCAAATACGCTTTTGAATTGCGTAATCAGGATATCGTTTAAGCTCGCGGCACAACCCCACAATGGGAACAGGCACGAGAGCAAAATGAACTGAAACAGTGGCGTCTTATTCAGATAGCCGTCAGATTGCTGAACAATGTTCTGTTGCATGACTCGACCTCAGTTTAGGTTGAGAAAACGCTGGAAGGTTTCCGCGTCCGGGTAGGAACGTTGCGTGCCGCGTCCAGTGACGCTGCAGGCGGCATAGGCCGAGGCTTGCGCCATCGCCGTGGGAATATCGCCGGTCTTCACCAGCGTGTGCGCAAAGCAGCCGATAAAGGCATCACCGGCACCGCTGGTGTCCACCGCCTTCACTGACGTTGGCGCGACCTGATGCAGCGTGTCGCCCGCCATCCACAGTGAACCGCGCGCACCCAAGGTGATAATCAGGTTTTTGAGGCCGCGCTTGAGCAGCGTCTGGCCTGCACGGATCACTTCATCATCGGTTCCGACCGGCATGCCGGTGAGGATCTCCAGTTCGGTTTCGTTAGGCATAAAAAAGTCGCACTTGCAGGCGTAATCGATATCGAGATTCGCCACCGCCGGCGCCGGATTGAGGATCACTTTGATGTCGTGCTGACGGGCAAAATCAATCGCGTAATAGACGGTTTCCAGCGGGATTTCGAGTTGCAGGATAATCAGTTGGCACGCTTTCAGCCCCTCGGCCGCCTCATCAATATCGGCCGGTTTGAGCTGCTGGTTGGCGCCTTTGATGATCAGAATGCGGTTCTGCGATTGATCATCAACAAAGATCGGCGCCACGCCGCTGGAAGTGCCCGGCGCGGTGGTGACAAATTGGGTATCGACGCCCTGTTGTTTCAGGTTCGCCACGGTGTTCGGCGCAAACAGATCGTCACCCACTTTGCTCACCATCATCACGCTGCCGCCCATTTTCGCCGCAGCCACCGCCTGATTTGCGCCTTTGCCACCACAGCCGATGGCGAAATCAGGTGCTTCCAGCGTTTCGCCCGCTTTCGGCATCTGATTGGTGTAGGTAATGAGGTCCACCATATTTGACCCAATAACCGCGATATCCATTGTTTACTCCCCGGTGAATTTTTAGCATTTAAATGTTATTTAAATCACACTAGCAGGTATACAAAGTGATCTGTGTGACAAAATTCACATCCTGAGCAGCGTATGAAAACGATTTTTTGGACAGAAAGGCCCGCGCTGATGTTATTATTTTAACAAAACAACATCAGCGCCGTTGACGCTTTCAGCGCGGTGTGGGAAGTTTGCGGGGCGATTTCATTACAGGTAAGATTGAAAAACTGCCGGCTAGATAAGTCGCAAATCATTAAAATATGAGAGATTTACCTTGGTTTGTCGGTGGCGCTTCTCTCGCGCCGACGGGTAAACTTTTCCCCCTCAGGATAGCCATAACACAGAGATGCTCATGGAAACCCGGCGCGAAGAACGTATTCATAAGCTGGCGCAAGCACTGAAGCGCACCGATAAGCTGCACCTGAAAGATGCGGCGCAACTGTTGGGCGTCTCAGAGATGACTATTCGTCGCGATCTGACTGAGCCAGCTTCGACGGTGGTCCTGCTCGGGGGCTACATTGTCAGCGATCCGAAAAGCCATGCCGGGCACTATTTCGTCTCCGACCAGCACGGGCAAAACGCCGCACGCAAACAGCGCCTGGCGCAGGCCGCAGCCAGTTTGATCAGCGAAAATGACACGGTGTTTTTCGACTGTGGCACCACCCTGCCTTATATCGTGGATGCAATTCCAGACACGCTGGCGTTCACCGCGATTTGCTGCGCCATGAACACCTTCCTCGCGCTGAAAGAGAAACCCGCCTGTAATGTGATATTGAGTGGTGGCGAGTTTCATGCCGATAACGCGCTGTTTACGCCGATTGGCGCGCACTCGATCCTCGACGATCTCTGCCCGACGCTGGCCTTTATCTCAGCCGCAGGGATCGATCCGGAACAGGGCGCAACCTGCTATAACATCAATGAGCTAGCGATGAAACATCACGCCATGCTGCGTTCGCGCACGCGCGTGTTAGTGGCGGACAGCAGCAAATTTGGCAAAGTGCTGCCCGCGCGCATTGGCGAGCTACGCCATTTTGATTTACTGGTGAGTGACAGCGCCCCGGAACCGGCGTTGAAGAGCTGGCTGGCGCAACAGAACATCCCGCTGCGCCTGCCTTAAAATTATGCCTTGCGATCGATCACCGCGTCGCCGTCGCGCAGACGGCGCAAGTTATCGCAGATCCCTTTGATAATTCCCTTCATTGAGACATCGGTGACGCCGCCAATGTGTGGCGTCGCGATCACGTTATAGCGGAACACCGGATCTTGTGGATCGGGTGGTTCCTGCCAGAACACATCCAGCCCGGCGCCAGCCAATTTTTTTGTCTCCAGCGCTGCCAGAAAGGCCTGTTTCTCGATCAGTCCACCGCGTCCCAGGTTGATCAGGAAGCTGTCTGGTTTCATCTGCGCCAGCGCATCGGCATTAATGATGTTATGCGTCGCCGCATTGTCAGGCAGACTGAGCACGACAAAATCGGCTTGCTGCAACAGTTCCGGCAGCTGCGCCATATTGCCGACCCAGTCGAGTTGATGTTGACGCGCAAAAGCTTCATCCGCTTCACGTTTTACCCCGATCATGCGCATACCAAACGGAGCAAGTCGCTTCGCCAAAGCTTTACCAATGCCGCCCAGCCCCACCAGCCCCACGGTTTTGCCCATCAGGCCTAAGCCAATGGGTTGACCCAGTCTCTGCTGCGCCAGGCAATCGGCGATCTCATGCTGGCGACGTGCCAGGCCAATCATCATCCAGATCCCCAATTCCGCCACCGAATCGGCATTACCGGAATGGTCGGAGGGAACATTCGCCACCATAATGCCGGCCTTTTTGGCCGCTTCAAGATCGACACCTTCCAGCCCGACACCCGCCTGCTGCACCAGCTTCAGGCGATCGGCCGTGGCGATCAGTCGGGCATCCACCCGGCACATACCAGGAATTAGCGCATCAAAACCGGCCAGACTCTCCGCCGCATGGCCCGCCGAGGCAATAAACTCCATATCCGGTAACGTCTGACGAATGGCCGGAATTAATCCGCCCCAGGCATGTTCATCTGCAGCAATCAGCACTTTCATCGAACCCCCTCCGTTTTCCAGGCAAAAAAGCAGCATAGCGACTGTTGAGTGAGAATCAATCAGTTATCCCCTGTTCAACCCCACTCCAGAAGATTCAACGCCATGCGGCTGTGATTGCCAGGTGAAAACGGCTAAACTTCAGCATCTGAGGTTCCACCATTCACAGACCAGAGGCTCATTACAACGTGGCTCAATTCGTCTATAGCATGCATCGCGTCGGCAAAGTGGTTCCGCCGAAGCGTCACATTCTGAAGAACATCTCTCTTAGCTTCTTCCCAGGCGCCAAAATCGGTGTACTCGGCCTGAACGGCGCGGGTAAATCCACCCTGCTGCGCATCATGGCCGGTATTGATACCGATATCGAAGGGGAAGCACGCCCACAACCGGGCATTAAAGTCGGCTATCTGCCGCAGGAACCCAAACTCAATCCAGAGCACACCGTGCGTGAATCTGTGGAAGAGGCGGTTTCTGAAGTGGTTGGTGCGCTGAAGCGTCTCGACGAAGTGTACGCACTGTACGCCGATCCTGATGCCGATTTCGATAAACTGGCTGCCGAACAAGGTCGTCTGGAAGAAGTGATTCAGGCGCACGATGGCCATAACCTCGACACCCAGCTGAACCGTGCTGCTGATGCGATGCGTCTGCCAGACTGGGATGCCAAAATTGGCAACCTGTCCGGTGGTGAGCGCCGCCGCGTCGCGCTGTGCCGCCTGCTGCTGGAAAAGCCAGACATGCTGCTGCTCGACGAACCGACCAACCACCTGGATGCAGAATCCGTGGCCTGGCTGGAACGTTTCCTGCACGACTTTGAAGGCACCGTGGTGGCGATCACGCACGACCGTTACTTCCTCGATAACGTTGCAGGCTGGATTCTGGAGCTGGACCGCGGTGAAGGTATTCCGTGGGAAGGTAACTACTCTTCCTGGCTGGAGCAGAAAGATCAGCGCCTGGCGCAGGAAGCTTCTTCTGAAGCGGCGCGTCGTAAGTCGATTGAAAAAGAGCTGGAGTGGGTACGTCAGGGCGCGAAAGGCCGTCAGTCTAAGGGCAAAGCCCGTCTGGCGCGTTTCGAAGAGCTGAACAACACCGAATACCAGAAACGTAACGAAACCAACGAATTGTTCATTCCACCAGGTGCGCGCCTCGGCGACAAAGTGCTGGAAGTGACCAACCTGAGCAAATCGTATGGCGACCGCGTACTGATCGACGATCTGACCTTCTCGGTGCCGAAAGGCGCGATTGTCGGCATCATCGGCCCGAACGGTGCCGGTAAATCGACCCTGTTCCGCATGATGTCCGGTCAGGAACAGCCCGATTCTGGCACCATCGAGCTGGGCGAAACCGTCAAGCTGGCGTCTGTGGACCAGTTCCGTGACGCGATGGACAATTCGAAAACCGTGTTTGAAGAAGTGTCAGGTGGTCAGGACATTATGCGCGTCGGCAACGTTGAGATGCCAAGCCGTGCCTATGTCGGCCGCTTCAACTTCAAAGGCACCGATCAGGGCAAACGCGTTGGCGAACTGTCCGGTGGTGAGCGTGGTCGTCTGCACCTCGCGAAACTGCTGCAGGTTGGCGGCAACCTGTTGCTGCTCGATGAACCGACCAACGACCTGGACATCGAAACCCTGCGCGCGCTGGAAAACGCCCTGCTGGAGTTCCCAGGCTGTGCCATGGTGATCTCGCATGACCGTTGGTTCCTCGACCGTATCGCCACCCACATCATCGATTATCAGGATGAAGGTAAGGTGGAGTTCTTCGAAGGTAACTTTACCGAGTACGAAGAGTACAAGAAACGCACCCTCGGCGCTGACGCGCTGGAGCCGAAGCGTATCAAGTACAAGCGTATGGCGAAGTAATTGTCATGATGTGAAAAAGGCGCCGATTGGCGCCTTTTTTATTGCTGGAGGGTTAGGCCCCCAGCATCTGCTTCACCAGTTCAACGCAGCGCAGGAAGCGCGTGTCGTAGTCATCCTCTTTGACATGGACGAAGTCGATATTGTTTTCACGCAACATGGTCACCAGCATCGACTGAAACTCGCGACGATCCATTGAGCTGCCCAGGCTGCGCAAACCGTCAGCCACCCACGGCACATTGTTCTCCAGCAAGATCACCAGATCGAAACGGTACTCATCGATCAGCGCCTGCACGAAAGGATGCTCGCGCCCTTCATACTTGAGGCAAAACGCCTGCGTGGTGACAAAATCGGTATCGATAAACGCCACTTTGCTGGCGTATTTCACTGCGAAATCAATGTACTGCGCCTGACCCAGCGCGATCTTATCGTAGTCAGAATACTGCAGCGCCATCTCATCGCCACCGAGGTGCGAGAAGACATAATCGCGACCGTATTCCCACGCACTGGTGGTGTTAAAGATGTTCGCCAGCTTGTTCACCAGCGTGGATTTGCCGCTGGATTCCCCGCCAAGGATCGCCACGGTGCGCACAAAGAACGGCTTCACTTCGGTGGGAATATATTCCCAGTAGCGGAAGGGATCCTGGCGAATCTGCCCGCCGCTGATGTTCATAAAGGATCGGTTGGGATCGATCACCACCGTCGAGATGCCGAGATGCTGTTGATACATCGCCGCATCCGGCTCTTCACTGGTGTAAATGCAATCCGGTTCAATCCCCTGCTCTGAGAGGAATTTCTTTACCCCTTCGCTCCACACATCCCAGCCGTGTGGATAAGGTTCGATCCCCTCTTCATCAAACGAGTGGATGCGGATGTTTTTCTGGTACTTGAAGGTCTGTAACAACCAGCGCAGGCGATCGCTGACGGTCGGCTGCTGCGACATGGCGCTGTTTTCAAACAGCTCGCGATCGCGCGGATCGTCATGGCCCATGATGATGTGCAGCTCATCCACCTGGCTGCAGGCGCGCTGGATCAGATAGATGTGGCCGGTGTGCAGCGGGTAGAACTTACCGAACACCACGCCAACGGTTTTGTCACGACGGGGGAATTCCAGCCCAAGAAATCGATGCAGTGCTTCCAGCTTTTGCGCGCTGGGGCTTTTGATTTTGGCATTCAGCAACTGGCTCAAGTAGCCTTTGGTCATCCCGCTGGCATC
This sequence comes from Candidatus Pantoea communis, assembly GCF_011752685.1. NCBI lineage: Bacteria > Pseudomonadati > Pseudomonadota > Gammaproteobacteria > Enterobacterales > Erwiniaceae > Pantoea > Candidatus Pantoea communis. The sequence continues at coordinate 26,038 of NZ_VWXC01000021.1, forward strand.
TGCAACCTGCTGCAGCGTATGGCCCTGCTGGCGTATGGCGGTTTTCAGGTAGTCGAACGATGACATTTGGTGCCTCCTGCATGGGAAAGAATGGGATGGGGCATGCGCTGGCCCTCACCCCGGCCCTCTCCATTTTACGTGAGAGGGAAAAGTCTGTGCGGTACGTTTATCAAGATGCGCATGAATGCGCACGCTACAGTGACGGTGAAAGGCAGGGGCGGCAGGTATGCCGCCCGGCGAAATTACAGCTCGTCTAATATCGCCAGCGCATCCGCCAGCTTCTTCGCGCTATACACCTTCATGCCTTCAATCGCTTTCTTCGGTGCATTGCCCGCCGGCACAATCGCACGTTTGAAACCGTGCTTGGCCGCTTCGGATATGCGCTCCTGACCACTTGGCACCGGACGTATCTCGCCCGCCAGCCCCACTTCGCCGAAGATCACCAGATCCTGCGGCAGCGGACGATCGCGTAAGCTTGATACCATTGCCAGCAGCAGCGCAAGGTCAGCACTGGTTTCGGTGACTTTCACACCGCCGACCACGTTGACGAACACATCCTGATCCGCCATCTGCAAACCACCGTGTCGATGCAGCACTGCCAGCAAAATCGCCAGACGGTTTTGCTCCAGGCCAACAGCGACGCGACGCGGGTTGCCCATCATCGAGTGATCCACCAGCGCCTGAATCTCCACCAGCAGCGGACGCGAACCTTCCCACACCACCATAACCGAACTGCCAGAGGTGACTTCATCTCCACGTGACAGGAAAATGGCTGACGGATTGCTGATTTCACGCATGCCCTGCTCGGTCATGGCAAACACACCCAATTCGTTCACCGCACCGAAGCGGTTTTTATGACTGCGCAGCGTGCGGAAACGGGAATCGGCATCGCCATCCAGCATCACTGAACAGTCGATGCAGTGCTCCAGCACTTTTGGCCCGGCCAGCGAGCCATCTTTGGTCACGTGGCCGACCATCACAATCGCGACGCCGCGTGTTTTAGCGAAGCGCGTCAGGTAAGCGGCAGTTTCACGCACCTGCGCTACGCTCCCGGGCGAAGACTGGATATCCGCCATGTGCATCACCTGTATGGAGTCGATAACCATCAGTTTCGGCTGCTCCTGCTCGGCGATCAGACAGATCTGCTCGATGCTGGTTTCCGACAACATATTCAGGTTTTCAGTGGGCAATCCCAGACGATGGGCGCGCATCGCGACCTGTTGCAGTGACTCTTCGCCAGTGACGTACAGGGTTTTCATCCCTTCGGACAGCTTGCACATCACCTGCAACAGCAGCGTCGATTTACCGGCTCCCGGATTACCTCCGATCAAAATCGCACTGCCTGGCACTACGCCGCCCCCCAACACGCGATCAAACTCTTTGAAGCTGGTGGAGAAACGCGGCACGGCTTCGAGGCTGATCTCGGACAGCTTCTGCACCCGGCCGGGTCCCGCGCTGCCGGCATAGCCACTCAGGCGCTCATTACGCGCTGCCGCAGGCGAGGCGGCAATACGCACCTCGGTGATGGTGTTCCACGCGTTGCAGGCGCTGCATTGCCCCTGCCAGCGTGGATAATCTGCGCCACACTCGTTACAAACGAAGGCGCGTTTTGCCGCTTTGGCCAAATCAAATCCTCAGTTAACGCTCTTCGTGAATCAGGCTGCCGGTCAGGATGCAGAACACCCCCATCAGATCGGCATGACGGATAATGATCGACGCCTGCTCATTCACTTTTGGTTTAGCATGGTAAGCGATACCCAATTCCGCCGCCTTGATCATCGGCAGATCGTTGGCGCCATCGCCAATCGCAACCGTTTGTTCTGGCGCGATTTCATGACGTTCAGCGAGATTCTTTAAGGTATCTGCTTTAAATTGGGCATCCACAATCTGCCCCAGCACTTCGCCCGTCAGCTTACCATCGCGCATTTCCAGCTCATTGGCGACGGCCGCAGCCAGATGCAATGTCTGACGCAAATGGTCGGCGTAGTAAGTGAAGCCGCCGGAGGCAATCGCCACCTGCCAGCCCAGCGCCTGCAGTTTATGCACCAGCGTGGTCAGGCCTGGCATCAGTGGCAGCGTATCGCGTACCTGCTTAAGGATGTTGGCATCAGCGCCCGCCAGTTTTGCCACGCGCTCACGCAGGCTGGCTTTGAAGTCCAGCTCACCGCGCATCGCGCGTTCGGTGACTTCTGACACCTGCTCGCCGCAGCCCGCCAGTTTGGCGATCTCATCGATGCATTCGATCTGAATCGCGGTGGAATCCATATCCATCACCAGCAATCCTGGGGTTTTCAGATGCGGGATCTTGCCAAGCGGCGCCACATCAAATCCCACATCGTGCGCCAGTTTGGTCGCACGGGGCGTCAGCGAACCGGCCAGACGAACCACCTGATACTCATCGACATTCCAGGCACTGACGATCACCATCGCCGCACCCAGCAGATGCTGATAATCGGTCAGTTTTTGTTTATCGAGTCCGCGCCCATACAGCAACCAGCCAGTCCGACCGGCACGGTAATCCAGCGGCATCACTTCATCACCGCTGAGAGAGAGGGGTAGACCCGGCCAGAGTGAAACATCGGCGGGCAGATCGCACCAGGTAAGACGATTTGGCATTACAGCTCCTGTAGGGACAACAAAACCACGCAAGAGGCTACCTTGTCTGCGCGGGTTCTGGCAACATAATTGCCAGCCTTTCTGCTGTTACGTCACACGGGTTTCTGATGGTTAAAACCGCACTGAAATTTCGCCTGCATCGCACGGTGATTGTTCTTATCTCGCTGGCCCTGTTAGTGGTGCTGATGCAAGGGGCATCCTGGTTCAGTCTCGGCCACCAAATGGCACGCTCTGAGCAGGTGGAAGAACTCGCGCATACGCTGACGCGTCAGGTGGCATTTAGCCTCAAACCGCTGATGGACAACAGCGACGACAACCGTACGCAAATCGAAGCCATCCTTAATCAGATGACCGATAATAGCCGCATTCTGGATGCCTCGGTGTATGCCGACGACGGCAGCCTGGTGGCGCACAGCGGCGAAAGCATTAACGTGCGCGATCGTCTGGCGCTGGATGGTAAACGTGCCGGCAGCTACTTCAACCATCAAATCGTGCAGCCGCTGGAAGGCAAAGAGGGGCCACAGGGATTCCTGCGCGTGACGCTGGATACCCACGTGCTGGTCACCGAATCACGCCAGGTGGACAACACCACCAACATTTTGCGGTTGATGATGCTGCTGGCGCTGGCGATTGGCATCATCCTGACACGCACCCTGCTGCGCGACCGCCGTACCCGCTGGCAGCAATCACCGTTCCTGCTCACCGCCAGCCGCGCGGTAAAAGAGGATAAGGAACGAGAGGAAGAAGAAGCGGCCACCAACTCAGAGAATGAAAAAAGCCTTTAAGCCATTTTGCGGATGGTCTCATCCAGCGTATCCAACTGCTGCCATGCTTGCGTGGCGATACGCTGGAAGTTGGCGCTGAACGTTTCGTCATCCGCAATCGCCTGCCAGTAGGTTTTCGCCATAGTGCTGGCAGCACGCCACACCTCACCTGGTAATGAAAAATCCAGCGTTAATGACAGTTCATCACGCATATGCCCCTGCGCGTTCGGTGCCAGTGCCATAGGCAGCATGTCGTAGGCTGGCGTCAGACTGAATTTTTCCTGGTCGGTGAAGAAAGACAAATTCCCTGCGTGCATATCAATGTTACCAATCAGGCGACCAAATGCCCATTGCAAGGTGCCACGCTGTAGGGTGACATCATCAATGCGCTGCTGATGGTGCAGTTCACGCAGCGCGGCAGGCCAGTGTTGTTGATGACCAACAAACTCTGCGCTGACGGCCTCAAGTGAACTCATCTCACGTCGACCACGCTCACCGATGCGATCAAAACGCTGCACTTCGAGAAATAACTGCTCTGCACCTTCAATCAACTGGCTCTGCGCCGCGGCCACGTCTGTAGCATGCAAATGCTTTAATGCCAGATGTTCCGCACGTAGCAAATCGCGCCAGCGCTGCGCATTATCACTGTGGCTCGCCACACTGAATTTCACCAGACAGTGACGATCGCCATTGTCTGTCGCGGCATAACAGAGGAATTTAGGTTGCTCCCCCCCCGCTGATGACCCGGGCTCATCCCCACTCAGCGCATGATGTGCTCGCTGCGGATACGTTAACGTTTTCTCTTTTTCGCTGATGGCGTGCGGTGCTTCCTGCTCTAACCAACGCTGATAGGTGCGTTCACCGATGATGAACGCGCCCGGCATATCGACACCACCGCTTGCCAACGCCATTATGCACTGATCATCACTCCACAGGCGAATGTCATCATTCAATCCTAATGGGTGGGCATTCTCTCTACCCCACTGACGACCAATAAAGCCCTGCGGGCGCATATCCTGTAAAAACCACGGCAACCCTTCGAAAAAGTGGCCTCGGCCCTGCTCATCCTGATGCAGGCAACTGCCCTGCGGCCAGGTGGGTAACAAAGCACCCGCGGGCTGCGCCTGGCCTTGTGCAGAAATGCGATACAGTGGGAAGCGGCTTTCGCCGCGAATCGGACGGAGCAAGGCATAACGCGTCGCGCGGGCTTTGCCCCATTTCAAGATTTGGGGCTGTTGTCGTAATTGCCGCGACAACGTCGCCTGACTAATGCCAGAGCGTTGCAGTAAATCGGCTGCACTGAGCGGTCCCGCTAGCAGCAAACTTTGCAGATCGGCCATTGTCGTTCACCCTATCAGCGTCTGATGAATAGATTCGTGAATAGATTTATGCATAGATTTTATCATAAAAAAAGCCCGCACAGCGGGCTTCTTCGAATCATCACAACGTTAACGGTGAATAGATACTTTTAGCATTCTGCCAGCAACGCCTGCAGCTCAGCCAGCGTCTTCACCTGCCAGGTCGGTTTGATATGTTCCGGCAACGGACGCGTGCCGTGATCGATCCAGCAAGTTTTCACTCCCGCATTCATGCCGCCCAGAATGTCAGACTCAGGTGTATCACCGACCATCAACACCCGGCTGCGATCCGGGTTGCCAAGCAACGCCAGCGTGTGGTCGAAAATCGCCACATCCGGCTTCGGTACGCCGACTTGCTCAGAAATCACCAGCTCATCAAAGAACTCGCGGAATCCGGTACGTTCCAGACGTGCCTGCTGCAAAGCGGTGAAGCCGTTGGTAATGATGGCGATCTTCACCTTTCCCTTCAGCGCATTGAGCAACTCAGCAGCACCGTCGAGAGGCAGGCAAATATCTGCCATGGCACTGAGAAAATCGCTGTTCAGCACTTCGGGCGCGACGCTGAGTTTCTCACCCCACAAGGTGAAACGACGTGTTTGCAACTGCAACGCCGAAATGGTGCCGTTTTGATAATCGACCCACAGCGGTTTGTTGACCGCCTGGTAATCGGCGTAATCCTGATCGCTGAAGTGCACTTCATAGCTGGCAAACATGCGCTGTAAACCGGCGTAAGCGTCAAAATGAAAAAGTGTGTCATCCGCATCAAACAGGATGCAGTCCCAGTCGTTTAACATAGTGTCCCTTTTTAGAGAGTGAGCGCCATGATAATGGCATCTTCACGGCCGTTGGCGGTGGGATAGTAGTTGGGGCGTACGCTGACCTGATGGAAATCCAGTTGCTCATACAGTGCAATCGCCGGGTGATTCGAGGCTCGCACCTCAAGCCACAGCGTCATGACATCGCGCTTTTCCAGCTCAGCAATCAAATGTTTCAGCAGCTGGCGCGCATAGCCACGGCGCTGAAAATCGGGATCGACCGCAATGTTGAACAGCGAGGCTTCATCCAGCACCACTTGCGTAATGGCGAACCCTGCCAGTTTACCCTCGGCTTCCAGACGATAATTCACAAAACGTTCGCCCTGATTACTGGCAAACGTCTGCTCGCTCCACGGAAAAGCGTGGCTGCGACGTTCAATGGCCAGCAGCTGCGGCTGGTCTTCAGGGGTGACTAAAGAGATGGCTGTCATGGTTACACATCTGTTGCCACAGGGCGCGTTTTGCCGCACCACTGCTGATTAATTCGTTGAAAACGGCGGTGGAAAAGGTGATGCCGTTAAAGGTGTATTCGCTCTCGACGCCCAGCAACCAACCGGCACAATCCACCTGCTCAGGCAGCATCGGCAACTGTTCCGGCGTCAGCGTCATCACCTGCGAAGGCTGAATATTCAGGGCATGCAGGACATCGCGAATTAAGGGTTCCTGCAGCGCGGGGGCATGCTCAGCCACCAACACCAGGCGGGTGTCCGGGGCCAGCGTCACGGCAATTTCGCCCTGCAGCACGCGCGGACGCCGCAATTGATACTGCGTAATCCCCATTTGCTGTAGAAGCCAGTCGCGCCTTGTGCTCATGCTATTACCCGTTATGCTGCCAGAATGCGACGCTATGCTAGCAAACCCATCGAACATGCGCCAACAAAGCACTATAATCCCCGCTCTGATTTAACAGGAGCGTTCCATGTCTGCTTTTACCCCGGCCAGCGAAGTCATTCTGCGCCACAGTGATGAATTTACCGCCCGCCATGTTTTGTTTGCTGGCGACCTGCAGGATGACCTGCCCGCCCAGCTGGAAACCGCATCAACGCGCGTGCACACCCAGCAGTACCATCACTGGCAGAACCTGAGCCGTCGCCTCGGTGAACGTGCGGTTTACAGCATGGTGGCCACTGCCGCTGATGTTGAAGGCTGCGATACGCTGGTTTATTTCTGGACGAAGAACAAGCCAGAAGCGCAGTTCCAGCTGCAAAACCTGCTGTCGCTGATGCCGGTCGGCTGCGATATCTTTGTGGTCGGTGAAAACCGCAGCGGCGTGCGCAGTGCAGAAGGCATGCTGGAAGAGTGGGCGAAACTGGAAAAAGTCGACAGCGCGCGTCGTTGCGGTCTCTATCATGGTCGTCTGGATACAAAGCCAACCTTTGATGCCAGCAGCTACGGCAATACTTACATGATCGAGCACCTTACCATCCACACGCTGCCGGGCGTCTTCAGCCGCGATGGACTGGATATCGGCAGCGATCTGCTGCTCTCCACGCTGGAGCCGCACTTCCGTGGCAAAGTGCTGGATATCGGCTGTGGCAGCGGCGTGCTGGCCACCGTGATGGCGCAAATCTCTCCACGCATCCGTTTGTGGCTGTGTGATGTACACGCCGCAGCGATTGAAGCCAGTAAACTGACGCTGGCCGCCAACGAACTGGAAGGTGAAGTATTCGCCAGTAACGTCTTCTCGGATGTCACCGGCCGCTTCGATATGATCATCTCCAACCCACCGTTCCATGATGGCCTGCAAACCAGCCTTGATGCGGCCAACACGCTGATTCGTGGCGCGCTTAAGCATCTGAACAGCGGCGGTGAATTGCGTATTGTCGCCAACGCCTTCCTGCCTTATCCGCAGATTCTGGATGAGACCTTCGGCAACCACGAAGTGCTGGCGCAGACCGGGCGTTTTAAGGTGTACCGTGCAGTGTACGGTCGCGGTGCTAAAACGCGTAAATAACGCATTTTGATCTTCATGACGGTGAAAATGTTGTTTTTTGCAGCAATCGTTTCATCGTCGTGAAATATGTATTGACGCAAAGAGTAAAATCTCTAGAATGCGCCTCCGTGGTTAGCAATACTTTAGAGTGTTGCAGGGTACGCGACGGTGGCGGAATTGGTAGACGCGCTAGCTTCAGGTGTTAGTGTCCTTACGGACGTGAGGGTTCAAGTCCCTCCCCTCGCACCAATAATCACAAAGTTTATATCATAGCACTGAGCGATGGTGGCGGAATTGGTAGACGCGCTAGCTTCAGGTGTTAGTGTTCTTACGGACGTGAGGGTTCAAGTCCCTCCCTTCGCACCAATGCGATGGTATAAACAAGACAAGTAAAGACAACACAATGCGATGGTGGCGGAATTGGTAGACGCGCTAGCTTCAGGTGTTAGTGTTCTTACGGACGTGAGGGTTCAAGTCCCTCCCTTCGCACCACGTTGTCTGAATTGCCTGCCCCTTCTGGTAGTAAAATTCCCATTTGAATCAAAAGAAAATATCACGCACTGAGCGTGATGTTGTCGTTTCTGTCATCCTGAAAGCAGGATCAGATGATATGGAAATTCACGGTGACCGCCGCCGCCCCGCCCGCCAATGCCAGACAAGAAGGCAGCAGCAAATAATGACGCAGACGATGATGGAACAACATCACTACTGTCATCAACAGCGCAACAATCATCACCACGCGCCACTGGCTGAAACTCGGCTCCCACAGCGCAAAAATCGGTAAAGCCGCACAGGGCAACAAGACTCCCCAACCGCTGTCTAGCCGCTTACCCATCATCCAGCTCACGCCCCATAAGCCGCAGGCAGCCATCATCGCCATGATCATCGCGCAACCCTCAAATGATAAATATTCGTATTATCATATGACAATATTTCTCATCTTGCAGCGAATTTTTTATCGAGGGATGCGTTGGATGACAGATTTACTGGAAAATGCTAAATTGCCGCCGATAACTATTTCGATAACACGTCAATAACGTGCTCACTATCCGATTTGCGGGAGTATTTCCCACGGGTAGCGCTTTGATATTTCAGGGCTGTGAAGAGTAATAATAATGAAATTACAATCTTATGATGAGTTGAAACACAGCAAATATCGGCTTTCGCTGATGCTCTTTTTGTTTTTAAATGTCGCCGTTTCGCTTTTTTGCCTGTTACCTTTTTTAGGCACAGATAGCCCGGTAAGCTCGCTGCCAGTAGGCATTGTCGCGGCTTTCAGCCTGACGTTACTGACCGTTTGTCTGATGATGCCAAAACGGAAATTACCGCTATTAAATCCTGTTGCCATGATATTAGGTGCGCTCTGGGCATGGCACATTAACCACAGGTATCATCAGGTTTTTTATTTTGATGGCAGCTTTTTAATAATCAGCTTGTTAAGCGTATTTTTCGTCAGTGCCATTGCGCTCAGTGATTATTTGATCGCATTTTGTTTACACATTACGCCCCCCGTATTAACCGTATTGTTATTAGATGATGGTCAGCATTTAATGATGATCATTTTTACGATCACGCTGCCGTTGATTGGTTTCTCGCTGCATCATTTAATGCGCCGCCGTTTTGATACTTTTACCCGACGACTGGTAAGCCAGCTGTATGAGGAAAAAGAGAGTTTTAGCGATTTGAGTATGCTGGATCCGCTCACTGGTTTGTATAACCGCCGTGGCCTGAAAAATCGCCTCGACACCATCCTGGAAAACCACGCGGGCAGTCATTACGTACTGCTGCTGGATATTGACCACTTCAAAGCCTACAACGACAACTACGGTCATGCGATGGGCGATCAGGCGCTGGCGCGGGTATCGGTTGCCATTCGTGATGCCGTGCGTTCACGCGATGTGGTAACACGGTATGGCGGTGAAGAGTTTCTGGTGCTGATGACCAACGTTAACGCCTCGATTGCGATGAAGCTGGCGGAGCGCATTCGTCAGTACGTAGTGGACCTCGAAATCCCGCATCGCTTTAATGAAAAGGTCTCCACTCATGTCACCATCAGTGCCGGGATCGCGCCTATTTTTGGCGATGAGTTTGACCAGGCGGTGGCAAATGCTGACCGCGCATTATACGTCGCGAAAAATCAGGGGCGTAACACCATACTCGCCTGGGAAGATTTGCCGAGGCTGACGCAAGTCAGTAATGACCTGATGTAACCGGTAGATGAGCGAAGCCATTTATCACGGAGCGGCATCGGATCCTGATAAGTGGTGCCATCCCCCTTCTTCGCTTGATGACATCTTGTTCGCATTGACAGTAACGATTATCATTTGCCTCACGATTCCCGTTATCACTCAGGACCGGCATGACCATCATCACGCGTCAGGATCATCGCTTTAGCGACCATCCTCTGATCTTTATGCAGAGCGACCGCAGCTTAGCGAGCGCACTGGAAGATCTGATGCGTGATCAACGAAGCTACATGCTGGATAACGTCAAACTCGGCCAGGCCGCTCCCGCAGGGACCTTGACGCTGGCCGAGTGGTCCACTCCGCTGCACTATCGTCGCCTGACACAGCGCTATAGCGATTATCTCTATCGCAATCACCCTGATGTGCAACAGGAAGCCAAACCGCTGCAGTCACTTTGGGCACAATGGTATTTTGGCTTGCTGTTGGCCCCGCTGATGCTGATGTTGCTGCAGGAGCCGCGGGCATTGAAGTGCGCCCCCCATCTGATTCATGTGGAGTTTCATGAAAACGGCCATCCCTGTGCTTTCTGGATTGATGTGCAGGAAGATGAAGAGGCGCGTTACCTGAGTGCACAGCAGCGTATTGACCGCCTGATTCAGCAATGCCTGATCCCGGCTGTCAACGGCATGACGCAGCACGGTGATATCAACGCCAAACTCATCTGGAACAACATGGGTTATTCGTTTTACTGGTTCCTCGGTGAACTGAAAGGCCAGTTATCCGCGCCCGTCATCACTCAGCTGGAACAGGCATTGTTCTTCACCCAGACGCTGCTGGATGGCAGCGACAATCCGCTTTATCGCACCATGATCCCGCGTCATGGCGAGATGGAACGTCGCAGTTGCTGCCAGCGCTATCGCATTCCGGACGTGGAACGCTGTGGTAACTGCACGTTAAAAGTGGTTTAACCTGCGCGCATTCTGTTACAGATTCTCTTTTTATCCCGTTTACACTTTTCCCCCCTTATGGCAGCTTTTAGGCTCTGTTTTTACCGGAGAAAAAAATGAGCCTGGAGTCGGTACGGCACTTCTTTGCCGAACATGCACCGGATATCGACATCATCGAGATGCCGGAAAGCACCGCCACGGTAGAACTGGCCGCACGCGTCCATGGCGTGATGCCGGGGCAAATCGCCAAAACCCTGTCGTTGAAGGTGAAGGATGCCATTGTGCTGATCGTCACGCGCGGTGATGCCCGCCTCGACAACCGCAAGCTGAAAGCCGCACTCGGCGCTAAGGCCCGCATGTTGAGTGTGGATGAGGTGGTGAACTGGACCGGACATCCGGTGGGCGGCGTCTGCCCCTTTGGACTGGAAAATCCGCTGACCGTTTATTGTGATGTGACCCTGCGCGGTTTTGATGAAGTGCTGCCCGCGGCAGGTTCGATTCACAGTGCAGTGCGCATTTCGCCGCAGCGCATGGCTGAGCTGACTGCGGCGAAATGGGTCGACGTCTGCGAGGCGCTTTAACGCTGTTCGCGCGCCACGGCACCGGATATTTCGATACCCCGCGTCTCTCGCCCGAAGGCGACAAACACGCAAATCAGCACCGCCACCGTACCGGCAACGATTGCCATCCCTAGGCCGTAGTTGCCGCCGTGAGCCTCGGCAATGCGTGACTGCAAGGTCGCATTGACCGAGGCAATCAGATTACCCAACTGATAAACAAAGCCCGGCAGTACCGCACGTGCATTCGCAGGCACCAGTTCGGTAAGATAGGTCGGCACCACGCCCCATGCGCCCTGCACCATAAACTGCATCAGGAACGCGCCGATGCCAATCATCCAGGATCCGCTGGAGAACGCCCACAGCGGCAACACCGGCAACGCAAGGAAGGAGGCAAGGATAATCGCTTTCTTACGGCCAATGCGTTCTGACAACGCACCAAAGGTAATCCCGCCCAGCATCGCCGCAATGTTGTAGCTGATGGCGATGATGCTCACGGTGTGCGGATCAAACTGATGCTGCACTTTCAGGAAAGTCGGATAGAGATCCTGGGTGCCATGGCTAAAGAAGTTAAAGCACGCCATCAGCAGCACCATGTAGATGCAGATTTTCCAGTGCTGACGAATAATCGGCAGCAGCGCCGTGCTCTCTTTACGCTCGCGTGCAGCCAGCCAGACCGGGGATTCCGGCACTTTAAAATAGATAAACGGCAGCAGCAGAATCGGCAATGCGCCAATCAGGAACATGCCGCGCCAGCCTACCGACTCGAAAAACAGCCCAAAAATGATCGAGGCCAGCAAGTAGCCACAAGGGTAGCCCGCCTGGAAGATGCCGGACATCAGCCCACGCGAGCGATCCGGAATGGTTTCCATTGCCAGTGACGATGCCACGCCCCAGATGCCGCCCATCGCCACGCCGTAAATCACGCGGAAGGCGAGGAAGGCGGTGAAGTTCGGTGACCATGCAGAGAGCAGCTCAAACAGTGAGAACATCACGATATTGAGCATCAGAATCGGGCGGCGGCCATACTTCTCCGCCAGACGGCCAAAAATCAGCGCGCCAATTGGTCGAACCGCCAGCGTGAGCATAATGGCAACAGAAACATCGGAGACGCTGGTGTTGAAATACTGGGCAAGATCGCTGAGTACAAACACCAGGATAAAGAAGTCGAACGCATCCAGCGTCCAGCTGGTGAAACTGGCAAACGCCACGTTTCGCTGGGTCGCAGTCCAGTTGAACATAGGGGTATCCTGTCTGATTAGCTTCCGGTTCATTGACCAGAATTTATTGGAACGTTATCCGGCGAATGATTTCGCTGGTTATTATTGTGTTAACTATTTGTATATAGCATGTCAGAAAGGAGCGCTGCGGCGGGGAATTGTCAGGGAGTGATTCGCGGTGTAAGTAAGCATGTCATGGAGTGAAACATTGCACCGCCGTACAGCAGTGCCATCTGAAAGGGCAAATTCCTGGCGGTATGGCAGGAAGACGGGGGCGGCTCAGTGTGCCGCACCCATCTATGGGCATTCAGCGCTGCAGTTGATTAAACGCCTTTTCAATCATCTCCAGCAGCAACGGATTGTTGACGTTCTGCATCACGTGCACCAATGCCCCGGTCTGCTCCGGCACGCCAATGTCCAGGCGCAGTGGCGACCGATACCGCCAGCTCTTGCCGCGCGTTGCGCCAGCGCGTAACTCAATATCGACAAAGTAATCCACCCCATCCGCCACGCGCTGATTCAATAGCCAGGCAATCACCAGCGCATCGTGGATCCAGCAGCCTGGCAGATGGCGGGTGCGAATCGAGTAATCAATCCACGGGCGCAACGTTTCACGGACAAATTGCGGTAACGGATGATCGTTGGTCGTCAGACGATTAAGATCCTGATGGGTCATCAATGTTTGTGTCGTGGCGTCCATCGGCACCAGCGTGATGGCTGCACCGCTGTGCAGCACCTGATGCGCCGCTTCGGGATCCAGACCAAAGTTGGTGTCTTTGATGTAATCATCTAAAGCGAACACCCCACCCATGATCACAATCTCCGCCACCGATTCGGCCATTTGCGGATAGCGCTGCAGCGCCTGCGCCACGTTGGTCAGCGGACCGATTGCCACCAGGGTGAATTCGCCAGGATTATCGCAAATCAGCTGGCCCATCACGCCTGCGGCATCATTGCCATCTGCCGCGAGCAACTGCGGCTTACGCACGCCCCGCCACAGTTCAGCGAGGTTCGCATCCTTGACGCCATCGAGGCGTGCGCGCCAGGGGGCGGGGTCTTCGCGGAGTGCCTGCAACGCGCCCTGCACTACGGGAATATTCAGCCCTAATCGCTGGAGTAAATCTTTGGCAACCTGCGCCCCTACCGCACTCGGCGTATTGCCAGTGACGGTGGTAATCAGTTCAACCGACAGCGAAGGTGATGCCAACGCCAGTGCCAGCGCCAGGCCGTCATCGGTGTTCGCCCCTGCAATTCCATTTCCCGGATCACAATCAATAATCAGTCTTTTCATAATGTTATAGGTTTATTTTTGTTGAGTAAGCAGGCAGCCGCAGGACTCACCGATTTCAAGATGGTGAGGGAACTCTGCCAGCTGGGCTTCGCCATCCCCATTTTTCAGCATGGCGATAGCGCTGCGTGCCATTTCCCGCAGCGGTTGACGTACCGTCGTCAATGTCGGGACATGGAATGCAGATTGATCGGTGCCGTTAAAGCACACCAGGGCGACATCCTGCGGCACGCGCAAACCGTGTTCAGAGAGCGCACGGATACAGCCAATCGCCTGGCCCTCATTGCTGGTAAACAGCGCGCGCGGCACCTGTCCGCTGGCAATCATACGTTTTGTGGCGTCATAACCGCCTTGTCGCGAGTAGCTGGCAGGGAAAATCAGGGCTTCATCTGCCTGCAGGCCTTTTTCTGCCATGGCATCGCGCCAGCCCTGAATACGATCCTGGGCATTCAACATCTCCAGCGGACCGCTGATCATGCCAACCTGTTGATAACCGTGGCTGAGCAGATGTTCAGTCACCTGACGCGAGGCCTCGCGCTCATTGACCCGCAACATGCTCACGCCAGGACGGGGGGCAACGCGATCCAGCATCACCAGCGGTGTACCACTGGCCTGAATCACATCAATGTATGGGTGGCGGTCGACACTGGTATAAAACAGGCCATCCACCTGACGATTCAGCAAGCCCTGAATCAGTTCCAGCTCACGCTTGCGATCATCTCCGGCATCCCCCAGCAGCATCACGTGACCGTGATCCAGCGACTCCTGCAGCAGCATATGCGCCATCGAAGCCACGAAGGGGTTGCTGATATTCGGCACTACCAGGCCAAAGGTTTTGGTGCTGCCGGATGCCAATGCTCGCGCCACCGCATTCGGTCGATAGCCCGTCTGTTTAATTGCTTCCAGCACGCGCAGCCGCGTGGCTTCCGCCACCGGGCGCGGTCCGTTGTTGATCACGTAGCTCACCACCGCCACTGAGGTGCCGGCGGCTTTCGCCACATCGCTACGTGTTACATTTCCGCCTGGGGATTTCGCCAATGCTCTTGCCTCTGCATGAGTGCCATTGGCCGGAATAACCGGCCAATGGCACTGTTTCACTTACAGCGTGTTGCGCGTCAGATCGCATCTTCCGGTAGATTCAGATCGCGCCCACGCGTTTCCGGTGCCACAAACGTGGTCAGAAAACCGATGGTCGCCATCGCCGAGAAGTACACGGCAATCGCCCACCAGTGTCCGGTGAACGATAACAGCGCCGCAGCCACCAAAGGTGCTGTCCCTCCAGAAAGGATAGACCCCAGCTCTTTTGCCACCGCCATCTTGGTGTAACGGTGTTTGACACCAAACATTTCCACACCCCACGCGGCCTGCACCCCAAAAATACCGAGGGAAGCCAGCGCCATGCCCACGACCATCACCGGGATCACAATCGCCGGGTCACGGCTGTCCATCAGGCTGAATGCCGGCCAGGCGTAAATCATCAGCAGCAGACAGAAACCACGATAGGTGATACGGCGGCCAAAGCGGTCAGACATCCAACCGGCAAACGGAATAATCAGGAAACCCAGCAGCGAGGCAATAAACACCGCCGTCGTTGGCACCGACTTATCGAGCATTAGCACTTTCGCAACATAACCGACGATAAAGCCCTGCGCCAGATAGGAAGGACCGTTTTCGCCGATACGTAAGCCGACCATCGTCCAGAACGCACGGCTGCGCTGCCAGAAACTGCGGGTATCAACCTCGGCGGCGGCATGCTGCAATGTGGCGCTACGCTCTGCCTGCAGTTGCGCCTGCTGGCGCTCAAACACCGGGGTTTCACGCAGATGGCGACGCAGCCATAACGCGACCACGGCAATCAGCACGCTACTGAGGAACGGAATACGCCATCCCCAATCCAGCAAGGTTTGTTTATCCATCTGAATCACGGCAAGCCACACCAGCGAAGCGATCAGCGTGCCACTATTCGAGCCGAGGGCAATCACGGAAGAGACCAGACCGCGACGCGCAACCGGGGCATATTCGCCCAGCATCACGGTGCCACCAGACAGTTCCGCACCGGCGCCCAACCCTTGGGTAAAGCGCAACAGCACCAGACAAGCGGGTGCCCAGACGCCGATCGTGGCGTAAGAAGGGATGAGACCAATCAAGGTTGTCGATGCGCCCATCAGGATGATGGTGGCGATCATCACGGTCTTGCGACCTTTGCGGTCACCGATCCAGCCAAACAGCAGCGCACCAATTGGACGTGCAATAAACCCGACGGACCAGGTGGCAAAGCTGGAGAGCAGCGCCATAGCGGGTGTGGCATTGGGGAAAAACACATCGCCAAAGATGATGCCTGCTGCCAGGCCATAGAGTGCGAAATCCGCATACTCCATTGCCGTGCCGAGCCAGCAAGAGAAGGTGGCGCGCCAGAAATCTTTGCGGCCAGAAGAGGTTTCCAGCCGCATGTCAGCAGCTGAAGAGGTGCTCAGTGAAGTTTGTTGCGAAACGGACTGATGTACCGTCATGACCTTTTCCCTGAAATAGGTGAAAACAGCAAACGCCCTTCCGTGGGACGGTTCCCTTGCAACAAGCGGAACTCCCCGGTGAAGACGTTCAGTAGGCAAACCTGGATGAAAGTCAAAAGAACTCCCTGGTGTTGGAATTCACTCATTCGCCTGTTCTCGTCGATGTTTTTTCATCGATCGCATTAGTAAGGCAAATGTAACCACGTCATCTCAAGGCCAACTTTGTCTCTGGCACCGTGAGTTATCACTGTGGACACAGTCTATCTACGCGCGTAGATAAATCAAGTGATAAAAGTGAAAATAATTAATTTATCTTCACTATAGCTCGGGATTAGAAAGCAAAAATGGCGTTAATTCATAACATTACAGCTCATTCAAACCAACAGCAGCGCATTAACCTCAAGGCAATTAACGAGCGTTGCTTATCATTAGCTGAGTTGTGGCTGATCCTTCATCGCGCTTTTTTTCGCACAAATCAGTTAAGCTTTAATGACAATTGCGAATTAATCTTAAAACCCTTTCGCCAGTGCGGTTCAGCTATCACCTGCATTACACTGGGTAAAAATCACACAGGGCGCCTATGACCATCATCCTCATGCGACACGGTAAACCTGACCATCCGGTCAGCGGGCGCTTTACTGCGCGAGCGCTGGCCGACTGGTGTGAAGGCTATGACCTGGCCGACATTTGCGACTCGCCGCCGCCACGCAGTATGGCCATCGCTCGAATGGCCCGCGTGATCGCCTCCAGCCCGCTACCCCGCGCGCGTTCATCGCTCACGCGTCTCGGCCTGCAACCGCATGAGGTGGATGAGGTTTTCAGTGAAGTGGCCATTCCGCTGCTGCCGTTCGAACGCCTGCACCTGCCGCTGACCGTTTGGCTCGCTCTTTTGCGACTGTTATGGTTATGCGGTTACGCCGGGCATGTGGAATCGTTGACTCATGCCCGAGCACGGGCGCGTCAGGCGGCAGATAAGTTGGTCACGTTATCAAAACAGGGAACGGTGTTACTGGTGGGGCACGGCATCATGAACAAAATGATCGCCCGGGAATTGCGTAAACGCGGCTGGCAGGCGGAAAAACATGCCAGCAGTCGCCACTGGAGCAGCGCGATTTACCATCGCCCGTTTATTTAACCCTGTTACGTCCAATCAAACGTCGCGATCAGGTGCCTGACGAACGTTGCCACAAGGAGATGCCCCGCCGTCAGTTCAACTGGAAGTAACTCAGCACCTCACAGCCTTTTCCGGCGTTCGGGGTCGCTACCACTTTCATTTGCAGCAAATCAATCACGCTCAATGTTCCATCGCCTTCATTGGCAATCAGCAGTGTTCGATTATCAGCACTAAAACAGCCATCCATCGGTTTGTTGCCGACCGGAACATCCCCCAACGGATTGAGTAAATCATCAAACAGTGTGATGAGCGGCTCCTGATCGCCAATTGCTACCAATCGCTCACCGTTGGCGCTAAAACGTACCACCTGGCAGGGCTGTTGATGGGCCGTGAGTTTAATGCGCTGGCGAATACGATGGCTTTGGCGATCGACCACATACAGTAACGGCGCGTCGGCCGCGCTAGCGACCAGATAAGGATGCTTCGGCGAGGCCGCGATACCGGAGATCGGCCCCGGCAGCAGAATGTTGTCAATGATGCGCCCTTCTGCCTCGCACAGATCCACCACCGTGATGCTGGCGTCTTCTTCGTTCTCTGTGAACAATTTACGCCCGCTGGGTGAGAGCGTCAGACGATGCGCATTGTGCGATGGCAGCTTAATCATTTTTTCCACCCTATCGGTAAAGGGATCGATGACTGCCACGGCCGCACTGTTTTCACAGCAGAGGTAGACTTTGCCATCGCGGCCCAATTGGCCACTGTGGGGCGACTGCAACGGAGATAAGTCGATAAAACCGCTGATCTGGCGTTTGCGTAGATCGATCACCGCCACTTTGTGACCGGGGTGGGGATTGTCTCCATGAATGCCATCACCATAGATCGGCACATAGGCTTTCTCTTGCTCAGGCAACATCAGTAGCTCATGCGGACGCGGCGGAAACGCATTCAGCTCCTGTTGCACGGCAAAGGTGTCGGGATCGAGAAACAGAACCCGATTCCCCTGCTTATCGACCGCCAGTAACCCACGGTTGTGTGGCTGCATAGTGCCTCCTTTGTGTTAACCACCTCGTCTAAGCGTAGTTAACCTGCATCAGGAAGGGGCAAATCCCTGCCAGGCCAGCGAAAAATGTAGCCGCTTTAAACCATTTGAATGCGGGGATTTTTTATCTAAGCCGCAGCCAGCGCCAAGGCCAAGTTATTTTATTAGGAATAGTCCTAATGATGATTAATTATAAAATCAGTCGGCCATTCAATTATTTCCGGGAAATTTTACCCTTAACGGATCCTTCATTTTCCGTTTTATCTGAAAGAAAAAAAAAGTCATAGCCTCTAAGGCCAGAATGCTTTATTAAGCTGATGTGCGTACTTTTTACACACAGCCGTGAGGAAACATAAGAGCGCATAAGCTGCCAGCATCAGGGAATCCTTGCCACCATAATCACAATAATCAGGTGCACCATGAATAAAAAACGTCTCCAGCCAGCGCTCGCGCTCTGGCAGAACTGGAAAAGAATCGCTTTTACCAGCCAGACATTACTGCAGAAAAAACAGCATACTGCGCTCTGCGCGCCGGAGTACGATCCTAGCGAAGAGGACAATATCGTGTTGTTTTCTGGCGAAAAGTCGCTGCCAGAAATACCGAAAAAAGTGTGGATGTATTGGGATAATGAATATTTACCGAAATCCATGATGTTAAATATTCAAAAGCTGCGCAAAGATAATCCTGATCACGATATCTATTTGCTCAATCGATTAACGGTAAAAGAAGTTTTACCTGATTTTATTTTCACCTCAACATTATTAAGCGAACAGCAAAAAAGCGAAGTCATTCGTCTGGAACTGCTGTTGCGCTACGGCGGTATTGCCATTGATTGCAGCACGCTGTTATTTGAAGATCTCTCATGGGTACATCGTGCTCATCAAGAGCGCTGCATGGATGTGATTGGTTATTATCGTGAAAACTCCACCGTCAATTATCTGGCGCCAGTGATTGAAAACTGGTTTCTGGCGGCGGCTCCGAATAACCCGTTTATTCGTGAATGGCAGAAGCAATACGCCCCCATCAAACATCTGGGTGAGCAGAATTATTTCAACGAGCTCAACAAGCGCGATGACTTTTCACTCCTGACTCAGAAAATTGATCAACCTCAGCAGCAGTTGGGTTCACTGGCACAACAGGCGGCGATGCGGGAATATCGTCGGGTGAATCTCTATCTGCGCAAATGTGAAGCCAACGCTTACTATTATCAGCGTTTGAGCGGCTGGAAAAGCGAGGCGTTTGCACATGCCATCCTGTTCAACCAGCGTCCTATGACGCCACCACCGGTGATTAAGCTCAGCGGTAACGAACAGATGCACCTCGACTTCAACCTGCGTTTAGGCAATTACAACCGCAGCAGCCTGCTGGGTGAGATGATGCAGCCGCATGCGGCGATGGCGTTGGCTTCACCCATCAACAAAGCGCGCGCGTAGCCAGTGGATAAAGGTGGTCACCGCCCGTGGCACCTGTGCCGCATACGGGCGCACCACCCACAGCCGATCGGCAAAAGCATCCACGGTTTGCCACTGCGGCAGAACCTGTTGCAACGTGCCTGCTGCCAGCGCCGCCGCGGCGCTGAAATCGGGCAGCATGGCAATGCCCAGCCCTTGCAACGCGGCATCGCGGATTGATTCGCTGTTATTGGTGGCAAAATTACCCTGAATTTTCACCTGCACGGATTCACTGCCGCCACTCACCGGGCGGAAACGCCATTGTGGCGATTCCAGACCACGCGGGTAGTAGAGGCAGTTATGTTGCTGCAACGATTCTGGCACCTGAGGCACACCGTTTTGCGCCAGATAAGCCGGCGAGGCCACTAACAGCGCGCGCGTCTCACACAGCGGCAACGCCACATGGGTTTCGGGCAATGTCTGGCTGTGGCGGATGGCGAGATCAAATCCTTCACTGCCTAACGACACTAAGCGATCGGTAACATCCAACTGCAGCCGCACCTGCGGATACTCTCGCAAAAAATCACCGATAATCGGCACCAGCTGCTGACGTGCAAACGCCACCGGCGCGCTGACACGCACCAGGCCGCGAACTGGCCCGGCCTCATCACGCACGCTGAAAAAGCTTTGGGCGATGCGCGCGAAAGGATCGCGCAACTCATCCACCAGCTTCTCGCCCGCCGAGGTCAGACGCACGCTGCGCGTGGTGCGCTGCACCAGTGACACCCCCGCCATCTCTTCCAACTCTTTAATCTTTTGGCTCATGGCCGCTTTGCTGACATCTAATCGTTCAGCTGCACGAGTAAAACTGCCCAGTTCAGCCAGCACCGTTAGCCAGTGCAAATGCACCCAGAGCGCATCAGTTTTGATTTCTTTCATATGGATTGTTCAAAATAATAAATAATCATTTCAACCAGCGCGCTTTTTCTTTCCTGCAGCAAGCGGCAGCATAAAGCCACATCCTACTCTTATCTTGTGAGCAAAAACGAGGGTTTATTTATGCCGTTACTGACTTTTGATGTGATTCAGGGCCGTTCTGAATCAGAAATTCGTACCTTGCTTGATGCCGCGCACCGCGCGGTATTAACCGCGTTCAAAGTACCCGCGCGGGATCGCTATCAGATTGTTCATGAGAATAAACGCTATCAAATGGTGTTTCAGGATACCGGACTGGGTTTCGAGCGGACCGATAACCTGGTGATGGTACGCGTGTACACCAGCCCAAGAAGCGAAGAACAGAAAACGCTATTCATGGCAGAGTTAGCGCGCGAGTTGCAGGAAAATTGTGGCGTGCAGGGCAACGATCTGATGATCAGTTTTATCACTAACAGCAAAGGCGACTGGAGCTTTGCCGACGGCGAAGCGCAGTATCTGACTGGCAAGCTCTGATCCCTCCTCGCCCCTCTCTGGCAGCGACGCGTGCGTTGCTGCCAGGTCAAACCATAGTCAATCTAAACCTGCCTTAAACGGATCGGAACCCGCCGCACAATTCTGTGTGGTTATGTTGCAGCACTGTGACAGCCCATATAAATTGACGCATAACCCCCAAAGAGGGCCGAGGGCGCAGGGATGGCGTCACTAATTTATGTGAGGATCAAACCTTGTCCGAGTTGGTTTCGGTTGTACTCTTTTTAGCGGCAATCGCCGTTTACTCCTGTAAAGCCGGGCGAAATAAATTCTGGTTTATCCTGATCTTAGTGCTGCTCACGCTGTTTATCGTGCTCAATGCCACGCTGTTTGCCAGCAACTATTTTACCGGCGATGGCATCACCGATGCGGTGCTGTATACCCTGACCAACAGCCTGACAGGTGCCGGCGTCAGTAAATATGTGGTGCCCGCCATTGGATTAATCATTGGCCTGTTTTTGCTGTTTTGCCTGCTTTCCTGGCTGCTACGCCGCCGTAGACGGCCGCATCATTTAGGCTGGAGTTTACTGGCTATCGCCTGCGCTGCAGGTTCGGTGCAAACCACACCTGCTTTTCGTCAGGTGAAAGATCTTATTGCCTCGCACTCACGTCTGGCCGACTCTGATTTCGATAACTATTATAAGACGCCCAATAAAACCATTCCCGAACCCAAACTTAACCTGGTGTACATCTACGGTGAGAGCCTTGAACGCACCTATTTTGATCAAGATGCTTTCCCCGGACTCGCGCCGGAACTGAGTCGCGAAAAAGACCAGAGCATCGATTTCAGTGAAACCGAACAGTTGCCAGGCACCGATTACACCATCGCGGGGATGGTAGCTTCGCAATGCGGTATTCCCCTGTTTGCGCCTTTTGATGGCAACGCCTCGGCCTCGCTTTCCAGCTTCTACCCACAGAATATTTGCCTCGGCGATATCCTGAAGAACTCCGGTTATGAAAACTGGTTTATTCAGGGCGCGGATTTACGCTTTGCGGGCAAGGACACCTTCCTGCTGTCACACGGCTTTTCGCCCGCACATATGTATGGTTCAGAAGAGTTAAAGAGCCGGGTTGCCGATCCTGGCTACCGCAACAACTGGGGTTTTTACGATGACACGGTGATGGACGAAGTGTTTGAGAAGTATGAAGAACTTTCACGTCAGCAAAAGCGGTTTGCCTTATTTACCCTGACGGTGGACACCCATCATCCTGACGGCTTTATCTCGCGCAGCTGTCAGCGTAAAAGTTACAGCTACGATGGAAAACCCAATCAATCCTTCAGCGCTGTGGCATGCTCACAAGAGCATGTCGCACGTTTGATTGCGCGTATCAAAGCGTCGCCATGGTTTAAAAACACCATCATCGTGGTCAGTTCGGATCATCTGGCCATGAATAACACTGCGCATCAGTATCTGATTAAGCAGCCGCGCCGCGATCTGTTTATGGTGATTCGTGGTGACGAGCCACAGGCGGAAGTGCTGGATGGTAAACGCAGCACCCTGGATAACGGTGCCACGGTGCTGGATATTCTGGGTGGTGATAAGGCAATTGGACTCGGCCGCAGCGGCCTCTCTTCAACATCTTTATCGGCTCAGTTTGAAGACATGGCGCAGAAGGTGACGGCATGGAAAGCCGATATCATTCAGCTGTGGAAATTCCCCAGTAAGATGGATGTCTTCACCATCGATCAGCCCAAAAACACCTTCAGCTTCTCGGGATCAACCTTCAAATTGCCGATTCTGTTCCGCGTCGGGCAGGATCGCGTCGAGCCACTGCCAGAAGGCGAATATTCTGCTCCACTGCGCTACCAGCTCGCGGACTTTACCGCCTCGGATAAATTCGTCTGGGTCGATCACTGCTTCAAGATGGGCCGCTTATGGCAGCCTGATTTGGCCCTCTCTACCGATCTCTGTGTCGCCATGGGCCAGATGGGCGCAAAACCGACGGTAACGCGCATCGATAAACCGCAGTGGAAGGGCAAAGCGCAATTCCCGAAAGTCGAGGTGAGTGCCGCGACTTATCAACTTAACGAGCAGCAGATTCGCGTGGAAGATAATGCGATTCGCTATAACGCCGACAGCTTCCTGCTGACGGTGCCTGGCGCCCCCACTGGCGTGAAAGGTTTCACCGGGATTTCACGGCCCGAGAGCTGGGGAAGATGGTCGAATGCCAATCTGGCACCGGAAGTGAACATCGAATATGTCGATCCGTTGCCCGCCCGTTTTGATCTAGTGATCACCGCACGCGCCTATGGCCCTAATGCGCATCGGCCCATCCCGGTGCGCGTCGGTGATGAGGAGCAGAGACTGAATCTCGGTGATGAATTCTCTACCACCACGCTGCACTTCAGTAACCCCAACGGCAGCCACAATTTGGTTATCGCACCGCCGGAGCCCCAGCCCTCCAACGATGGCAACATCACGGGCCAGGACCCGCGTAAATTGGGTATCGGTATGGTAGAGATAAAAATAATTCCACAGCCGTAACGCGAACTATTTCTTTCACAAACCAAGGCCTGCCTGTGCGCAGGCCTTTTTATTAGCCATTCACGTTACTCATTGTAAACATTGATTTTTTCCGAGGTAGCGCGCAAAATCCATATTGTCACATTGAGAAACTATCACCCTCTGGATACGCTTGCTTCTTCATGGAACGACACCAGAGGAAATAAGGATGATATTGACAATGCTTAACACTCATAAAGCCTATAAAGCCTTGCAGGACGCGGGCGTTGCGGACAAGCAGGCCGAAGTCATGGTGGATATTTTTGCTGACATGCAGCAAGAAAATGCCTTAACCAAATTCGACTTGTCGCAAGCAACGGAAATCTTAGTACGAGAACAAAGAGCGACTAATCAGCGCATTGATTCTCTTGAAGGGCGTGTCGACAAGTTCGAAACGGAGGTCAATCAGCGATTTGACAAAATCGATGCAAGGTTTGACAAAATCGATGTGAAATTTGAAAAGATCGATGAAAGATTCGACAAAATCGATGTGAAATTTGCAAAGATCGATGAAAGATTTGAAAAGATCGATGCAAAATTTGAAAAGATTGATGAAAGATTTGAAAAGATCGATGCAAAATTTGAAAAGATTGATGAAAGATTTGACAAAATCGATGCAAAATTTGAAAAGATTGATGAAAGATTTGAAAAGATCGATGCAAAATTTGAAAAAATAGATGAAAAGTTTGAAAAGATCGACCAGCGGTTTGAGAAAATCGATGAAAAACTCAGCCAGCACGATGCTAAATTTAACGAATTAGATCAACGCATGCAGATTGGTTTTACCGAGCTAAAACAAGACAATGTCTGGATGAGACGCATAATGTTCACTATCGCCACCACAATGATCGCGTTTACCACCAAATATCTGTTAAGCAACTGAGCCGGGTATCCCGCCCGGCTGTCAACATGCTATTAACGCTGCGCCTGCAACTTTGCGCGCTGCGTTCCATCCTCATTGAAATTGTCTGCTGCCAGCCAGCGCTCAAAGGCCTGTTTCAACTGCGGCCACTCTCCATCAATAATGGAGAACCAGCAGGTGTCACGGCTGCGGCCTTTGTACACGATTGCCTGACGAAAAGTGCCTTCAAATTGGAAACCTAACCGCAATGCTGCCTGGCGTGAAGGCTGGTTGCAGCTATCGCACTTCCATTCGTAGCGACGATAACCCAATTGCTCCAGTGCGTAGCGCATCAACAAATAGTGCGCTTCCGTTGCCATACGGGTTTGCTTGAGCAGCGGCGAAAAAGCCACATGCCCGATTTCGATTGAACCGTGCGTGGTATCGATGCGCATCAGCGCCAACGTTCCGACGGCACGCTGAGTCTGCAGGTCAATCACCGCGAAATGCATCGGATCGCGACCCTGCTCGATCTTGCTGGCATAGGCCAGATAAGCATCCTCATCGGTGAAAGGCTCAGCAAACATATAGGTCCAGTCACGCCCGTCGCTGGCCTGCGCATAGGCAGCATAGAGTTCGCGCCCATGGCGTTCAGCACTGAGTGGTTCCAGTCGGCAGTAGTGGCCGGTAAAGGTCTCATAAGCGGGCCAACTGCGCGATTGCCACTCTGGCAAAGGTGCGCCTACCGGTTGTCCGTACTGGTTAGTGTATTGCGTCATCGCTCAATTCCTTTGTCAGAGAATACCTGTTGCACAGCGTGCCAGTTCGCTGGCATGTTAAAAAGCACCACATTCAGTGAAATTTATGGATCCACGAAGAATCATAATGAATGAGAGTGAATTGCACAGCCTGCTACTGGCACCGTTACTTCCCGAGGGCGCACTTACGCTACAGCAGCAGCTATTGCAGCGTATTAAACAAGCCATTCTGACAGGCGCACTCTCCGCAGGAACGCCTTTGCCCTCAACACGTCAACTGGCTGCCGACCTTAAGGTGTCACGCAATACCGTAACCGGCGTCTGGGCACAGCTTCAGGCCGAAGGCTTTTTGATTAGCGATCGTCAGGGCAGCCGCATCAGTCCTTTCGCGCAACCGCCATCCTCCCCTAATCACGACGTCAGCGCCAGTGACCTTCTGTTACCGCCAAGAGTGGCGCAGCTTCGCTCCAACCACCGCCCCCTAAGCCAGGAGATGGCGCTGCGGCCCGGTGTTCCCGCGCTGGCACACTTCCCGCTGGCCCAGTGGCGACGAACGCTTAATCGCGTGATGCAGCATCAGCCACAGCAGCTCCTCGGCTACGGTGATCCGCTCGGCGAGCCTGCTCTGCGTGCCGCACTGGCCCAACATCTGGCACTGGCGCGCGGCGTCCGCTGCACACCGGAGCAAATCGTCATTACCGAAGGCGCGCAGCAGGCGCTGACGTTGTGCGTGTCTCTTCTAAGCCAGCGCGGCGACATAGGTTGGGTGGAAGAGCCGGGCTATCGCGGAGCAAAAGCCGCCATGCGCCTTGGGGATATGCGCGTTGAGCCTATTCAGGTGGATGCACAAGGCCTGGCTCCGCAAACCCGTGACTGGCAACAGCGCCCGCCGCGGCTGATCTACAACACCCCAACTCATCAATATCCTACAGGCGTGGTGATGAGCGCGCCTCGTCGTATGGCTCTTCTCGCCACAGCGCGCCAACATCAGTCATGGATTATAGAAGACGACTACGACAGTGATTTCCGTTACAGCGGCGAACCGATCGCTGCGATGCAAGGCATGATGCAGCCATCACCGGTGATTTATGTGGGATCGTTCAGTAAAACGCTGTTTCCGGCACTTCGCATTGGATTTATGGTGCTGCCGCCCCAGCTATTGGCCCTGTTACGTCCGGCCTTGCATGAGTTACTGCGCGGGGGAAATCGCCCCGAACAGCAAGCGCTGGCCCAGTTTATTCACAGCGGGGACTACAGCCGTCATCTGAGCAAAATGCGTCGCCTCTATCGGCAGCGTCAAACCAGCTTGCGCGAAGCACTGTTGCTAACCCTGGGGACGCAGACGTCGTTGCTGGGCGGCGAGTGCGGCATGCATCTGGTATTGCGCCTGGCTGATACACAACAAGATACAGAAGTGGTGGAGAGGCTGATGGCCAGCGGCTATGCGCCCGGTGCACTGTCGGGGTTTTATCTGGGAGAGGAAAAGCAACAAGGGTTGGTGCTCGGGTATGGCAACAGCAGTACCAGTCAAATCATTGCCGGCGTCGCGCGCATCGCGCAATGCCTGGACGTGAAGTAGCGGCGGCCTGATAGCCGCCGCGACAAAGGATTAACCTTTGAAGAAGATATCGCCTGATTTACCCATCACAATCTTGCCGCTGTCGTCGGTGATCAGGATGTAGTTGGCATTGATATAAGCCCAGTGTGTACCAGGCTGCGGTGCTGGCAGGTGGCGTGGCTGCCACTCCACAATGGTGTACTGCTTTTTACGATACTCATCGGGTACCACATCACCGACTTTGTACTCTTTGTAGTCGATAATGATGGTATTCAGATCGTAATTATTTTGCCCGGCAGGGGCATCTTGCATCCCGTTCTGCGATGGGCGAATCGGTGCCACATCGCCGCTGGATTCCGCGGGTTCATTGCTGGCCGGGGCATCCACTGCCGGAGCCTGAGTTTGTGCGTCGGGTGCGGTCTGCTGCACCTGAGGTGGCGGTGGTACGTTATCCGTTTGCTCGCCTTCAGCCAGTGCGGCTGGAGTCAGGCTCAAAGCGCCCAGAAAAATTCCTGCAGAAAGAAGGGTGACGTGTGTCCTGCGCATTGGTGATTTCCACTCTGGTTAATTTTTAACTGTCCAATTTACTGACAAGTGCAGCACGCACAAGGTTCCCCCGGCGCGTTTTGCGCGTCAAATTTCGCTGCACAGCATACCTCAGCAAAAGCGACTTTTGGCGCACTAAAATTGCAAGCAACCATGTTCGCTACTCTGCCTGATTCTTCTGTGCCAGATCCATCAACAGAGCAATACCCAGATAGTTGCTCCAGTTAAAGGCATTTTGTAGCACCACAATCGCATTGCCATTTTGTTTATCAAAACCGATAAAGCTGGAGTAGCCGCCAATATAGCCCACCTGATAGGTGATTTTTTGCTGACCGTAGGTGTCCGTGACCCAGGCAATATTTTGAGACTGGTTGCCATGCTGCTCATAGCCTTGATTAACCTGAGCAAAAGCGGCGTTGATGGGTGCGCTGGCGTCATTGTGCAGATGCGCATCCAGATAGCGGATTAAATCACGTGCGTTGCTATACAAACTGGCGGCGGCCACCATGTTATTGCTGAATGCCCAATCCGGCGTCAACTCACCACGCGGAATCAGCTTTGGCTGGTCGCCCGCATGGCCCAGCGCACGCATCGGATAGCCACGCAGGCTTTGTGGTTTGAAGCTGCTGCTGGTCATGCCCAGGGGTTGGAACAGATTGTGTTGCGCCAGGCTTTCGATGCCCTGATGCAGACGATGCTTCAGAATATAGCCGAGCAGCGCATATCCCAGATTGGAATACTGCGCCGCGGGTTTTGCTGGTGCTTCAAAATCAGCCAGATAGCTCAGCACTGCATCGCTATCGAGGTTGCCGTAAAAATTCTCACCGCTGCGCAGATACGCCATGAATTTCATAAACATCGGCAAATCCATATCCTGACGCGGCAGGCCAGAGGTGTGCGTGACCAGTTGCAGTAGCGTAATGCGTTTTGCATCTTCACTGAGCGGCACTTCCGGCGGCATCAGCGTAGCAAGCGTATCGTTCCAGCGCAGCTCGCCGCGATCTACCAGCTCAATGATCACCTCCGCCGTTATACCTTTGCTGAGCGATCCAAGCGCAAACAACGTATCGGGTGTGATCGGATAACGCTGTACCGCATCAGTTACGCCAAAACTATAAAACTGCGCAGGCTGGCGCTGATGGATAATCGCAATGCTGATGCCCGACACCTGCTTCTGCTGCATGTAGTGCCGCACGATGTCATCGACGTTTTCATTGAAGGTCGCATGGGAGAGATAGACTTTATCGCCGACCGGCGCAGAAGTTTGTGACAGCGTGCCACAGGCGCTCAATAGCAAACTGAAGCACAACAGCAGCGATCGCGGAATGATGCAGCGCATCACCGATTATTCCTGGTGAAAGTTTTCATAGCAATTGATTTATAAGATATTTTTTATTTTTAGCAAAACGTGCGATGGGTGTTTGTGGCGAAATATAACACAGAAGAGGTGAATCGCCACCTGCCAGAAACAGGTGGCGAGGCGGGATTATGGGTTGACCGGAATCACCGAACCTTGATAGTGCTGGTTGATAAATTCAGCAGTTTGCTTTGACTCCAGATCTTTGGCTAATTCGAGAATACGCGGATCATGGGCCAGTTTTGGCGTCGTCACCAGCACGTTCGCATACGGATTATCTTTTGCCTGCTCCAGCGCCAGCGCATCTTTCGATGGCACTAACCCCGCCTGCAACGCGTAGTTACCGTTAATGATCGCCAGTTGCGCATCATCCAGTGCACGCGGCAGCTGTGGCGCTTCGATTTCAATGATCTTGAGGTGATGCGGATTGTCACTGATATCCGCCGTTGTCACCAGCGAACTGGCGTTGCTGCCCTTGAGTTTTATCAAACCGCTATCCTGCAGCAGATACAGCGCACGGCTGAGATTGGTGACATTATTGGGCACCGCGACCTGCGCGCCATCAGGCAGATCTTTCAGGGATTTAACTTTATGCGAGTAAATACCCAACGGCTCAATATGCACCGTCGCCACCACTGCTAATTTCTCCCCCAACGCTTTTTCTTGATCGCGCAAATAAGGCACATGCTGGAAGTAGTTTGCATCCACATCGCCGCGCGCTAACAGTTCATTGGCGTTGAGATTGCCGTTGAGCTCAATCACCTTCAGGTCGAGCTTTTTATCGGTTTGTTTGATGTGGTTGAGGATTTCGCTGTGCGGCACCGGATCGGCCGCCACGCGCAATGCGGCTGCCGAAGCATATGTGCTGAATACTGAGAGCAGTGCCAGGGTTGCTATCACCTTTTTAGTCATGTGCTTTCCTTACTTTTATTATGATTGAACAAGTGTTCTGGGCGTCGGCGTAGTAACGCGCTGCCACGTCGCGATGCGATCTCAAACGCCCTTTGAGATAGTTCCAGCCCACTTCACGCAGCAAGGGATTGGTGGGATCGCTGGTCGGCCCGTGCGCTTCTGCCGCGAGCGGCGCGGGTAATTGATATTTACGCTGCCACTGGCGTTCCATTCCAGCCAATACTGTTGCGCAATATGTTATGGCGAATGATTTTTAGGAAAGCTTCAGCAATCGATATGCAAAAAGCGGTAAATCCGTGCCGCTTCCCGCTATAATCGCGCCGTCAAAACTTTGCCTACCCGCACCGCACAGGAGATGCCGTATGAACCAAGGCCCGTTAACCGAGAAAGAACTGAACTGGCTGGAAGATATGCTGGAGAAATACGGCAATGAACAGTCGGTGGTGGATACTTCCGAGCTGGATGGCATGCTGACGGCTCTGGTCTCCGGCCCGAACGATATCGAACCGAGCGAGTGGCTGGTGGCGATGTGGGGTGACAAGAAGCACATTCCAAAATGGT
The DNA here is from genome assembly GCF_011752685.1 of Candidatus Pantoea communis. NCBI lineage: Bacteria > Pseudomonadati > Pseudomonadota > Gammaproteobacteria > Enterobacterales > Erwiniaceae > Pantoea > Candidatus Pantoea communis. Next base: position 56,280 of record NZ_VWXC01000021.1, read on the forward strand.
CCAACGAGCGTGAAATGGATCGCTTTATGGCGCTGATTTTCCAGCACTTTAACGACATTGCCGAACGTCTGGCGGAGTTCCCGGATCAGTTTGATCCGCTGTTTGGCATGCAGGAGATGGAAGGTCAGGAGTTCACCGTAGTGGAAGACTGGTGTTATGGCTATCTGCGCGGCGTGGCGTTAGATCAAGATTGGGATCAACTGCCAGAGAGCCTGCAACCGGCGATGGCCGCCATCACGCTGCATGGCAGTGATGCGGAATTGGCAAAGCGTGAAGCGTTCTCGCCAGAAGAGTTCGAGGCCAGCATTGACGCCATCCGCCCAGCGGCGCTGGAACTGCATGAATACTGGCAGGAACAGCGCATGGCGCAGCCCGATCCCGAACCCCAACTGCCGCACTTCGCGGGCGAGAAAACCGGCCGTAACGATCCCTGCCCGTGCGGCAGCGGCAAAAAGTACAAACAGTGTTGCGGTAAATAACGCCACATCACCGTAAGAGGGCGCCAGGTCGCGCCCTCTCCTCAATCTACTTTCAATGCTGCAACTTCACTGAACCCAACTTAGGTCGTGTACGGCCATGAGGCCCACGTGCTGGCTTTTCGCAAAATCTCCCAACGCATTAAGAGGCGGGCTTCACCGCAGTGACCAGGGTCGGCAATTGCCATGCACCGCCAGCGCGAATCGCACGACACATGCCGGTGGTAGCATCACTGCTCTGCACGAAATCTTTGCCATCCCATACCCAGGCCGCTGTACTCCAGCAGTCGCCAATGCCGCGCCCTTTCTGTGCCTCGGAAATCATGCCTTCGCTGTAATCTGAACCGGAATCGGTGATCAGTTGAGGTTTACCCTGCAACGCACGATCCATTAGCCAATAGCCATAGCCTTCGTTATAGGCACCGCGCCAGCACAGCGCGGCAATCAGCACATGTGTGTCATCCACTGGCGTTAACGTGAGCGGCTCAGCGCCCTCTTCAGGTTGATCATCCGTAGGGTCCAGATTATCGCAGCTGTCGTCATCGGTCAGCGAAGCAATCAGCTTCGGCTTGAGCAACGCCAGTTCATCCGCACTCAACGGACGAGGCGCGGCTTTCTCAACTTTGACCTGCTGAATCACCGGCATTGCGACCGCCGCTGGAACACTGTTTTCAGGCTTATTGCCCTTGCGCACCAGCGCGCCAGGCGTACTCAGACGACCCTGTGCATCGTCCATCTTCAGCAGCGTGGCAAAGGCACCATTGCTGGAAAGCTCGAACGGCTCTTCGCCGCCGCGAAACTCCACTTTGCTACTGCTTTTGATGGCATTAATCAGCGCCAGCGTTTGCGCATCGGTCAGCGTCCACTCATCGTTCTCGGCTTTGGTGACCTCGCCCTGCGCGTGATCATCAATCCACAGCGCCAGTGCATCCACTTGCTTGGAGTCATCATCGCCAGTATCGGCCAGCACTACGCGTCCATGGGTCGGTGCATTGGGCCCGCCCTCACGTGTGAGCAGGACTGAACCACCCGCGCCCTCTTCAGCGCTGTAACCCGCAGCGCGGCAGGTTAAGGTATTGTCGCAGGCGAGTTCCCAGTCTTTATGGCTGAAGGAGACGCCATCTTCATCTGCCAGTAATGGCGCGCTCAAACTGGTGAGCAGCGCGAACGCCAGCAGCAATCGGGTTTTCATGCCATCACTCCATAACGGTAAAGGTGGCTAGTGTGATGATTTTTTAGTGCGCGGGAGAAGTGAATTTTTTGCGCTGATAGGTTTTCCATGATCCTGCGTGATAATGACGCCACACCAGTGAATCGGATGCCCCGCAAGAAAATAAAACTCACTATTTCCTCTTTTTTTAATAGATTTTTTTAATAAGTGAACGGCAACTGGCGCGCTGATATTAGAGCAGAAAAGGAGTCTGAAGTGGCATGACCGCTGGGTTGATGGAAACATCGGCGTTAACGTTTCACGTAATGAGCCACATTGGCTTGAGTGGAACGCGTTATTTGGTCAGGTATTGAACGACTCAAAGCTTGCGCACATACTCTCATCACATTCATTGAACGCCCGATGCCTTATGACAATTGCCAATATTAATCCTGCCATGCTCAGTTGGTCCCGCGAACGGGCAGGTTTTACCCTGGATAAATTGGCACAAAAGTGCGGCATCAGCCTGGAACGTCTACAGGAATGGGAAAGTGGCCAGCAACCCTTAACATTCAATCAGGCAATGGCGTTTGCTGGCAAAGTACATGTTCCCTTTGGCTACCTTTTCCTGCCCCATCCTCCCGAAGAACAACTGCCCATCCCAGACTTGCGCACAATTGGCAGCAAAGGGCCACTGCGCCCAAGTGCTGAATTGATCGACCTGCTGAAAGTTATGCTGATGCGCCAGGAATGGTACAGAGAGTACTTACAGCAACAGTTAATTGCGGCACCCAATATTAGTGGGCGTTTTACCGTCGGCAGTTCAGCTAACGCGATAGTTGAGGATATGCGCCACAAGCTTAATCTACCGGCGCACCCAACACGCGGTACCTGGGAGAGCTATTACAATGAATTGATAAAGCGTATCGAAGATCTCGGTATTCTGGTAATGCGAGCGCCTTATCTCAATCATCATACGCGTCCTTTCAACGTGGATGAGTTTAGAGGATTCGCCATTGCGGATGATTTTGCTCCCATTATTTTCATAAATCATGCAGATACACCCGGCGCTCGACTATTTACGTTAATTCATGAGCTTGGTCATATCTGGATTGGACAATCCGGTGTTTCTGATGGAGGCACATCAACTCACAGACAGGAAGAAATCCTGTGCAATGCCGTTGCTGCCGAATTCCTGGTTCCGGCGAGTGAATTCCTCTCTTTATGGAATACCTATAAGGAAAACTGGCGCGAAAATCTTGCCCCGCTGGAAGGGCACTTTCATGTCAGTTGTTGGGTCATCGCCCGCAGAGCTTTGACACTTCAGTTGATTTCCCATGAGGATTATCAGCAATTTATCCAAGAGCAGAAACTTGCCCATCAACAGCGCAGTAAAAATGATAGCGGCGGTCCCAGTTATTTCAGAACGAAGAAGGCACAAATAAGCCCCTCTTTTTCTCGTGCTGTCTTAAGCCAGGCACTGAGTGGTCAAATGTTATTACGTGAAGCCAGCGATTTGCTGGATGGTATGCAGCCTTCCAGGCTATCAAAATTTGCAGAGGAGATGGGGCTTTGAAATATTTGCTGGATGCAAACACTTATATCATGGCGAAAAACTTTTATTACGGAATGGATATTTGCCCCGGCTATTGGGAATGGCTGGATAGACAGTTTGCATTCAACATTGTCGGCAGCGTAGACATGATCGCCCGCGAATTACGAGACGGAAATGATGAGCTATCAGACTGGGTAAAAGCGAGGCCTGCACATTTCATTGCTAATGATGATCATGATACCCAGCTGATTTTTCAGCAAATAGTGGAAGGTGTAATGAAAGCCGATTTCAATCCAGGGTCACGCGATTTATTTCTGGCAAAAGCTGACCCATGGATCATCGCAAAAAGTAAAAGCATCGGGGCTACCGTTATCACGCATGAACTTCCTCTGCCTGCCAACGCACGCAAAGTGAAAGTGCCCAATATCTGCCGCCAATTTGGTGTTCCTTGCATGACCATATTTGAGTTTTTAAGAAAGCTCAACGCGCGTTTCGTGCTGGAACGGCACGATTAATAACCGCAACTGCACGTGAAGTGATCGCGCGGCGTTGGTATTACTCATACAGCCAACGCCCTGCTTTGGCGGATTCAATCAGCATACCCAGGGTAAAGTCCGGCACCACAGGAACTTCGCGCTTATTGAAGGGATTCAGGATCTGCGCCAGTGACGGTTCGTCCGGATAGTAGGTATCAATCATAAATCCGCCGCGATCCACCTCGAATTCGCTGAAGAACTCATCCATTAATGCCTGCGCTTCTTCGCGCTCGAAGTTAAGATCGGTATCGATATCGATCTGTGGCGTCAGCGTTTTTTGTTTAAACAGATAGACGCCGTCGTAGCGACGCACTAATTCGTAGATACGCTGGTCGATTTCGTCGGTCATGATCCACCTCCTGTTAAACGAGCGGCTATTCTGCCATGCAATCTCATCCGCCTGGTAGCGTAAAAGATAGCGCGGTGCCGCTACGCTAATGCATCGGTCACAGCATCCATGGCATCCAACTCTTCACGGCTTAACAGTTTCTCAATATTCACCAAAATCATCATACGATTATCCACCACACCCAGACCCAACAAATAACGGCTGGAAAGCGCTGCCGAGACATCTGGCGTGGGTTTGATCTGCTCGTGATCCAGTGACAGCACGTCCACCACGCCATCCACTACAATACCGACAATGCGGTCGCTGAGATTCAGCACAATCACGACGGTGTTCTCATTCTGGTGAACCACCTGGAGGCTGAACCGCACGCGCAAATCTACAATCGGCACGATGACACCGCGCAGGTTGGTCACACCCGTGAGAAAGTCCGGCGCATTGGGCACGCGCGTCGCCCGGTCGCAGCCACGGATCTCCTGCACTTTGAGAATATCGATGCCGTACTCTTCATCGCCGAGACGAAAAATCAGATACTCCTGCGCTGCCGTATCACTCTGAAGCGCTTTCGATAATGTCATGCTGCTACCTCCTGTTGGCTGACACGCAGACGGTCAGCGTTTTCCTGTGGATGCGCTAAGGTTGCCAGCTCAACCACATCCAGAATCAGCGCCACGCTGCCATCACCGAGAATGGTGGCAGCAGACACGCCGGTCACTTTGCGATAGTTTTGTTCGAGGTTTTTCACTACCACCTGCTGCTGGCCAATCAGCTGATCGACCCACAGCGCGTAGCGGCAGCCGGCGCTCTGCACAATCACCACGATGCCGTTATCACTCGGGGCTTGCCCGCTCACTGAAAAACGCTGACGCAACATCACCAGCGGCAAATACTCGCCGCGTACCTGCAGCAAACGTTCGTCACCCACATAGCGGTACAGCATCTCCTCCTGCGGCATTAGCGATTCCATCACCGCACCCAGCGGCAACACATAAATCTCCTCGGCCACTCTGACCAGCATGCCGTCGAGGATCGCCAGCGTCAGCGGCAACAGGATGCGCACCGTGGTACCCTTTCCCTGCCGCGATTGCACCTCCACATGGCCGCCCATCGCCAGAATATTTCGCCGCACCACATCCATACCCACGCCGCGCCCGGAGACATCGGTGACACTTTCTGCGGTGGAGAATCCGGCGGCGAAGATGAGCATCCACACTTCGTCATCGCTGAGCGTGTCGCTAATGCTCATGCCCTGCGAGCGCGCTTTGGCGAGAATTTTTTCCCTGTTCAAGCCCGCGCCATCATCCGTTACTTCGATCACGATATTGCCGCCGTGATGTTCAGCGGAGAGCGTCAGATTGCCGGTGCCCGGTTTGCCCTGGGCAATGCGCTGTGCTTTGGCTTCAATGCCGTGGTCGAGACTATTGCGCACCAGGTGAGTCAGCGGATCGATAATGCGTTCAATCAGGCTTTTATCCAGCTCGGCGGAACCGCCTTTCAGCGTCAGCTCAATCTCTTTGTCGAGACGCGAACCGAGATCGTGCACCAGACGAGGAAAACGGCTAAAAACGTAGTCCATCGGCATCATACGAATCGACATCACCGACTCTTGCAGTTCACGCGTGTTGCGCTCCATTTGCGCCACGCAGTTGAGCAACGCGTCATGATTGGCGTTATCCAATGTTTGGGTGAGCTGAGACAGCATTGCCTGGGTGATGATCAGCTCGCCGACCTGATTAATGATTTGATCGACTTTGCTAACGGCAACACGAATGCTGCTGGATTCCTGGCTGGCCGCACGCGGCGCGGTAGAAGGCGTGGGTGCCGGGGGTATAGACGTGGCCGTAGAAGTGGCTGGCACCGGAGCTGTAGAAGTGCCCGGGGACGCGGTTGGCGCCGGAGCAGTAAGCGGCACCGTAGATGTCGGCGCAGAAGGTGCAGCCAATACGGAAGCCGTGGGCTCGGGTTCCGCAGTCAATATGGGGGCGGCAGGTATGGCGACCACCGGTTCAATAGCGATCTGCGTGTCATTCAGCACAAAACCAAGCACCGCACGAATATCGTCGGCTGGCGTAGCGGTGGCGAGCACCACTTTCAGGCTTTTCGACGTCTGCTCCTGGTGGCGCAGCGATCCGAGGTTTTCCAGCTCTTGTCTGAGCAGCGTTTGTTCGCCTTCTTCGATATCACTCAGCGTAATGCATAATTCAGCTTCAGCGGCATCACCTGCTACCGCAGCTGGCTCGGCAGCCTCAAGCGCAATCTGCCGCAGGGCTTCGCAGATGTATTGAAAGCGCGCCTCATCGGGCGGCTGAGACGCGCGGTACGCGGCAAGCTGGTTTTGCATGATGTCTTTGCTCTCCAGCAACAGCTGAACCGTTGCCCGGTTAAGCCTGCGTTCACCGCTGCGCGCCTCATCCAGCAGGTTTTCCAGCAGATGGGTGGTTTTCTGCAGAGCATCAAAACCAAAGGTACCCGCCCCGCCCTTCAGCGAGTGCGCAGCGCGAAAGATGGCATTAAGTTGCTCAATATCGGGCGCGGCAATATCCAGCTGCAACAGGTGCAGTTCCATCTCTGCCAGCAGCTCTTCTGCTTCACTGAAAAATATCTGCGAAAAATCATTCAATTCCATCGGAGTGTCCTTCAACAGGCTGAATGGAAGCATCCTGCAATAGGGCATCAGGATGCTGCGCGAGGGTGTTTTCCATCTGAATCTCCTGCTCTTTCATGTGGCTGAGAACAAGAATACTGATGCGGCGATTACGTGGATCGTCTGGCGTGCTCTCTTCCAGCGGCATACGGCTGGCGGTGCCAATCACCCGCAGAAAACGTTCATCCGCCAATCCGCCATGGGTTAGCACGCGTCGCGTGGCGTTGGAACGTCCCGCTGACAGTTCCCAGTTGCTGTATCCACTGACACCGCCCGCGTAGGGCAGCGAATCAGTGTGGCCGGTCAGACTGATCGCATTTGGTAACTCGTTGAGCAGCGGCACCAACGCCTCAAGAATGCCCAACATATAGGGTTCTGGCTGTTCGCTGCCCAGCTTGAACATCGGGCGCTGCTGCGAATCGGTAATCTGAATCAGCAGACCATCCTGCGTCAGCGTCAGCAGCAGATTGGACTGGAAGTTATTCAGTCGGGGATCGGTGGCAATCATCTGCTGCAGTTTCTGTTTTGCCCGCTTCAGGCTCTCCATCTGGCGCTTCAACGCATCCAGCCTGCTTTTATAGACTTCGCCCTGCTGTTTAATCAGATCGTCACCGCCGCCGGGAATGACGCTGTCGCTGAGGCTGGCTTTGTTGCCCTGCGCCAGCGTGGTTTTTAACGGGGTGCGAAAGTAATCGGCAATCATTTCGCGTTGCTGCGCGGTGGACTGCGACAGTAGCCACATCACTAAAAAGAACGCCATCATCGCGGTGATGAAATCGGCATAAGCGATTTTCCACGTCCCCCCATGATGCGCATGTTTATGCTTTTTACGGCGGCGAACGATGATGACCGGGCTGCCGTCCTTCATGCGCTGGCGTCCGACGGCTTCATTTTGCTGGCGTTCGATTTCACGCTACGCACGTGCTCTTCCAGCTCTTCAAAGGAGGGGCGTTCGCTGGTGAAGATGGTTTTGCGACCAAATTCCACCGCAATCTGCGGCGCATAGCCATTTAGGCTGGAGAGCAGCGTGACTTTGATGCACTGCAAAATTTTGACCTGATCGCTGCCCTTCTGTCGTAACAATGTGGCGAGCGGCAATACAAAACCGTACGCCAGCAGGATGCCAAGGAAGGTACCCACCATGGCGTGAGCGATCAGCACGCCCAGCTCGGAGGCCGGGCGATCGGCGGCGGCCAGCGCATTCACCACCCCCATCACCGCCGCTACGATTCCGAAAGCGGGAAAGCCATCACCCAGCGTGTTCATGCTGTTGGCCGGCACTTCCAGCTCCTCTTCGCAGGTTTCAATCTCTTCATCCATCAGCGCTTCGATTTCATGCGCATTCATGCTGCCGGCGATCATCAGGCGAAAATAATCCAGCACGAAATTTTTTAACTTTATGGTGATCACCAAAGGTGCGGGACGTATCGCTGAAGTCGGCGCGCGTTTCACACTGGATGGCATGCCCGGTAAACAGATGGCGATCGACGCCGATCTTAACGCCGGTTTGATCGGCGAAGACGAAGCCAAGCGCCGTCGCAAAGAGGTGACGCAGGAAGCGGACTTTTACGGCTCAATGGACGGTGCCAGTAAATTTGTGCGCGGCGATGCGATTGCCGGACTGATGATCATGGCGATCAACATTATTGGCGGCTTGATCATCGGCGTGATGCAGCATGACATGACCATGGGCGTGGCGGGTGAGACTTACACGCTGTTGACCATTGGCGATGGCCTGGTGGCACAGATTCCAGGGCTGGTGATCTCCACCGCAGCGGGCGTGGTCGTCACGCGCGTGGTCAACGATCAGGATGTGGGCGAGCAGATGGTGGGCCAGCTGTTTACCTCTCCGCGCGTGCTGACGCTAGCCGCCGTGGTGATTGGCTTGCTCGGGTTGATTCCCGGCATGCCGTACATCGTTTTCCTGCTGTTTACCGCCCTGTTGCTCGGATTAGCCTGGTGGCTGCGCGGCCGCGCCCTGCAGCAACCGGCAGCCGGTGCTTCGCCCGTGACGCGGGCAGAGAGCGAGGCTGCGCAGGTCAACGAAGCGAGCTGGGCTGATGTTCAGCTGGAAGATGAGCTTGGACTGGAAGTCGGTTATCGCCTGATCCCGATGGTCGATCATGAGCAGCAAGGCCAGTTGCCGACGCGCGTGCGCGGTATCCGCAAAAAATTCGCCCAGCAGATGGGCTTCTTACCCCCTGCAGTGCATATCCGTGACAACCTTGATTTGCCGCCAACTCGCTATCGCATTTTGCTCAAAGGCGTTGAGATCGGCCACGGCGAGATCCAGCCCGACCGCTGGATGGCGATCGATCCCGGCTGCGCCGAAGGTGAGATTCCCGGCACGCCGTGCATCGAGCCCACCTTTGGATTGCCCGCGTTATGGATCGACGAGGTGCAGCGCGAACTGGCGCAAACGCTGGGCTATACCGTGGTCGACCCGAGTTCCGTGGTCGCCACCCATCTTAATCATCTGATCTCGACCCATACCGAAGAGCTATTTGGCCGTCAGGAAGCGCAGCAGTTGCTGGACCAGCTCAGCAAACATGCCCCGAAACTGGTGGAGGATCTGATCCCCGCGGTCATCAGCCTGACCTTGCTGCACAAGGTGTTGCAGAACCTGTTGGCAGAGCGCGTGCCGATCCGCGATATGCGCACCATTATCGACACGCTGGCGGAGTTTGCCACGGCCAGCAGCGATGCCGATGAACTTACTGCCCGCGTGCGAGCACGTCTGGCGCGCGCCATTACACAGCAGTGGTTCCACGGCGAGGAGGACATTCAGGTCATTGGGCTGGATGTGTCACTGGAACAACTGCTGGTACAGGCCACGCAAAGCGGCAGCGCCATTGAGCCGGGCATTGCCGAGAGCCTGATGAAGCAGACCGAACAAGCGCTGATGCATCAGGAAGGATTAGGTGCGCCGCCGGTGCTGCTGGTGAATCCGGCGCTGCGCCTGATGCTGTCGCGCTATCTGCGCCGCATGTTCCCGCAGATGGCGGTGCTCTCCAGTCAGGAGATCAGTAGCCAGCGCAACGTGCGGATGACGTGGCTGATTGGGGGGAAAAGCTGATGCGGAGCGGGATGTGGGTTGGGCTGCTATTATTCTCGCCGCTGGCGCTGGCTGCGGAAGGGTCATGGAGCAGCCAGAGCTTTGGCGGCGTGATCACTCAGGGTAAACAAGTGTTTAAAAGCCGTCCGGTACAACCCGCCGTACCGCTTCCTGCGGGCGCGATGGCCAGGCATCTGGCATGGCGCATCGCCGTCGATGGGCCCGTACCAATGGGGTTTCAGGTGCAGGTCTGCGGTGGCGGTCGCTGCGTGAGGCTGCCGGGATTGCGCGGAGAGATGGCACTGCCGCACGGCTTTTCGGCTGGCGGACCGTTGTGGTTTGAGTATTTTTCAGCGGTGCGCGGCACGATAGCGCCAGCGGTAACGGTGTTAAGTAATCAGGTGACGGTGGGGTATTGGGTGCGGTGAAATCGATGCTAACTGTCTGAGTAAAATCATTTAAATCATCTGAGATATTACTGTTTAAGACTCATGCCCTCCATCACAAATTAACAATAAAAACATTGAGTTATATGTTTTCGTTACAGGATTATTGAAGATTTTTTCTTTTAGAGGGAGTGTGGATTACTGAATTTCAGACACAAAAAAAGCCGCTCGTAAGCGACTTAATTTTGCATCAATCGATGGTGCCGAAGGTCGGACTCGAACCGACATGTATCTCTACGGTTGATTTTGAATCAACTGCGTCTACCGATTTCGCCACTTCGGCACTGAAGAGGATGCGGAAAACGTTGGCGATTATACCGTTACAAACAGAGTGCGCAACACTAATCGACAGCGCTTTGCGCTAAGCGTTGAAAAAACCAGCACTTCGCAGGTTCTGAGGGGCAAACACGGCAGCACAAGTGCCCTTTCGGCGCTTTCCTGTGCAGATTCCAGAACATTCCCAAACTCCCGCCACTTCGGAACTTTCCGTGCTTACGCCTCTCTTAACCAAAACTGACAGCGTCAGATGTATAAGACAAAGAGGTTGAGATGAACAAAGCAACACAACGCATCATTTTGGGATTGGGTATCGCGGCAGCACTGACAGCAGGCAGTGCATCGGCGGCGAGTTGGCAGGATCAGTTGAGCAGCGCGGCATCGCAGCTGTCTCAGCAAAACAGCGGCTCTACTGCCAGCAACACGCAGAACGGCGGTCTGTCGCTCTCTTCGCTGAGCGGTTTACTGAATGGTGGTGACAAAGCGGTTAGCTCCAACAGCATGACCAACGCCGCAGGCGTGATGTCCTACTGCGTGCAGCACAACGTGGTGGATAACAATGTTTCATCAGTGAAGGATCAGGTGCTGAGCAAGCTCGGCCTGAGCAGCCCTGCCGCGCAAGAGCAGAAAACCGATTATCAGCAGGGTCTGCAAGGTTTGCTGAACACCGGCAACGGTCAGCAGCTGAATCTGCAGAGTCTGAGCAACTCGCCGATGGGTGAGAAAGTGAAGACCAAGGCCTGTGACGTGGTGCTGAAACAAGGTAAGAAATATATCGGCATGTAATTCACGCCCTACTTCGGGTTGCAGGTGCGTTGGCGGCTTTCGTTCCCCCGCATCGCTTAGTGAGTAAGTGCATCGGGCGTCTCTCGATAGCCGCCGTTCTGCATCCGGAATGATAGTGGGTGAAGTAACCATGAATAAGGCGCGAGCTGTCCCTCGCGTCTTATTTACTATTGATGGGGAGCGCAATAAATTGCGCCGCTAGGGCCATTAATCCATCAACCAATCAACTCATCAACTCATCAACTCATCACCCCTTTAGTTTCTTCTACCACCCTGCCCAGCACATCCACCGCCTGTTCAAACGATCGAATATTGGTGTAACCGATCACCAGCCCGTAGCGTTTCTGGGTTTGCGTATACCAGCCTGAAAGCGGCAATACGCGCAGCTGATGACGCTGCCAAATCTCTGCCAGCGCTACGTCCTGAACACCTCGCCGCAGGAAGGCCACGATATGCATGCCACCATCAGTGAGTTCAAAGTCAAACAGCTGCGGGAAACAGTGCTGTAGCGCATCCAGCATCATGCGGCGGCGCTGCTGGTAGAGAATCCGCATCTTCTTGATATGGCGATAGAAGTGTCCATCACTGAGGAATTGCGCGAGGATTTTCTGCGGTAGCAACGGCATACCGGTTTCGAGGATTTCACCCAGTTCGCGAAAGCGTTCGATGGTCTGTTGCGGCATCACCAGATAACCCACGCGCATCGCGGGCATCATGGTTTTGCTGAAAGTGCCGGTGTAGATCACCCGATCGTGCACATCCAGGCTCTTCAGCGCGGGAATCACTTTGCGCGTGTAGTGAAACTCGCCATCGTAATCATCCTCAATGATCCAGCTGCTATTCTGCTGTGCCCACTCCAGTAACTGATGCTTACGGGGCAGCGATAACGTCACCGCCAGCGGGCTCTGATGGGTTGGCGTGACGACCGCGAAGCGTGCGTCTGAGTGATAACGCTGCAGGAAATCCACGTCGAGACCTTCACGATCCACCGGTACATAGTGCAGATTCGGTGCGATGCGCTTTAACAGTTTCTGCCCAAAGAAATAGCCCGGATCTTCAAACAGCACTTTGTCGTGAGGATGGGCCAGCACGGCCAGGATGAGGCGCAGGTTGGCGCGATAACCGGTGGTGATAAAAATCTGCTCCGGCTGGCAGTTGAGCCCGCGCGAAATATTGAGATAGCTGGCAATCGCCTCACGCAATGGCTGGTAGCCCATGATGGCGGGCATGATCATTTCATCGGGCCGCAACGTTCGCGCCGCCTTTCCGGAGATCAGCAGCCACTTCTTGTGCGGGAACTCATCCAGTGCCGGAATACCCAGCCGCAGCTCGCCTTTGCTTTCAATCACCGGATGTTCAAGCGGTGTGGAAGGTGGCGCCGTGTTGACCACGGCGGCTTCGCCAAGATTCAGTGCAGGGTTCACGCGTGTTCCCTTCGCGCCCTGGCTGACAAAGTATCCCTCTCCAATGAGGATCTCATAGGCGGCCTCCACGGTTTTACGCGCAACCTGGAGCTCACTGGCTAACACGCGGATCGCGGGCACCCGATCGCCCGGCTTTAAGCGCCCTTCCAGGATCTGCTGGCGATAGCGAGCGTAAATTTCTTTGTAACCCATCTGTCTTCCTTCATCACGATGAAGTGCACATGAATGCGCCCCTGAAGAATGAGCGCACGTCACAGCAGCATAACCATGTCCTACCTGTTTTCTCCTATATTGACCCTTTTCCCTTCGACATAGAAGTTTAAGATGTCCCCATCAACCCGACAACCGCTTGCAGGCTGCTATGAAGATTGTTCACTACCAAACGCCCACCGAGTTGGCCTGCTGCTATGCATTGATGCGCGAACTGCGTTTCAAACTGAAGGATGAAGCTGCGTTTGTGGCGCAGGCACAGCGTCAGCAATTACAGGGCTATCGGCTGGCGGGTATCGAACAGGGCGGTAAACCGGTGGCGCTGGCAGGCTACCGACTGCTGGAAAACTTTATTCATGGCCGTTTTTGCTACATCGATGATTTGGTGACCTGCACCAGCACTCGCAGCCTGGGTTTGGGAGCCGCGCTACTGCACGGTCTGGCGCAGCAAGCACGGGAACAAGGCTGTGGCCGCATCGTGCTCGACACCGCGCTGAGCAATCAACGGGCACAACAATTTTATCAACGCGTCGGTTACCACGCGTTGGGACTGCACTTTTATCGCGATCTCGCTGAGGGAGAAAATTCATGAAACTGCTGCATATTCAGGTCAGCCCGGATCTGGCCGGATCGGCCTCACGTAACGCCTCGGCGCGTTTGGTGGAGAAGCTTCGCGCCCAGCATAGCGATCTCGAAGAGACGGTACTGGATCTGGCGCAGCATCCGTTGCCACACCTGGATGCCTTCACCATTGGCGCCTTCTTTACCCGTCCCGAAGATCGTAACGATGCACAGCGTGCCGCCATTCAGACTTCCGAAAAAATGGTGGATCAGCTGTTCGCCTGCGACACCCTGGTTATCTCGTCGCCGATGTGGAACCTCGGTTTGCCGTCGGTGCTGAAAGCCTGGTTCGACCATATCACCCGCGCCGGACGCACCTTCGCCTTTACCCCGGAAGGCACCAAAGTCGGTCTGGTGAGCGGCAAGAAGGTGTACAGCGTGGTCGCCAGCGGCAGCGTGTTTGCCCACGGCCCGTTTGTGCAGGATGACCAGTTCACGCCTTACATCCGCGTGGCACTCGAATACATCGGCATCACCGATGTGGAGTTTATCCGCGTGGACGGTACACACGATCCCGTCAGCCGCGACACCGCATTACCCCAGGCTCTGCAAGCTATTGACCGCTTATTTTGAATGAGGAAAATATCATGACTTCACGCGTTAACCATTTTAAAACCGCGCCAGCACTGGCCAAATCCATGTCTGATTTCTCTAACACCGTGGCGAATACCGCGCTGGAGAAGTCACTGAAACACTTGATCGATATCCGTGCTTCGCAGCTCAATCACTGTGCCTTCTGCCTCGATATGCATGTGAAGCAGGCGAAAATTGATGGCGAGCGTGAACTGCGTCTGCATCACGTTTCTATCTGGCGTGAATCTCCACTGTTCAGCGCTCGCGAGAAAGTCGCTTTTGCCCTGACCGAAGCGCTGACCCGCATTGGTGAACACGGCGTGGATGAAGCGCTGTACGGTGAAGTGCGTGAACACTTCTCTGAAGGCGAAATCAGTGAGCTGACCTTTAAGATTGCTGCCATCAATACCTGGAACCGCCTGATGATTTTGTCGCAGATGGCACCGGGTGCTCTGGACAGTGCTTACGGCCTGGATCGTGCTGATTTGCGTTAATTTTTACCGCCAGTAGCGCGTGCTGCTGGCGTTGTCATGTTCATCTGCGCTGCCTGACGCTATAGTGAGATTTTGCACCACACAGGACAGCGCGCATGAAAGGCATCAATATTGCGATTTACTTCGATCCCGACCTGATTCACATCAGCGTTCACCAGCAGGATGACAGCTATCTCAGCCACCACTTCAGCTACGATGACAGCGTCATTGAAGAGATCTACCAGTGGCTGGAGCAGTTCACGCCTAATCGCACCCACATTTGCCTGATTGAGCACGATACTGCCGACATCCTCGCCGATGAGCTGGTCGATAACGGCTATCACGTCCATCAGGTGACGCAGCATGATCTCCTGAACTGGTTTGCCAGCGAGCCTCCCGCAGAACCCGATGGTTCGCCTGTCCGTGCCCTGCTGCGCTATCTGGAAAACGAAAACCCGTCTGAATATCAGTCCCGCACTCCGCAGATCGAAGCCTTGATGGATATGCTGGATGAGCTGGACGATCTGGAAGGCGTGGATGAAGTCGAAGATGAAGACAACCTGCCGGATGACGTACTGCGTTTGATGAAGCAGAAGAAAATCACCGCCAACCAAGCCGCAGAGCGTTTGCTGCCCGACGTCAATGAACGCATTCGCGAACACCTGATAAGCTACCCTGAGCTGATGACGCCCGAACTGCTGGAAGATTTCTTCCCGGAGTTGCTGGAAGCGTTAGAAACGCCAAAACATTGATGCATTTTGCATACGCGCGCTAAATTGTGCCGCGACGCGCCTCTACGGTGTGTCGCGGTGTCATTGAAACTCGGGGAAAACCATGCTGGAACTGTTTAAAGCCATCGGGCTGGGATTGGTGGTGCTGTTGCCGCTGGCCAACCCGCTGACCACGGTGGCGCTGTTTCTCGGTCTTGCGGGAGAAATGAATTTCCAGGAACGCAATCGCCAGGCCATGCAGGCTTCGATTTACGTGTTCCTGATTATGATGGTGGCGTGGTACGCCGGGAATGCGGTGCTGCACACCTTCGGCATCTCGATCCCTGGTCTGCGTATGGCAGGAGGATTGATCGTCGCCTTTATCGGTTTTCGCATGCTGTTTCCGGCGAAACCCGTCGGCCACTCCGTTGAAGCCCGGCATAAACAGGATGAAATCGACGCCACCGATGCGAATCGTGAATCGGTTAATATCGCCTTCGTGCCGCTGGCGATGCCCAGTACGGCAGGCCCGGGCACTATTGCGATGATCATCAGTTCGGCTTCCACCGTAAAAGCGGGTGTCGATTTTCCTAACTGGGTGGTGAACGTGGCGCCGGTGCTGACCTTCTTGTCGGTCGCTGTGATTTTGTGGATTTCGCTGCGCAGTTCGGGCGCCATCATGAAGCTGGTGGGTAAAGGCGGGATTGAGGCAATTTCGCGGTTGATGGGCTTTTTGCTGGTGTGTATGGGCGTACAGTTTTTGATTAACGGCGTGTTAGAAGTGGTACGGACTTTCCATTGAAGAGAGTGCGGCCCGAAGGCCGCACCCGATTTACTCTGCTTTCAACGTCTTGCGCACATCCGCAACCTGATCTTTGGTCACGGCTGGGGCATTGTTACTCCAGCCCTGACGGATAAAGGTCGCCAGCTGCGCCACTTCATCATCCGTCAAACGCTTGCCAAAGCCCGGCATCGCGAGGGTTGACGGCGCCTTCTCGGTCGATGGCTGCTGCGCACCGGCGAGAATGGTGTGGATCAAGCCGGTAGGATCGTTGGCATTCACAATGGTGGCCTGATCCAGCTCCGGGAAGATCCCTGGCGCGCCTTTACCGGTCACGAAGTGACAGGCACCGCAGTTATCGATGTACAGACGCTCACCTTCCGTCAGGTTTTTCGCTGCGGTCAGTTTGGCTTCTGTCGCCTGCTGCTTCTGCACGTTGTACGCCTGCAGCGGCGGGTTGCCCCCGATAAACTTCAGGTACGACGCTATCGCTTTGAGGTCGGCATCGGTCATGTGCGAGCTGGAATGCTCAATCACTGACTTCATCTCTCCGCCCACTGCCGCTTTGTCGTTACGACCGGTTTGCAGGTAATCGACGATCTCCTGTTCGCTCCAGCGCGGTAAGCCACGCAGCGACGGCACATCCCAGTTGTTCAGGCTACCACCGGCGAGGAACTTGTCGTCACCGCTGTCCAGCGCTTTCTCGTTCATACCGAGGCCGCGTGGCGTATGGCACGAACCACAGTGACCGAGGCTTTCCACGATGTAAGCACCGCGATTCACTTCTTCAGATGCGCCGCCAATCGGCTGGAACGGCTTGTCAGAAGTGAATGCCCAGTTCCAGAAGCGCATGCCCCAGCGCTGGCTGAACGGGAAGCTCAGTTTGGTCTCTTCCGGCTGCTCACTGCTCGGCTTCACGCCCTTCATGAAGTAGACATACAGCGCGTGCATGTCTTCATCACTGATTTTGGCGTAATCCGGATATGGCATGGCCGGGTAAAGGCGTGAACCATCCGGCAGCACACCTTTGCGCACCGCATCAGAGAACTGCTGCTCGCTGTAGTTGCCGATGCCGTGCTCTTTGTCCGGCGTGATGTTGGTGGAGAAGATGGTGCCAAGATTCGACTCAATCGCCAGACCACCCGCATAATCCGCTTTGCCCGACACGGTATGGCACGCCATACAGTCGCCAAGACGAGACAGATATTCACCCTGCTTGATCAGCGCGGCTTCATCTTCCGCATGAGCCTGTACCGCAAAGCTTCCCAGCAGCACGGCGTTAGCGATTAACAATGATTTTAATTTCATGTGCTTATGCCTGTACCAATGGACCTGGGTTTTTCAGATAGTGTTCTTTGATCGCCTGCGCCGCCATCAGGGTAATCGCACCGATGGTATCGGTCGGGTTCGCCTGGAAGTTTTGCGGGAAGGCGTTACCGCCCGGTACAAACACGTTATGCACATCCCAGCTCTGCAGGTACTTGTTCAGCGCAGAAGTTCTTGGGTTATCGCCCATCACCGCGCCGCCCACGTTGTGCGTGGAGACGTATTTAGTGAGGTCAAAGTCCGCGCCCATCGGCAGGAAGCTCATGCTCATGCTGTCTGGGTTCAGCTCTTTGGCGATATCGCCAACGATGCCTTTCAAATGCTGCTGCAGCTTAAGTTCGTTCTCTTTCCAGTTGAACGTCATACGCAGCAGCGGCTGACCGCGATGGTCGGTGTAGTGCGGATCCAGATCCAGATAGATATCGCGATACGACTGGCAAGTTGTCGTGATGCTGATCTTCATGGAATGGTTGTACCACTCTTCCAGACCCTCTTTGTAACCCATGCCCCAGGCTGGCGTGCCTTTTGGCAGCGCAGCGGCCATTGGCGTACCGGTGGCTTGCGAGCTGTGGATCTTCGCGCCGCCGAGGAAGCCGAGGCCTGGGCCATCGAAGTTGCCTGGTGAGATGTCGTTGAACATCTGGCCGGTGGCGCCTGCGGTGGCGTAGGAGTTGAAGTTCTTATCTTTGAAGAACAGGGTTGCGCCACCGTTGGACAGGAACGCATAGTTACGACCTACCACACCTTCTTCAGTGATCGGGTTGTACGGTTTGCCGATACCGGACAGCAGCATCAGACGCACGTTGTAAAGCTGGAAGCTGGACAGCACGACGATTTTGGCTGGCTGGAACACTTCATTGCCGTCTGCATCGAAGTAGAGAACGCCCTTCGCGGTTTTACCATCGTCGTGCAGCACCACTTTGTACACTTCCGCATGCACTTCGTAAGAGAAGTTAGGCATACGCTTCAGCGCATCCATCACGGCGGTTTGCGGTGAGGCTTTGGAGTAGTTCAGGCACGGGTATTTCGAGCAGTAACCGCAATAGTTACACGGCGCGATCTGGTTGCCGTACGGGTTTTTCCACGCGCGAGACACACAAGCCGACGGGTTCGGGAACGGGTGATAACCCAGCTTGGTCGCCGCTTCTTTAAACATCACGTTGTTCAGCGTGTCTTCCAGCGCAGGCAGCGGATACGGTTCTGAGCGTGGGCCTTCGAACGGGTCACCGCCTTCCAGAATCTGACCACGCAGGTTGCCGGTATTACCCGACTGACCGCAAATCAGCTCAAACTTATAGTAATACGGCTCGATCTCTTCCCAGGTGAACGGGAAGTCCATCACGCGCATATCATCCTGCAGCACGCCCGGCTTGTAAGCCTGATCGACGTAAGTCTTCAGTTTGATATCGGTTGGGGTTGGGCGAATCAGTACCGCCGTCCAGTGCATACCTGCGCCGCCCACACCGGTACCCGGAGCGAATGCGCCCCACTTACGGGTTGGCAGTGCGGTCTGGCTCATGTTGTAACGGACGGTGACCGCCACTTCTTTTGGGGTGGCGAATACTTTGTTACGCACGTTATAGGCGTATTCATCAGCCGGTTTCGGGTAAGCAAAATCCGGGTAGTCACGCTCGCCGCCGCGCTCTAACGCGCGCACTTCCAGCCCGGCCAATGCCAGTTCGATACTCATCAACGAGCCGGCCCAGCCGAGGCCGCAAACGACGACGTCGACTTCTTTCTTTGTAATCTGTGCCATGTTAATCCTGTCTCACATACCAAATACGGGGGTGTCGGCTTACGCGCGCTCACCCAAGAGGCTGACCGGTCCCAGCGGGTACGGCACGTTGTGCTGCTTCACCCATTCGGTGAAGCTGGCGCGTGCGCCTGGGAAGCCAATCGCAATCCAGGCTTTCATGCCCTTATTGCCGCCATACATCGGATCGGCGAGGTAGCCGTGTTTGGTATCTGCCAGTAACTGACCAAAGAACTGCGAGGCTTTCAGGTTCGGTTCACCCATTGCCGGGAAATCGATACCGTCATTTTTATTGACCTTGGTCAGCACCGCGTCTTTCTCTTCCAGCGTCAGTTCATGGAAGGATTTTTTGTAGGTGCTCTGCGTCCACTGAGCCACCAGCTTGATGCCTGTGCGATACAGCTCTTGCGGGGTGTAAGGGATCTGATAACCCATGGTGGCTGGCGCGTGCACGTCGAACGGACCCTGCATGTAAATTTCGCCGCCGAACTCAGGGCTATGGAGTTGCTGATCGATAAAGATCGGCACGTTAGTTTCCAGTGCACCTGGCGCTTTGCCTTTACCACCGGCCGGAATCAGACGATCGGTCGCGGCCAAAATAAACTGCCACTCCTGAGCGCTGAAAAAGATCGGTTTGTAATCGGCGAGTTCCGGTGCTGCCATTTCCGCAGCTTGCGCCGCAGTTAATCCCTTAAATACCAGGTCGCTTAATGGCAAAGCCAATAACGACCCAAGCAAAAACTTACGTCTGGTGGTCGGTTTATTTAGAAGCATGGCGCGACGACTCTCACTTGCTAAGAAAGATAATTATTTTTGTTAATGGCTTTATAAATCGGTAAATAACCTGGCAATCTTAGGGATATAGATATTTCTGAATGTAAAAATCAATGTTCGAATGTGTTTTGATGAGAAACCATCATGATGTTGAATTTAGGTTAAGGGCAGGTAAAGGGCTTTCGGAGGGTGAATTGGACTTTTAACCGTACAATTGCTGTGTTTTTAGCAATTCAGGATGGGCAAATGACCAAAATTGATCGCGCAAGGAAATAATCGCTCAATTCAATCGATAAAAATAAATCATACTTCCATACAAGAGAATTATTCTCATTAATAACATCTTATTTACTTAATTGACCAGTACATGAACGATCTATTTCCTGGAAATGACAGGCGGCGCACAAAATAAGTGAAATAATCGCCGAATGTTATCATTTGTTAATTTCCGGCACAGCTCAGAACAAACCGGCATTTTGCCTGAGCGGCAGCAGCGATAGAGTCAATTTATCTATCACTCAGGAAAACAATAAATGCGTGCATTGATTTTGTTGGTCACTTTATGGAGTAGTGCATTCGCCTTGCAGGCTGCGACACCGAAAGACACGCTGGTGGTTGCCGTACCGCTGGATGGCATCATCAGCTTCGACCCCGCTGAAAGCTTTGAAACGGTCAGCAACAGCGTACAACGCAACATTTATCAGACGCTGGTGCAAGCCGACCGCAATACGCCACAGAAACTGGCACCGCTGCTGGCGACTTCCTGGCAAAGTGGCAGTACGCCGCACAGCCTGGTATTTAACCTTAAACCAGGTGCCCGCTTCTCCAGCGGCAATGCGGTGACGCCGCAGGATGTGATTTTCTCACTGACGCGGGCTGTGCAGTTGAACAAAGCGCCCTCTTTTATTCTCGCCGAGTTTGGCTGGACCAACGAGAACATCGCCAGCCAGTTTAAGGTGCTGAATGATCACCAGCTGGAGATTCAATGGCCCGCGCAGATTGGTCAGGATTTGGCGCTGCGCCTACTGACTGCGCCGGTCGCATCCGTAGTGGACAGTAAAACTGTGCAGCAGCATGCGGTGAATAACGATCTTGGCAATGGCTGGCTGCACACTAACACCGCAGGCAGCGGCGCGTTTACGATTCAGCAGTATGTGCCACAGCAGGCGCTGGTGCTGAGCGCCAACCCACAAGCCAATCCGCAGCCACACCTGAAGCGTATTTTGCTGAAAGGCGTCGCCGATGCGGGTGCCCGTCGCCTGTTGATTCAGCAAGGCGATGTCGATGTCGCTTATCAACTCGGCCCAGACCAGATTGATGCACTGAAGAGCGATAAGCACCTGCACATTGCGGCATTCCCTTCGAGCCTGGTGTATTACCTGGGCTTCAATACGCAGAACCAGGCGCAGCCCGCACTGGGTAATCCGGCCCTATGGGAAGCGGCGCGCTGGTTGGTGGATTACCAGTCCATCTCACAAGATTTGCTGAAAGGTCAGTACCGCATTCATCAAAGCTTCCTGCCGCAGGGCTTTGACGGCGCGCTGGAGGAACAACCGTTCCATTATGATGTGGCTAAAGCCAAAACGATTTTAGCCAAGGGCGGGATTAAACCGGGCAGCAAGTTTGCGCTGACGGTGATCAATCAGCCGCCGTACATTGATGTCGCGCAGGCGCTGCAGGCCAGCTTTGCCAAAGCGGATGTACAGATTGAGCTGCAGCCGGTGGCGGAATCCGAGCTGTGGAGCAAGATGCGCGGCCGCGATTTCCAGTCGATCTTTATCTACTGGGGCGCGGATTACGTTGACCCGAATACCAATGCCAGCGCCTTTGCTTACAACGTGCCGGGCGGCTCGAAAACATTGGCGTGGCGTGTCGGCTGGGAGATTCCGGAACTCAGCGCCAAAACACGTGCCGCAGCAGGCGAAAGTGATGCCGCCAAACGCCGTGCGCTTTACACCGACCTGCAAAACACCGTGCAGCAGAACTCTCCGTTTGTGGTGATGCTGCAGGGCGCGCAGCAGGTGGCGGTGCGGAACAACGTCAATCATGTGCAGCAAGGGATTGGCGTGAGCTTGCTGTTCTTTGATGTGGTGCAGAAGCAATAGATCCTGTTGATGGGGGGATGGCTTCCCCCATCAACACTTTCAGTACAATCTTCATCCTTCCCCTCGCATCGCTTGCTATTCTTTCTGGCATAACCTGTTGCCTGCGAGTGAAAAAATATGACCACCCCGTTGCTGATTGCTCAAACGCCTGACATCCAGTTATCCCTGCTTTCCAATATGGCGAACCGCCACGGCTTAATCACTGGTGCCACCGGCACCGGTAAAACCGTGACGCTGCAAAAAATCGCCGAGTCCTTCTCCAATATCGGCGTGCCGGTGTTTATGGCCGACGTCAAGGGCGATCTCACTGGCGTGGCGACCGCCGGTGAAGGCTCGGAAAAGTTACTGGCGCGGTTGGAAAAGATTGGCGTGACCGACTGGCAGGCACAGAAAAATCCGGTGATGGTGTGGGATATTTTTGCCGAGAAAGGCCATCCGGTGCGTGCCACAGTTTCCGACCTTGGCCCGCTGTTGCTGGCGCGCTTGCTCAACCTCAATGAGGTGCAATCGGGCGTGCTGCAAATCATCTTCCGCATCGCCGACGATCAAGGGTTGTTGCTGCTGGATTTCAAAGATCTGCGCGCCATGACGCAATACATCGGCGATAACGCTAAATCTTTCCAGACGCAGTACGGCAACATCAACAGCGCTTCCGTGGGAGCGATTCAGCGTGGCTTACTGGCGCTGGAACAGCAAGGCGCTGAACACTTCTTCGGCGAGCCGATGCTGGATATCCGTGACTGGATGCGCTGTGACAACGAAGGCAAAGGTTTCATCAACATCCTTTCCGCCGAGAAGCTGTATCAAATGCCGAAACTCTATGCCACCAGCTTGCTGTGGCTGCTGGCGGAGCTGTACGAGCAGTTGCCCGAAGCGGGCGACCTTGATAAACCGAAAATGGTGTTCTTCTTTGATGAGGCACACCTGTTGTTTACCGATGCGCCGCCGGTACTGCTGGAGAAAGTGGAGCAAGTGATCCGTCTGATTCGATCCAAAGGCATCGGCGTCTATTTCGTCACGCAAAATCCGTCGGATATCCCTGATAACGTGCTCGGTCAGCTAGGCAATCGCGTGCAACACGCCCTGCGCGCCTTCACGCCGAAAGATCAAAAAGCGGTGAAAAGCGCCGCCGAAACCATGCGCGCCAATCCGGCGTTCGATACCGTGGAAGCCATTCAGGCGCTGGGCACCGGCGAAGCATTGATCTCCTTCCTCGATGAAAAAGGCAGCCCGTCGATGGTGCAACGTGCGATGGTGATTGCACCCGGTTCACGCATGGGGCCGGTGACGCAGGATGAACGTAATGGCTTAATCAATAACTCCCCGCTGTACGGCAAATACGACACCGAAGTGGATCGCGAATCCGCGTTTGAGATGCTGCAAAAAGGCGTGCAGGCCGCCCCGCAGCAGGCCAATGCACCAGAAGCCAAAGGCAATAATGTCGAGGTCGATGACGGCATTCTCGGGGGACTAAAGGACATTTTGTTCGGCACCACCGGCCCGCGCGGCGGCAAGCGCGATGGCGTGGTGCAGAGCGTGGCAAAAAGCGCGGCGCGCCAGGTCACCAACCAAATCATTCGTGGCGTGCTGGGAAGTTTGATGGGCGGCCGTCGTCGATAACACACTGAAAATATTTATCTTCCTCCGCGGCGCTATGTATGGCGCGGGCATCAGCAACGCTGCAGTGACACCTGCGCGCCGCGACATTAATGACGCTGATTGAATCGGTGCAATGATTCGCACCGCCACCTTAAGGTGTGGTCTGCTAAGATCGTTATATGGATAAATATCAACAACTCAAACGGAGCAAGCGGCTCGCGCTCGCATTGCTGCTGGTTGCCGCAGCGACTTTTGTCGTGACGCTGTTTCTGCCACCCAATTTTTGGGTGCTTGGTCTCAAGGCCATTGCCGAAGCCGCAATGGTCGGTGCGCTGGCCGACTGGTTCGCGGTGGTGGCACTGTTTCGCCGCGTGCCGGTGCCCTTCATTTCACGTCATACGGCGATTATTCCACGCAATAAGGATCGCATCGGGGAGAATCTTGGCCGCTTTGTGCAGGAGAAATTTCTCGATACTGATTCGTTGCTGGCGCTGATTCGCCGTCACGATCCTTCGCAGATGCTGGCGCAGTGGCTTAACACGCCGGGCAATGCCGATCGTATCGGTCGCCATCTGTTGCAGGTGATGCGCGGCTTCCTTGATCTCACGGATGATGAACGCATCCAGCGCTTCCTGCGGCGGGCCGTGCATCGTGCATTGGATAAGGTCGATCTCACCCAATCCAGCGCGTTGTTACTGGATAGCTTGACCAAAAACAATCGTCATCAGGAACTGCTGGATGCCGCGGTACAACAATTGCTACGACTGCTGCACAAGCCCGGCACGCGTGAGTTTATCGCAACGCAGATCGTGCGCTGGCTGAAGCGGGAACATCCCATTAAAGCCAAAATGTTGCCAACGGAATGGCTGGGTGAGCACAGTGCTGACCTGGTGGCCAATGCAGTGGACTCGATTCTGGATGAAGTGGCGCTGGATCAGGGCCATGAATTCCGCCTCGGTTTTAATCGCGCCGTGCAGCGACTGATAGAGAAGTTGAAAACAGACCCCGAAATGGCTGAACGTGCTGAGGTGATCAAAAGCTGGCTGAAAGAGGATGAATCACTGAATCGCTATATCGGCGAACTATGGCAGGATCTGCGTAGCTGGTTGAAGGCCGATCTCAACAGTGAAGATTCCCGCGTGCAGGAGCGTGTGCGTCTCGCGGCGCTGTGGTTTGGCGAAACGCTGGCGGCGGATGAAGCGCTGCGTACCTCAATGAATCAGCATCTGGAAGATGCCGCTCGCAGTATCGCGCCGGAGTTTGCAGAGTTCCTGACGCGCCACATCAGCGATACCGTGAAGAGCTGGGATGCGCGGGAGATGTCGCAACAGATCGAGCTTAACATTGGCCGCGATCTGCAGTTTATCCGCATTAACGGCACGCTGGTCGGCGGCACCATTGGGTTGGTGCTGTATTTGCTATCGCAGTTGCCGGCCTGGATTCATACCTTGAAGTGACAAAAAAGCCGCCATGACATCGGCGGCTTTTTAGATTTTCGTTATAGCGACAGGTTATAGCTGAGCTATCAACTGCGCTTCATCAACAGATACAAGCTGATGGCAAAGAACGCGGCGCTCGGCAATAGCGCCCCCAGAATCGGCGGGATGCCATACACCAGACTTAACGGACCGAAGATCTGATCCAGCACGTAGAACAGGAAGCCGAAGCTGATACCCGTCACCACGCGCACGCCCATCGACACGCTACGCAGCGGACCAAAGATAAACGACAGCGCCATCAGCATCATCACCGCCACGGATAGCGGCTGGAAGATTTTACCCCACATGTTCAGCAGATAACGCCCTGACACCTGGCCACTCTGCTTAAGGTATTTGCTGTAGTTGTACAGACCGCTAATGGACAGCGCATCCGGATCCAGCGCCACCACGCCGAGTTTGTCAGGCGTCAGGTTGGTTTTCCACTCCCCACCCAGACTTTGCGAACCGGTAATCTGTTTCGCATCACTCAGGTTGGACTCATCTACCTGCGACAGCTGCCACAACTTCTTGTCCTTGTTCCAGGTCGCACTGGCGGCATAACGCACGCTGAGCAGACGACGCTGATCGGTGAAGGTGTAAATGCTGACGCCATCAATCTCGCTGTCGCCTTTGATGCGTTCGATGTAGATAAAGTCATGGCCGTCTTTCGCCCACAGCCCATTCTGCGTCGACATCAGCGAGCCACCGTACAGCTGCTGCGCACGGTAGTTACGCGCCATCTGCTCGCCCTGCGGTGCCACAAATTCGCCGATAGCCATGGTCAACAGCACCAGCGGAATCGCGGTTTTCATCACCGCCAGCGCCACCTGCATACGGGTAAAGCCCGATGCCTGCATCACCACCAGCTCGCTGCGCTGCGCTAGCGTTCCCAAGCCCAACAATGCACCCAAGAGTGCGGCCATCGGGAAGAAGATCTCAATATCTTTCGGTACGCTGAGCAGCGTGTAGTAACCGGCGTCGAGCGCGGTGTAAGCGCCCTGCCCGGTTTTACGTAGCTGATCGACAAATTTGATGATGCCCGATAGCGACACCAGCATGAACAACGTCAGCATGATGGTGTTGAAGATGGTTTTGCCGATATAGCGGTCAAGGACCTTAAACATTACTGCGATCCTCCACGACTAAAGCGACCACGAATGCGTCGCATCGGTACCGTATCCCACAGGTTCAACATCACGGCCAGCGCCAGATAAGCCAGGTTCACTACCCACATCCAAATCGCGGGATCGAACTTGCCTTTCGCTGCGTTAGAACGTAACGAACTCTGCAGCAGGAAGAAGATCAGATACAGCAGCATCGCAGGCAGCATTGACAGCACACGCCCCTGACGAGGGTTGACCACACTGAGCGGCACCACCATCAACGCCATCACCAGCACCGCAAACACCAGCGTTAGACGCCAGTGGAACTCGGCCTGGAACTGCGGCGTTTTGTTTTGGTACAGCGTGCTAATACTCGCCTGATCGGCATCATTCGGATCGAGCGTGGCTTCTTTATAGCCCACCAGCGCCTGGTAGTTGGTGAAGTCGGTGATGCGGAAATCGCGCAGCATCGCAGTGCCCTCGAAGCGCGTGCCTTTATCCAGCGTCACCACTTGTGAGCCGTCTTTGCGCTGCTCCATATGACCGCTGTCAGCCAGCACCACGGATGGGCGCGCATTACCTTTTGGACGCAGCTGCGCCAGGAACACGTTACCAAACGTGTTGCCTTTGACGTTCTCGACAAACAGCACGGTATTACCGTCGCTGGAGGTCTGGAACTGGCCCGCTGCCAGCGCCGCTGCGCCAGGGTTGGCTTTGGCATTTTGTGTGACTTCATCCTGGTAACGCGATGACCATGGTCCTAACCAAAGGACGTTGACCGCTGCGACCGCTGAAGTCAGCAGCATCAGGATCATCGCGGCCTTGACCAGCACGCTTTTCCCCAGGCCGCAGGCATGCATCACCGTGATCTCACTTTCGGTGTACAGCCGCCCAAGGGTCATTAAAATCGCCAGAAACAAGCTTAGGGGCAGGATAAGTTGTGCCATTTCAGGCACGCCAAGTCCTAACAATGTCAGAACCAGATTTGTTGGGATCTCGCCATCCACCGCTGCACCCAAAATCCTGACTAACTTCTGGCAAAAGAAGATCAGTAGCAGGATGAACAGGATAGCCAGCTGGCTTTTGAGCGTTTCCCGAACCAGATATCTAATGATGATCACGCTTAGTACGCCTGTGATAACTTGTCTTTTTGCAGGAAAATCGCTAGTTTCAACGCTTATCAGCCATTTTTCTTCATCAATGGCCATCATCGTAGCTAAAATAGTATGACGAACGCGTTAGGGTGGTGAAAAAACAACACATTGCCACCACATCTCATTATGACCTTCGGCGTTAAATTGTCATGGCGCCGCTAAAAATAATGGGTTACGAACGCGCTACATTCTAACGACAGCTAAGGCCGTTGTCTTTAAGATTCAGGAGAGTGCATGGAGTTCAGTGTAAAAAGCGGTAGCCCGGAAAAACAGCGTAGCGCCTGCATTGTTGTGGGCGTTTTCGAACCGCGCCGTTTGTCACCCATTGCTGAACAGCTGGATAAAATCAGCGACGGCTACATCAGCGCCCTGCTGCGCCGCGGTGAACTGGAAGGCAAAGTCGGTCAGACATTGCTGCTGCACCATGTGCCTAACATCCTGTCTGAACGTATCCTGTTGATCGGCTGCGGTAAAGAGCGCGAGCTAGATGAACGCCAGTACAAACAGGTGATTCAGAAGACCATCAATACGCTGAACGACACGGGTTCGATGGAAGCGGTGTGCTTCCTGACCGAACTGCATGTTAAAGGGCGCAACACTTACTGGAAAGTCCGCCAGGCGGTTGAAACCTCAAAAGAAGCGCTCTACAACTTCGATCAGCTGAAAAGCAATAAAGTTGAACCGCGCCGTCCACTGCGCAAGCTGGTGTTCAACGTGCCAACCCGTCGTGAACTCACCAGCGGTGAACGTGCGATTCAGCATGGTTTAGCGGTGGCAGCGGGCGTCAGAGCCGCCAAAGACCTCAGCAATATGCCGCCAAATATTTGTAACGCCGCGTATCTGGCGTCGCAGGCGCGTCAGTTGGCTGATGCGTACAGCAAAAATGTCACCACGCGTGTCATCGGCGAACAGCAGATGAAAGAGCTGGGCATGAACGCGTATCTGGCGGTCGGGGCCGGTTCACACAACGAATCGCTGATGTCGGTCATTGAGTACAAAGGCAGCACCGATCCTGAAGCGCGTCCAATTGTGCTGGTGGGTAAAGGTCTGACCTTCGATTCCGGTGGTATCTCGATCAAACCGGCCGATTCGATGGATGAAATGAAGTACGACATGTGCGGCGCGGCGTCCGTGTACGGCGTGATGCGCATGGTGGCGGAACTCAATCTGCCGTTGAACGTCGTCGGCGTACTGGTGGGTTGTGAGAACATGCCGGATGGTCGTTCGATGCGTCCAGGCGATGTGCTGACCACCATGTCAGGCCAGACTGTTGAAGTGCTGAATACCGATGCGGAAGGCCGTCTGGTGCTGTGCGACGCGCTGACTTACGTGGAGCGCTTCGAGCCTGAAGTGGTGATTGACGTTGCGACCCTGACCGGTGCCTGCGTGATTGCGCTGGGCCATCACGTCAGCGGTTTGATGTCGAACCATAATCCGCTGGCGCACGAGCTGATCAGCGCCTCCGAGCAAGCGGGTGACCGCGCCTGGCGTCTGCCGATGGCGGATGAGTATCAGGAGCAGCTGGAATCCAATTTTGCCGATATGGCAAACATTGGCGGCCGTCCGGGTGGTGCTATCACCGCAGCCTGCTTCCTCGCACGCTTTGCCCGTAAATTTAACTGGGCGCACCTGGATATCGCCGGTACCGCATGGCGCTCTGGCAAAACCAAAGGCGCCACCGGTCGTCCAGTTCCGCTGCTGTCGCAGTTCCTGTTGAACCGCGCAGGATTGAACGGCGACGATTAATCGCGGTTCAAAGATAGACGTATGAACTCATGGGGCGCAAAATGCGCCCCACTGTCATTAATGGAAATAAGCTTGCCATGAAAAACGCCACTTTCTATGTGATGGAGTCGGAAAACGCCAGCGACGGCCTGAGCGCCATCGAAGCACTGGTGTGCGATCTGGCCGAAACACGCTGGCGTGACGGCAAACGCATTCTGATTGCCTGCGAGAATGAAGACCAAGCTAATCGTCTGGATGAAGCGCTCTGGCAGCGTCCCGCCAACGCCTTTGTGCCGCACAATCTGGCGGGTGAAGGCCCGCGTTACGGCGCACCGGTAGAATTGGCCTGGCCGCAGCGCCGCGGCAGTTCCCCGCGTGACCTGCTGATCAGCCTGCTGCCACAGTTCGCAGATTTTGCTACTGGTTTCCATGAAGTGATAGACTTTGTTCCTTACGAAGAATCCTTAAAACAACTGGCGCGCGATCGCTACAAAACGTATCGCAGCGTTGGTTTCCAATTGAATACGGCGACGCCACCTCCGCCGCAAACGACAGTGTAGAAATGGAAAAGACATATAACCCGCAAGATATCGAGCAGCCGCTCTACGAGCACTGGGAACAGCAGGGCTACTTTAAACCGAATGGCGACACCAGCCAGGAAAGCTTTTGCATCATGATCCCGCCGCCGAACGTCACCGGCAGCTTGCATATGGGTCACGCTTTCCAGCAGACCATCATGGATACCATGATTCGTTACCAGCGTATGCAGGGTAAAAACACCCTGTGGCAGGCAGGTACTGACCATGCCGGTATCGCGACGCAGATGGTGGTTGAGCGCAAGATCGCCGCTGAAGAGGGCAAAACTCGCCAGGATTACGGCCGTGATGCTTTCATCGACAAAATCTGGCAGTGGAAAGCAGAGTCTGGCGGCACTATTACCCGTCAGATGCGTCGTCTTGGCAACTCCGTGGATTGGGAGCGCGAACGCTTCACCATGGATGAAGGCCTGTCGAATGCGGTGCGTGAAGTCTTCGTGCGCCTGTATAAAGAGAATCTGATTTACCGTGGCAAACGCCTGGTGAACTGGGATCCTAAACTGCGTACCGCGATCTCCGACCTGGAAGTGGAAAACCGCGAGAGCAAAGGCTCAATGTGGCATATCCGCTACCCGCTGGCGGATGGCGTGAAAACCGCAGAAGGCAAAGATTATCTGGTGGTCGCCACCACTCGTCCGGAAACCCTGCTGGGCGATACCGGCGTGGCGGTGAACCCGGAAGATCCGCGCTATAAAGATCTGATCGGTAAAGAACTGATCCTGCCGCTGGTGAACCGTCGCATTCCGATCGTCGGCGATGAGCACGCGGACATGGAAAAAGGCACCGGCTGCGTGAAGATCACCCCAGCGCATGACTTCAACGACTATGAAGTCGGTCGTCGTCACAAGCTGCCAATGATCAACATCCTGACCTTTGATGGCGATATCCGCGAGCGTGCGGAAGTGTTCGACACCAACGGTGAAGTCAGCGACGAATGCGCCGATGAGATCCCAGCGCAGTTCCAGAAAATGGAGCGTTTCGCGGCGCGTAAAGCCATGGTGGCTGCGGTTGATGAACTCGGCCTGCTGGATGAAATCAAACCACACGATCTGACCGTGCCTTACGGCGACCGTGGCGGCGTAGTGATCGAGCCGATGCTGACCGACCAATGGTATGTGCGCACCGCTCCACTGGCGAAAGTTGCGGTAGAAGCGGTCGAAAACGGCGACATCCAGTTTGTGCCAAAACAGTATGAAAACATGTACTTCTCATGGATGCGTGACATTCAGGATTGGTGCATCTCGCGTCAGCTGTGGTGGGGACATCGCATCCCGGCCTGGTATGACAACGACGGCAACGTCTATGTCGGCCGTACTGAAGCCGAAGTGCGTCAGGAAAATAACCTGGCTGACGTTGTGGTACTGCGCCAGGACGACGACGTGCTGGATACCTGGTTCTCATCAGGTCTGTGGACCTTCTCGACCCTTGGCTGGCCAGAGAATACCGAAGCACTGCGTACCTTCCACCCAACCAGCGTGCTGGTGAGCGGCTTCGACATCATTTTCTTCTGGATTGCGCGCATGATCATGCTGACCATGCACTTCATCAAAGATGAAGACGGCAAGCCACAGGTGCCGTTCAAAACCGTCTACATGACCGGTTTGATTCGTGATGAAGAAGGCCAGAAGATGTCCAAGTCGAAAGGCAACGTCATCGATCCACTGGATATGATCGACGGCATTTCGCTGGAAGACCTGCTGGAAAAACGCACCGGTAACATGATGCAGCCGCAGCTGGCTGAGAAGATCCGCAAGCGTACCGAGAAGCAGTTCCCGGACGGCATTGTGGCTTCCGGCACCGATGCCCTGCGCTTCACCCTGGCGGCACTGGCCTCAACCGGTCGTGACATCAACTGGGACATGAAGCGTCTTGAAGGTTATCGCAACTTCTGTAACAAGCTGTGGAACGCCAGCCGCTTCGTGCTGATGAACACCGAAGAGCACGATTGCGGGCAGAACGGCGGCGAACTGAAGCTGTCACTGGCGGATCGCTGGATTCTGACCGAATTCAACAGCACCGTGAAAGCCTATCGTGAAGCGCTGGACAGCTATCGCTTTGATATCGCAGCCAACATTCTGTATGACTTCACCTGGAACCAGTTCTGTGACTGGTATCTGGAGCTGACCAAGCCGGTCATGAGCAACGGCAGCGAAGCGGAACTGCGCGGCACGCGTAATACGCTGGTCACCGTGCTGGAAGCGGTCTTACGCCTGGCGCACCCAATCATTCCTTACATCACCGAAACCATCTGGCAGCGTGTGAAAGGTCTGAAGAATATCGATCACGACACCATCATGCTGCAGCCGTTCCCGCAGTTTGACGCGGCAAAAGAAGATGCGGAAGCCAAAGCGGATATCGAGTGGATCAAGCAGGCGATCGTGGCAGTGCGTAACATCCGTGCTGAAATGAACATCGCACCGGGTAAACCGCTGGATGTGCTGCTGCGTGACTGCTCGCCAACCGCGCAGCGTCGTGTCGATGAGAACCGTAGCTTCCTGTCACGTCTTGCGCGTCTGGAAAGCCTGACCATTCTGCCTGCGGGCGAGAAAGGTCCGGTCTCGGTCACCAAGATCGTCGAAGGCGCTGAGTTGCTGATCCCAATGGCGGATCTGGTCAACAAAGAAGCCGAGCTGGAGCGCCTGGCGAAAGAGTTGACCAAGCTGGATGTCGAGATTGAGAAGATCCAGGTCAAACTGGCGAACGAAGGCTTTGTTGCACGTGCACCGGAAGCGGTGGTGGCGAAAGAGCGCGAGCGCATCGTTGAGCTGGAACAATCAAAAGCAAAACTGATTGAACAGCAGGGCGTGATTGCGGCATTGTAAGCGCATCAGTCCAATTGCTAAATCATAGCCGGGCACTGCCCGGCTTTTTTACACCGGAAGAAAATGATGACCACCGCTACGCCACTGAATTTACAGGTGCGCCCGATTGTTGCGGCCGATAATCCGCTGATTGCGCAAGTGATCCGTGATGTCTCCGCAGAGTTTGGCCTGACCGCCGACAAAGGTTACACCGTGTCCGATCCGAATCTGGATCGCCTGTTCGAGTTGTACAGCGAAGCGAACAGCGCTTACTGGATCGTCGAGCATGAGGGACGTGTTGTGGGCGGCGGCGGCGTGGCACCTTTGGCGTGTAGCGCACCGGACATCTGCGAATTGCAGAAGATGTACTTCCTGCCCCAAGTGCGCGGTTTAGGGCTGGCGCGTGCGCTGGCGTTGCGGGCGATGGAGTATGCGCGTCAGCAGGGTTTCCGTCGCTGCTATCTGGAAACCACCGGCACGCTCACCCGCGCGATTAAGCTGTATGATTCATTGGGTTTTGAGCTGATCGACAGCGCGATGGGCTGTACCGGGCACGGCGATTGTGAAGTGCGGATGCTGAAAGTGTTGTGATGTAAAAGCGGTGCGCAGATTTGCGCACCCAACTTAGTAAGCAGGCACACCGCTATGGAAACGCAGCTCACCATCCGGCTCGCTGATTAAGCGCGCTTCCGCTGCACCAAACGCCTGCACGCGCGGGGCAATGTCCTTCGCTGAAATCTGCTCCGCCAGCTTCAAATAATCCTGATAGTGACGCGCTTCAGAACGCAGCAGCGAAATATAGAACTTCTGCAGCTGTTCATCCAGATACGGCGCCAGGCTGGCAAAACGCTCGCAGGATCGCGCTTCGATATAGGCCCCGCAAATCAGCTTATCCACCAGCGCTTCAGGTTCAAAGGTACGGATTTCACGAATCAGTCCTTTGGCATAGCGGCTGGCTGTGATTTTGCGATACGGCAAACCACGCGACTGCATGATTTCCCACACCTGATAAAAATGATGCAGCTCTTCTTTGATCAGCAGAATCATCATCTCGACCAAATCATCCGCCCACGGCAGTTCGTTACGCACAAT
This sequence comes from Candidatus Pantoea communis, assembly GCF_011752685.1. Taxonomy (NCBI): domain Bacteria; kingdom Pseudomonadati; phylum Pseudomonadota; class Gammaproteobacteria; order Enterobacterales; family Erwiniaceae; genus Pantoea; species Candidatus Pantoea communis. Next base: position 89,848 of record NZ_VWXC01000021.1, read on the forward strand.
GATGCTCTTGGTCAGATTTTTATGCGCGTTAATGAAGTTGCTGTCTGGTTCTTCGCGGTAGATGAAATCTTCGTATGGCTTGAGCCACGCCAGAATGGCATCGCCACTGGGTTTATCGGCCACATACTTACGAATGATAAACACCGCGGTTTGTGCCGCTTTTAACTCGCACACCATGTGATCGGTCAACAACAGCGTCAGGTTTTCCGGCTTGCGCGCTTCGTCAATCCACGCTTGTGGCGTGCGGCAGTGCAGAAATTCATAAATGGGTTCTAACAGGGGAGCGTAATTCATCGGCGTTCTTTATCTGGCGGGGAAGTGGTTCTGGGCGGCGAGCGCCGCCCGTTTAAGACCTAGTGACGCACACCGTCGTCTTCTTCGTCATCGATGAAATCACCATCGTCGTCTTCATCTTCCGCGTCCGGGTCTTCGAAGTAAGTGCCCCAGCCGTCGTAATCGACGTTGAACTTACCGGCCAGATTCACCAGTTGCTCAACTTGTGCATCAATCAGCTCTGGCTTCAATGCGCCTTCGCTCAGGATATCCACACACATCACCGTGCCGCCCTCTTCCAGCTCCAGCTCTTCTGGCTCACTCACTTCAAAGCCCAGTTTGAAAGCCTCAACCGCGACTTTCTCCAGTGAGTCGAAGTTGTTGCAAGAGAGGTGATGCTCGATAGTGTAAAGCGCATCCGGATCGCTGCCGTCTTCCAGCAACTCTTCAATGATCAGGCGGGTTTCTTCGCGCTGTTCTTCCAGCAATGCTTCATATGCCATGTGCGTGTCCTCAAAATGTTCGACGTGAATGCAATTATTTTCCCACACTGCCTCGCGCGCCACTACACAAAACGGAAAGTTTCTTAACGTCGGGGTTGAAAATGCATATTCATACGGTTAGATTGAATTTTAATTCATTATTAGTCCCCATCTGGAGCGCTGTATGAGTCAGCTGTATTCGAGACACTTCCTGAGATTGCTGGATTTCACACCCGCCGAAATCGCTAACCTGTTAAGTCTGGCAGGTGAATTAAAACACGCTAAGAAAAATGCTACCGAAACGCAGTACCTGAAAGGCAAGAATATCGCGCTCATCTTCGAAAAAGACTCGACCCGTACCCGATGCTCTTTCGAAGTTGCCGCATACGATCAGGGCGCTAACGTCACTTACCTCGGCCCAAGCGGCAGCCAGATCGGCCATAAAGAGTCGATGAAAGACACCGCGCGCGTATTAGGCCGCATGTATGATGGCATTCAGTATCGTGGCTTCGGCCAGGAACTGGTGGAAACGCTGGCGGAATTTGCCGGTGTGCCGGTGTGGAACGGATTGACCACGGAATTCCACCCGACGCAGTTGCTGGCAGATTTGCTCACCATGCAAGAACATCTGCCAGGTAAACCATTGAGCGATATGACGTTGGTGTATGTGGGTGACGCACGTAACAATATGGGCAACAGCATGCTGGAAGCGGCAGCTCTGGTAGGGCTGGACCTGCGCCTGGTGGCACCGAAGGGTTGCTGGCCGGAAGAGCAGTTGGTTGAACAGTGTCGCGTTGCAGCACAGAAAACCGGTGGCAAAATCACCCTGACCGAAGAGATTGCCGAGGGCGTACAAGGTGCGGATTTCATCTACACTGATGTGTGGGTGTCGATGGGTGAAGCGAAATCGGTATGGGAAGAGCGTATCGCCCTGCTGCGTCCGTATCAGGTAAATAGCGCGATGCTGGCGCTGACCGGCAATCCACAGGTGAAATTCCTGCACTGCCTGCCCGCCTTCCATGATGATCAAACCACGCTGGGCCGTCAGATGGCTGAACAGTATGGTCTGAAAGACGGCATGGAAGTGAGTAACGAGGTGTTTGAATCGGCGCACAGCATCGTTTTCGATCAGGCCGAAAACCGCATGCATACCATCAAAGCGGTGATGGTCGCCACGCTGGGTAACCCATAAAGCAAACGTTTACCTTGCGGCGATTTCTGCTTGATGCAAATCAGTGAATGCGTATAATGCGCCACAATTTGCCGGAGGAAACATGCAACAGCGCAGCGCACAATTTGCCGCTCTATCCCGCCTGACCACAGGCGATGCCGCTGTTTCTTTCCGTCAACCATTGATCGTAAAAAAAGCCCCTTAAGCAGGGGCTTTTTTTTGTCCGCAATCCGGCAGCGCAGAGGAGAACGCTATGGCCAACCCGCTATATCGCAAGCACATTATTTCCATTAACGATCTCAACCGCGAAGAACTGGAGCTGGTGTTACACACCGCTGCCCAGCTCAAGGCTCATCCCCAGCCGGAACTGCTGAAGCACAACGTGATCGCCAGCTGCTTCTTTGAAGCCTCGACGCGCACCCGCCTTTCGTTTGAAACCGCTATGCATCGTTTGGGTGCTTCAGTGGTGGGCTTCGCCGACGGCAGCAATACCTCGCTGGGTAAGAAAGGCGAAACGCTGGCCGACACCATTTCGGTGATCAGCACTTATGTCGATGCGATTGTGATGCGTCATCCGCAGGAAGGCGCCGCGCGCCTGGCGACTGAATTCTCCAGCGGCATTCCAATTCTCAATGCCGGTGACGGTGCCAACCAGCACCCGACGCAAACCCTGCTGGATCTGTTCACCATCCGTGAAACCCAGAGCCGCCTCGACAACCTGAATGTGGCGATGGTCGGTGACCTGAAATATGGCCGTACCGTGCACTCGCTGACCCAGGCGCTGGCGAAATTCACCGGCAACCGTTTCTACTTTATCGCGCCGGATGCGCTGGCGATGCCGGCCTACATCACCGATATGCTGGATGAGCAGAACATTGTCTGGACGCGCCACGACACCATCGAAGAAGTGATGCCGGAACTCGACATCCTGTATATGACCCGTGTGCAGAAAGAGCGTCTCGACCCGTCTGAGTACGCCAACGTCAAAGCACAGTTCATCCTGCGCGCGGCCGATTTAGCCGGCGCTCGCGACAACATGAAAGTGCTGCATCCGTTGCCGCGTATTGACGAGATCACCACTGACGTCGATAGCACGCCGCACGCCTGGTATTTCCAGCAGGCGGGCAACGGCATCTTCGCCCGCCAGGCTCTGCTGGCACTGGTACTGAATAGCGAACTGGCCCTGTAAGGAGAAACCGATGACTCACGATAATAAATTGCAGGTTGAAGCCATCAAGCGTGGCACGGTAATCGACCATATTCCTGCGCAGGTCGGTTTTAAATTACTGTCGCTGTTTCGCCTGACCGAGACCGACCAGCGCATCACCATTGGACTGAATCTGCCTTCAGGTGAGATGGGGCGCAAGGATTTGATTAAGATCGAGAATACCTTCCTGACCGATGATCAGATTAACCAGCTGGCGGTGTATGCGCCTCACGCCACGGTTAACCGTATTGATGAATACGAAGTAGTAGCGAAAATCGCCCCGACCTTACCGGACCGTGTCGAACGTGTGCTGACCTGCCCGAACAGCAACTGCATTAGCCGCAGTGAGCCAGTATTCAGCAGCTTCGCGGTGAAACAGCGTGACGATGATGTGCACCTGAAGTGCAAATATTGCGAGAAAGAGTTCGCGCGCCACGTGGTGCTCGGTCACTGGTAATCGTGCTTATCGTCCCTATAATGGGGCGAACCAATACGCGGCTGACAAAGGTCGGCTGCGCACTTTTAAGGAGAAACAATGTCTCGCGAAATCAGCACAGAAAAAGCACCCGCAGCAATTGGCCCTTATGTGCAGGGCGTGGATCTCGGCAGCATGATCATCACTTCAGGCCAGATCCCTGTTGATCCGGCGACCGGTGCCGTGGCAGATGATGTGTCTGCGCAGGCGCGTCAGTCACTGGAGAACGTGAAGGCGATCGTGGAAGCTGCTGGCCTGAAAGTGGGCGACATTGTGAAAACCACCGTGTTCGTGAAAGATCTCAATGACTTCGCCACCGTTAACGCCACTTACGAAGCCTTCTTCACCGAGCACGATGCCAGCTTCCCAGCACGTTCTTGTGTGGAAGTGGCGCGTCTGCCAAAAGACGTGAAGATCGAGATTGAGGCGATTGCCGTACGTCGTTAAGTAAAGGCAATGCGCAATAAATTGCGCCGCTACAAATTTGTACTCAACTGTGGCGGCGCGATGAGTGTGTTAGAACATCACCTTAGCGACATCAATGCATGGCGTGCTCTTCACCCCCGTAGCGACGTAATTCCATGGTGTGCCATCCCCTCGTAGCGGCGTGATTGATCGCGCATCCGTTTATTTAGACGACCTCAGCAGCTTCTCTAGCGGCCTGACCAGCGCCAGCACGGTTTCATCCTGCACCTCGGCAGCGGCATCCAGTTTGGCATGCATCTCGGCCACTTCGCTGGCACCGTACGCCTGATTACGCTGCATCGCATTGACCAAATCGATGCCCATGCGGCTCAGTTGCGCCACCTGTTGAACCTGCTGCTGCAGCGGCTTGAGCTGATAGCTGCTCAGAATCAGCGGCATCACCGCGTCACTGTTGTTCTGCCAGCGCTGTAACTGCTGACGAATAACGTTGGCCGCCATGCGATCCTCACGATTGGCGATCAGTGCATCGACTTGTTTATCCAGTAACCGCACCGGTTCGCTTTCGGCAGGCAGTACATCCGCCAGACGATTGAGCGGCTCGAAATAGTCATAGTGCCCTGCCTGGAATTTCAGGTGCTGACGCGTGTAATACTGCGCCGGTTCCAGCACCTCCGCCAGCACGCGCAGCGGCGTGATATCGCTGGTGTTGGCCAGTCGCATCATCTGCACCTCCGCCTGCTGATGCTGCTGTAATCCCACCGACACCGTGCCCCAGCGATCCACCGCGTTTAAGCGTTGGTACATGTTGTCGCTGTCGGTGACATCCTTCGCCGACCACAGGCGCTCAGCCACCACAAAGGCACGCGGCCATAAACGCGTATCAATTACCCGGCTGTTGACGTTTTCCGCCCACAGCGCTGCTTCACCGCCAATCAGGTTGTTTTGCATTTGCTCAGGCGCTGGCACTGAAGGCTGAATACCGGTCGGCACCTGTGCCAGCTTGCTGCCCTCAGCGGGATAGCGCACATTGCCCACCAGCATGTAACCGGTCAGTTTGTCCTGCGTCAGAGTGACCATTGGCTGAAACGGCCCCATCCAGGTATCGACGCTAAAGGTCAACTGCGTGGGCGACAGCCAGCGAATATCACTCACCATACGCCGCGCTTTGCCGCTGAAATCAATAAAGCCACGCCAGCCGTTTTTAGCTTCCACCAGAGTGAAACTGCCTTTGACCGGGCTGCCCTTCAAACGCGGCATGGTGAACTGCCAGCTCTGCGCTTGCTCGTCGGCTTGAATCTGATCCTGACCCTGGAGTCCCTGCGGCCAGGGATCGTTGCGGTAGTGGTAGGCTGCGGTTTGCGGTTGATCGAGATAGAAACCGGTTGAGAGAATGCCACGGAAATCGTGCTTCGCCACCTCACCTAACGCATCCTGCCCCTGCCAGGACTGGATCAAAATGCTTTTCGGCAGATCCGGATGGTAAACCTCATCCCAGCCAATCATGCGACGTTGATGCGCTTCCAGGATCTTCTCCACCCGCTGATTGAACCACGCCTGTAATGCGTGCGTGTCTTTCAGACCATGGTCACGCATAAACTGCTGAATTTTCGGCGAGTCATTCCATTGGGTCGGATCCACTTCATCGCCGCCGATATGGATATAAGGATCGGGGAAGATCGCCGTAACCTCGCCCATTAGCGTATCGATGAAGGTGAAGACCGCTTCGTTGCTGGGATCGAGCAGCGGTTTAAACACGCCCCAGCCGCGTTCCATCTGGTACGGGCCCGGCGCGCTGAGCAGTTCTGGCATCGCCACCGCGATCGCCGAGGCGTGCCCCGGCACATCAATTTCCGGCACCACGCGCACGCCGCGCTGGGTGGCATAACGCACCACATCACGCATCTGTTGCTGCGTGTAGTAAAGGCCGTCGCTGGCCTTCTCCTGCAACTGCGGATAGTGGCTGGAGGCAAATCTCCAGCCCTGATCATCGGTCAGATGCCAGTGGAATACGTTCATTCGCGCTGCGGCGATACCGTCGATCTGCCGCTTCACCGTTTCAATCGGCAGGAAGTGGCGTGCCGAATCGATCAGCACCCCGCGCCACGGGAAGCGTGGTTTATCGTCAATGATGACGTAGGGGATCTGCGTTCCCGTCTCATTATTCTCAATCAACTGCAGCAGTGTCTCCATGCCGCGCATCGCACCGAAACGCGTGTTGGCTTTTAGCGTCACGCCGCCGCTGTTGACCTCAAGATGATAGCTCTCATCGCTGTCCGGTTGTGGCAAGGGATCCACTGCCTGGGCAATTTGTACCTGAATGGTGGCCTGATCGCTCGGCGCACTGGCGGGCAGCAGCGGCCAACCGGTTTGACGTGAAATGCGCGCACGCCAGCGCGCTTCAGCCCCCTCCAGATGATCGCCCGTAATATGCAGCGTGAATTGCGGTGTCAGCGTCAATGCGCCGCCGCTGGCAGGCTGCACCACTTTTTGCGGCCAGGGCATTAAAGGCAGATCAGAGGCGGGGGCGGCAACAGCGGAAAAAGTCAGGGATAAACAACAGGCGAGCAGCGTTCGTTGCAGAGGCATGTAAGGCATCCTTGTAATTAAATGACGGGCCAAAAATAGGCAAAAAAAAAATCATTAAACCTGCTTCGCATCGCAAATCAAGTTGTAAAAGTTCGAAGTTTGGTCTGCTTAAAACTTTTGAAGTTTAGTCCGCTTTACCATTGTGCGGCTTTCAATCTTCGTTATGTCTTCTTTGAGGCAGGTCAAAAACAGCGCGATTATTTTCCGCCAAAACACCATATATAGCGATTACACTCTGGTTAAACACCCATATGTAGTTCACGGAGAAAAAATGGCGACGGTGGTGATTAAGCGAGACGGCTGCAGAGTGCCGTTTGAAGCGCAGCGTATCGCGCTGGCGGTTCAGGCGGCGGCGCGAGCTGCACGGATAGAGGATGCGAGCTGGTGTACTCAGGTGGCTGAACAAGTGAGCCAGCGGCTGTCCGATCGCATTGAGGTAGATATCCGTGACATCCAGTGTGCAGTGGAAGAGACGCTGATGGCCGGGCGCTGGCCGCAGCTGGCGCGCGCGTATATCGAATATCGCCATGACCGTGATTTAGCCCGTGAACAGCGTGGCAAACTGCACCACGCGATTCGTGGCCTGGTTGAACAGACCAATGCCGCGTTGCTCAACGAAAACGCCAACAAAGACAGCAAAGTGATCCCCACCCAGCGCGACTTACTGGCAGGCATCGTTGCCAAACATTATGCCCAACAGCAGCTGCTGCCGCGTGATGTGGTTCTGTCGCATGAGCGCGGTGAGATCCACTATCACGATCTCGACTATTCGCCATTTTTCCCGATGTTTAACTGCATGTTGATCGATCTTCAGGGCATGTTGAACAACGGCTTCAAGATGGGCAACGCCGAAATCGAGCCGCCAAAATCCATTGCCACCGCGACGGCGGTGACAGCACAAATTATTGCGCAGGTCGCCAGCCATATTTACGGTGGTACCACCATCAACCGCATTGATGAAGTGCTGGCGCCGTTTGTGACGCTTAGTCTGGAGAAACATCGCGCCGTGGCACAGCAGTGGCAGATCCCGGATGCGGAAGCCTATGCGCGCGTGCGCACCGAGAAAGAGTGTTATGACGCATTCCAGTCTCTCGAATATGAGGTCAACACGCTGCACACTGCCAACGGGCAGACGCCGTTTGTCACCTTTGGCTTTGGTCTCGGCACCGATTGGGCCGCGCGCCTGATTCAGCAGTCGATTCTGCGTAATCGCATCGCAGGGTTGGGGAAAAACCATAAAACCGCGGTGTTCCCGAAACTGGTATTTGCCATCCGCGAAGGTGTGAATCGTCGTCCCGGTGATTTTAACTACGACATCAAACAGCTGGCGCTGGAGTGTGCCAGCAAGCGCATGTATCCCGACATTCTCAATTACGATAAGGTGGTAGAAGTCACCGGTTCGTTCAAAACCCCGATGGGCTGCCGCAGCTTCCTCGGCGTGTATGAGGAAAACGGTAAGCAGATTCACGAAGGGCGAAACAATATTGGGGTGATAAGCCTGAACCTGCCGCGCATTGCATTGGAAGCCAAAGGCAATGAAGCTCATTTCTGGCTGCTGCTGGATGAACGGCTTGAACTGGCTAAACGGGCATTGATGACGCGCATCGCCCGGCTGGAGAAAACCAAAGCACGCGTAGCGCCGATTCTCTACATGGAGGGCGCGTGTGGCGTACGTTTGAACGCTGATGACGAAGTCGGCGCGATTTTCCGCAACGGCCGTGCTTCGATCTCGCTCGGCTACATCGGCCTGCATGAAACGCTAAACGCGCTGAGCGGCAATGAAGTCCATCCGTATGATGCGCAGCACCTGCGGGAAAAAGGTGTGGCGATTGTACAGCGTCTGCGCGAAGCCGTGGATGCGTGGAAAGACGAGACAGGCTACGGTTTTAGCCTGTACAGCACGCCGAGCGAAAACCTGTGTGATCGCTTCTGCCGGCTCGATGCCGCCGAATTTGGTGTGGTGCCGGGCGTCACCGACAAAGGTTATTACACCAACAGCTTCCACCTCGACGTCGAAAAGAAAGTAAATCCCTTCGACAAGATCGATTTTGAAGCGCCCTATCCCGCCATCGCCAATGGCGGCTTCATCTGTTACGGCGAATACCCCAATATTCAACACAACCTCAAGGCGCTGGAGGATGTGTGGGATTACAGCTATCACCGCGTGCCCTATTACGGCACCAATACGCCCATCGATGAGTGCTACGAATGCGGCTTTACGGGTGAATTCAGTTGCACCAGCAAAGGCTTTACCTGTCCGTGCTGTGGTAACCACGATCCGGCACGGGTTTCCGTCACGCGCCGTGTTTGTGGCTATCTGGGCAGCCCAGATGCGCGGCCGTTCAATGCCGGTAAGCAGGAAGAGGTACAGCGCCGCGTTAAACATCTGGATACCGGACAGCTGGGATGATGCGTTTTCATCGCTATTACGCCGTCGATATCGTCAACGGGCCGGGCACCCGCTGCACGTTGTTTGTCTCGGGTTGTGAACATCAGTGCCGTGGCTGCTATAACCAAAGTACCTGGCGGCTCGATTCCGGTGATCCCTTCACGCTGGAGATGGAAGAGCAGCTGATTGCCGATCTCAAGGATCAGCGCATTCCACGTCAGGGGTTGTCGCTGAGCGGCGGCGATCCCCTGCATCCGCACAATGTGCCGCACATCCGTCGTCTGGTGAAACGCGTGCGGCGTGAATGCCCGGACAAAGATATCTGGCTGTGGACCGGCTATGAGATGGCGGAACTGAGCGCGGCACAGCGTGAAGTGGTGGCTGAAATTGATGTGCTGATCGACGGGCGGTTCGTGGAAGCGGAGAAAGATGCGCGGCTGCTATGGCGCGGCAGCCGCAATCAGAAGATCTGGTATTTACGTCAGCCACAGGGCGAGTGTGCCGAGGATCATGCCGCTGAGCGCCACGCCAATCAGCGCGATCCACAGCGCGCGCGCCGGGAAGGCACGGTGCAGCATCAGTAGCGATGGCACACTCACGGCGGGTAAGGTTACCAGCAGCGCCAGCGCAGGCGCGATCCCCATGCCCGCCAGCATCATGGTCTGTACAATGGGAATTTCTGCAGCGGTGGGAATGACAAACAAACAGCCCGCTATCGCCATCAGCATCACCCAAAACAGCGTATTGCCCACCGCACCATCGGCATGCGGGAATAGCCAGACTCGCGCAGCACCCAATAACAGCACGGCAACGATATACAGCGGGATGGTGTTCCAGAACAGCCGCCACATCACGCGCAGCCAGCGAGTCAGGAAGGGCTGTTCACTGCTTGCTGTTGTGACCAGCGGCGCTGCGACCCTGTTATCCGGCACGCTACGCTGCACCAGCGATGCAATGCCTGGCACCATGATCAAGCCCGCCACCAGCCGAATCGCCGCGAAGTGCCAACCCAGCACAAATCCCATAAAGATTAACGTGGCGAGATTTAATAGCGGATTGGCCAGCCAAAAGGCCATCGCCGCCCCGCTCGACACCTGCGACTGACGCAACCCCGCCGCCACTGGCGCGGCACAACAGGTGCACATCATGCCCGGCAAGCCTAAACCGGTGCCGATCAGCGTCGATCCAAACCGCGAGTTGCCCATTAAGCGAAGCAACCAGTTGCGCGGAATAAGCACCTGTACCAGCGATCCCAGCATCACACCTAACACTGCGGCTTTCCAGACGGCGAGGAAGTAAACCATCGCGTAATCCAGCGCCGCGCGCCACGGTGAATCCGCGGCATTCGCCAAAATGGATATGCCGATTGAATGGGTTTCAGCCGCTGTGAAGGCTTTGCCGTAATAGGGCTGCCATTTGACGTACCACAGGCCAATGACGACGACGGCGAGGAACAGCAAGGGTTTCCACCATGCGAAGCGCGCCGCTGGTGCAGAGGATGCAAGTTGGGTCATAGCAGATTCCGTATTCTACAGAATAACGAATGCCGCACCGGGGAGTGAGGCGGTTAGTCCATAGTGTTATTCAGGTTATTGGAATCTGCTACGCAAAGTTAGCGTAAGTTTGATCGGGCGCGGAAAATTAACTTTCGCCGGTTTTATCGCGCTGCCAAAGGATTTTTTTGCCGAAGCCCAGCGCGTTGTCAGTCATCTTCAGCTCATCCAACATAATCTCCCACAAGGGTGCCTGAACCTTGCGGGCAATCGGATAGCGTTTCTGGTAGGCATGCCGCGCCTGCGCTTCACGCTCTCCAGTAAGCTGCTGAATACGGCCACTGTACTGCACGCCTTTGATTAACAGCACGGTTTTTGGCTGGCCGTTGACTGTGCCCGCGACGCGCGACTGGGCCTGCATTAACATGCCGTGTCGCGTACCCGGTTCGGTCATCAACCAAAACGCCATTCGTGTTTCATCCAGCACGTAAAAGCAGTTGGCACACCACAGATCGTTGCCATTGCTGGCACATAATGACAGCGCACGCTGTTTTTTAAGAAAACGAATAAGATGAGAATGGTCAGACACAATGCAACTCCATGTGGCAGATAGCGAGGCTAGCCTAAGCGCGCTACACTGCCCAACAGCCATTTAACAGGAAAAGTCATATGCAACAGGGCTGGCAGCTCTATATGCTGCAAACCGCCGCCGGGATGCTTTATACAGGCATTACCACAGATGTTCATCGCCGCCTGCAGCAGCATCAATCCGGGAAAGGTGCGCGCGCATTGCGTGGCAAAGGTCCGCTGACGCTGGTGTTTAATTGCGATGCAGGCGACCGCTCGGCCGCTTCGCGTCTGGAGTATCAGGTGAAGCAACTCAGCCGCACGCAAAAGCTGCTGCTGGTATCGCAGCAGCCTTCATGCCTGAATGCGTGGTTTAATCGAAACGATTAAAAGGTTCGGAGAAAGCGATTAATCCTTCTGCGCCCGTAAATGCATCATCCGCTAATTTATAGACCTGAAATGCCGCTTCGCTACCCAACCAGCGACAGTGCAGGCCATGACGAGCAGCTGGTTCGAAGCCCAACGGGTTGTAGAATTCGGGGTCGCCCAATACCACCACGGCGCTGTAGCTGAACTCGTTCAGGGAATCGAGCCCTTCATACACCAGCTGTTTGGCAATGCCCTGCTTGCGCACGGATTCATCCACCGCCAGAGGCGCCAGCGCCACCCAATTGCGGTCTTCACCTTGTAAGGTCACCGGGCTAAAGGCGGCATAACCTAATACCTGCCCTTCATCATCCGTGGCCACTACACCTAGCGTTAATAAACCATCTTCACGCAGCTGCTGCACCAGTTCAGCCTCGGCGGAGGTCGCAAAACTACGCTTCAATAAGCTGTCGATGCCCGCCGCATCCACACCAATTTCAGTACGAATCAACATGAGATCCCCGCGCGCGCCTTAGCGGCCTTCGCGTCCTGTTTCATTCCTGCCTCAATAAAGGCAGCCAGCTGCTGCAACCCCGTGCGCAAAGGCGTAGGCATGGCATCCAGTTCAATGGCATCCATCAAATTCTTCACCTCCAAACCCAGCTCCGTGTCGCCCTCAATCACCAAACGGCGTTGAAAAAACAACATATCGGGGTCTGCTTTGCGTGCTGCCACCAGCAACAAGTCGTTGGCTTCACCGCGGAACCAGACATCTGCCTCGGCGTCGCGTGAAACGGTCAGGCGTCCATTCTGCAAGGTGGTGATCCAGCGCAGATTCACATCTGCAATCTCAATCCCAAGAAAGCGCCCTTCCAGAAAGTCTAACTCACCTTCAGACAAAGCATGACGAAATTGCCAGTTTAAGAGTTGTTGCAAAACCACTTTTTTTACAGGGAATGGGGTGAATGAAATAGGTAAGGCAAGGAATTCTGGGCCTTTTTTCACCATCAGGCCGCGTAAGCGCGAAAACATCATCAACAATCCCTTCAGAAAATTTTACCTATATTGCCACATCCAGGCGCCCTCGCCTCCACTGAGATCAAGGAAATTGCGGAACAATTGATTAAATAATCTTCACTCTGCATGCTGACTGACGCTTTCACTGCCTTAAATCAACATTCACGCCTGTCGCCTTCCCTACACTTTAACGCTTCGGAATTCGGGGGAGGAAATGTATGGAACTGCTGTGTCCAGCGGGGAATTTACCTGCGCTGAAATCGGCGGTGGAGCATGGCGCCGATGCAGTGTATGTCGGTTTGAAAGATGACACCAATGCCCGCCACTTTGCTGGCCTTAATTTTACTGACAAGAAGCTGGCAGAAGCGTCGCGCTTCCTGCACCAGCATCGCCGCAAGCTGCACGTGGCCATCAATACCTTTGCCCATCCTGATGGGATGAATCGCTGGCAAACGGCCATTGATGTGGCGGCGCAGAACGGCGCAGATGCCTTGATTCTCGCCGATATCGCTACGCTGGAGTATGCCGCGCAGCGTTATCCGCAGGTGGAACGCCACCTTTCCGTGCAAGCTTCGGCGACAAATTTGCAGGCCATCCACTTTTACCATCGCCATTTCGATCTCAGCCGCGTGGTGTTGCCGCGCGTACTGTCGATGCATCAGGTTAAACAGCTGGCGCGTGAAACACCGGTGCCGCTGGAAGTCTTTGCCTTTGGCAGCCTGTGCATTATGGCGGAAGGCCGTTGCTATCTCTCCTCCTGGCTGACGGGGGAATCACCCAACAGTGCGGGTGCCTGCTCGCCGGCAAAATTCGTGCGCTGGCAGCAAACGCCGCTGGGGATGGAATCACGCCTGAATGAAGTGCTGATTGATCGTTACAGCGCCGATGAGAGCGCCGGTTATCCCACGCTGTGTAAAGGGCGCTATCAAGTGGATGACCAGCGCTATCACGTGCTGGAAGAACCCACCAGCCTGAATACCTTATCGCTGTTGCCGGAGTTGCTTCGCGCCAATATTGCTTCGGTAAAAATTGAAGGCCGCCAGCGCAGTCCGGCTTATGTGGCGCAAGTAGCAAAAGTGTGGCGCCAGGCGATTGATCGCTGCATGGCCTCGCCCGAGCAATTCGCGGTGCAGGAACCCTGGATGCGCGCGTTGGGCGAACTTTCTGAAGGTAGCCAGACCACGCTCGGTGCCTATCACCGCAGCTGGCAGTGAGGAGATGCTATGAAATATGCCATCGGGCCGGTGCTGTGGTACTGGCCAACGGAAACGCTGGAACGCTTTTATCAGCAGGCTGCCGTCAGCTCTGCTGACATCATCTACCTCGGCGAAGCGGTATGCAGTAAACGTCGTGCAACCTCATTCCAGCAATGGATGGAATTAGCACGCCACCTGGCACAACACGGTAAACAGGTCGTGCTCAGCACGCTGGCGCTGTTGCAGTCGCCTTCGGAAGTCAAAGAGCTGCGGCGCTATGTGGAGAACGGTGAGTTTTTGCTGGAAGCCAACGACATCGGCACCGTTAACATGGCAGCCGAACGTAAGCTGCCGTTTGTCGCCGGGCCGACGCTTAACGTCTACAACGCGCAAACGCTACAGTTGCTGCTCAAAGAGGGTATGACGCGCTGGTGTTTACCGGTCGAGATGTCGCGCGACTGGCTGATTCAACTGTTGCAGCAGTGCGATGCCGCAGGCCTGCGCGACAAGTTCGAAGTGGAGGTATTGGGCTATGGCCATCTGCCGCTGGCGCTGTCGGCACGCTGCTTTACCGCCCGCTCCGAAAATCGCGCCAAAGATGACTGTCAAACTTGCTGTATTCACTATCCCACTGGCCGCCGCGTGCTGTCACTGGAGGGCCAACAGGTGTTTGTGTTGAATGGCATCCAGACCATGAGCGGCTACTGTTATAACCTTGGTAACGATTTGGCCGGCATGCATAACTGGATCGACATCGTACGCCTCTCGCCGCAGGATGAAACCACGCTAACAGAGGTTGCTCGCTTCCGTGCGAACGAAGCCGGTGAAGCGCCGCTGATGATGGCGCGCGGCAGTGAATGCAACGGTTACTGGCGTCGTTTGGCGGGTATGGCGCTTGAAGGCGGACGGTAAAGGCACATTCCGGCTATATTCCTGCTGTTAATAGCAGTTTTAATATGGGTAATGATGCGTAATACTGACTGGCGCAGGTCTGATAACACCTGCGCCATCATTATCTGGAGTGCCCATGTCTGAGAAAAAAAACGTTCGCCTGTCCGTGCTGGATCTTGCACCTATCCCGCAAGGTTCTGCTGCGCGCGAAGCTTTCCACAATTCGCTGGCGCTGGCGCGTCAATCTGAAGCCCTTGGTTTCCATCGTTACTGGCTCGCTGAGCACCACAACATGACCGGTATCGCCAGTGCGGCAACCTCCGTGTTGATTGGCTATCTGGCCGCGAATACCGAAACTCTGCGCCTCGGATCTGGCGGTATTATGCTGCCCAACCACGCACCGCTGGTGATCGCTGAACAGTTTGGTACGCTCGAATCCTTATACCCTGGCCGTATTGATTTAGGGCTGGGCCGTGCGCCAGGTTCTGACCAGCGCACCATGCTCGCACTGCGCCGCCATCTCTCCAGCGCCCAGGCGGATAGCTTCCCGGAAGATGTAGCAGAACTGATTCGTTGGTTTGATGCCGAAGAGGGTGAGCATCCTCCGGTACAACCGGTACCGGGTTTAGGCTTAAAAATTCCAGTCTGGTTATTGGGTTCCAGCCTCTACAGCGCACAACTGGCTGCACAGCTCGGCTTGCCGTTCGCCTTTGCTTCCCACTTTGCACCGGACCTGTTGTTCCAGGCTTTGCATCTCTATCGTGAGAAATTTAAGCCTTCTGCGCGTCTGGCGAAACCTTATGCCATGGTGTGCGTCAACGTGGTCGCGGCGGATAGCGAACGCGATGCGCGCTTCCTGTTTACCTCGATGCAGCAGCAATTTATTAATCTGCGCCGGGGCAAACCGGGCCCGCTGCCTGCACCTGTCGAAAACATGGATAACCTCTGGTCGCCATCGGAGCAGTACGGTGTACAGCAGGCGTTGAGCATGTCGATTGTCGGCGATAGCGACAAAGTGCGTCAGGGATTAGCCGCGCTGATGCGCGAAACGCAGGCCGATGAAATCATGGTTAATGGCCAGATTTTCGACCCGCAAGCCCGTCTGCGTTCCTTCGCACTGGCGATGGAAGCGGCACGCTCGCTGTAACGTTTACTGCTGTGGGGTCAATCCTTCTGGCCCCACAGCCACCATACGCACATCACGAGCCGGCGATTGCCCGTAAAAACGGCTGTATTCACGGCTAAACTGCGAAGCGCTCTGATACCCCACGCGATACCCTGCGGTTCCCGCATCTAACTTATCAATCAACATCAAACGCCGCGCTTCGTTAAGACGTAACTGCTTTTGATACTGCATTGGTGTCATGGCCGTGACCGATTTGAAATGATGGTGCAGCGACGAAATACTCATGCCCACGCTACTGGCCAGCTGATCCATCTTGAGCGGCTGATGAAAGTTTTCACGTAGCCAGCGTGCCGCGCGCGCCACTTTGTTGCCCGGCCGCTCCGTCAACGCCATGTTGAGGATGCGGGGTCCTTCCGGCCCGGTAAGGAGTCGATAGAAAATCTCTTGCTCAATTAACGGTGCCAGCGCCGGAATATCCTGGGGCTGATCCAACAGCTCAATCAGGCGGATCACGGCATCGACCAGGGGCGGCGCCACTTTGTGTACCGTAATCCCACGTTCATTGGTTACCGTTGCGCCAATCTGCTGCAGCGGGAAATGTTCGAGGTAGTGCATCAGGCGCGTTTCATTGATGGTGATCCCGACGCCCAGATTCGGTTTCTCCTCCGTGGCCTGCACCACGCAGGATTGCACCGGCATATCCAGCGTCACTAGCAGCAGATCGCCCGGTCCGTAATGCATCACGTCGTCACCCATGCGCAATGCTTTTTGCCCTTGCGCCACCAGTGCAAAACTGGCCCAGGTGGCAATGTGCGACAGGCTCGTGGGTTTGGAGCTTCGGCCAAAAGAGAGAAAATCGATGGGGCTGAAGTGGCGGCCATCTTCCGGGGTATGGCGAGCGATCATCGCCACCAACTGCTGCCACTGTTCCTGATGAATCATGCGTTGCGCACTCCGTGATGAGTGATCACTGTCCCCGCATTCTCGCCTTTCGCTCGCGTTACGCCTAGTCCCTGCACAACACATTTGCAGGATTGTGCAAAAAGCTTGCAGGATTGCGCTACCGCAAAATTGTATGGACAGCGCATGCTTACCCTTCCCCGAATTCTCAGGTGGAGAGACACAATGAAAGCACTTGAAGGCAAAATCGCGCTGGTGACGGGCGCCTCGAAAGGCATTGGCGCCGCCATTGCTATGACTTTCGCGGCGGCCGGCGCTCGCGTCATTGTTAATTACCGCCAGGATGAAGCGGGTGCTGCAGATGTGGTCGCGGACATCTGCGAGCTGGGCAGCGATGCCATTGCGGTACAAGCAGATATCTCTCGCGAGGCCGATGTGCAGCGTTTATTCGCGCGCAGCATCGAGCAGTTTGGCGCGCCGGATATCGTGGTCAACAATGCCGGTATTTTCCATCATGGCGATTTCGCCGAACTCAGCCTCAGTGAAATGCAGCAGCAGCTCAATGTAAATGTATTGGGCACGTTACTGGTCTGCCAGCAGGCGGCGAAACATTTCCCGGCTCGCGGGGGCACCATCATTAACTTGAGCGCCCTTAACAGCCAACGCAGCACACCGGGCTCGGTGTTATGGGCAGCGACCAAAGGGGCAATTGATACCTTAACGCAGGGCCTGGCTCGTGAATTGGGGCCACGTAATATTCGCGTCAATGCGCTGGCACCAGGAATCATCCTGACCGAAGGTTTACTGGCAGCGAAGAAGATGAATCCGGATGTCAAAGCGAAGCTGATCGCTGCTACGCCGTTGGGACGATTTGGTCTGCCGGAAGATGTGGCGCAGGTTGCCCTGTTTCTGGCATCAGAAGAGTCAGCCTACGTCAGTGGAGAGCGGGTGTTAATTGCCGGCGGCGTGTAACGTTTAATTTACGAACATAAAAAAGGGACGCCATGGCGTCTAATGCCGATCAGTTAAGGATCAGTTGAACGATCCAGTGGCTGTGTAAGAATCCGGAAACGCTTCGTTTCCGGATTTTTTTATGCAGCTCAGTCAGGCCCTTGATATCGTCTCTCGTTACGATTCT
>NZ_VWXC01000022.1:0-95277 GCF_011752685.1 Candidatus Pantoea communis
TATGAACGATATCGAGAGCCTGACTGAGAAGCATAAAAAAATCCGTAATCCCTGAGAGATTACGGATTCTTGCAGAACTGCCGGATCGTTCAACCGATCATTTTTGTCTTAACTGATCGGCATTACGCCAATGGCGGGCTTTTTTTCGTGCATGATGCAGCCGTTTTAGACACCGACCTCACACCGCTGTGCTTAAACTGCAGCCTGTAATGCGTCTTTCACCATCATCAGCGCTTTATCAAACTGTGCATCAGGGATAGTGAGCGGATAAAGGAAACGAATGACGTTGCCATGCGGCCCGCAGGTCAGCAACAGCAAGCCTTGCGCCAGCGCCTGCTTTTGCACGGCCTGAGCTGCCGACGCAGAAGGCGCACCGGTGGCAGGATCGCTGAATTCAGCGGCAATCATCGAACCCACACCCCGCACATCGCTTAATGCCGGGCAAGTTTCTACGGCACTCTCCAGCACCGAACGCAGTTTGGCTCCCAGATGAACTGCACGTTCACACAGCTTTTCTTCACTGATGGCATCAATCACCGCATGGGCGGCGGCGATGGAGAGAGGATTACCCGCATAGGTCCCGCCCAGACCACCCGGCAGCGGGCTGTCCATAATGGCCGCTTTACCGGCCACGGCGGAGAGTGGCATCCCGCCCGCCAGGCTTTTCGCCATGGTCATCAGATCGGCCTGATGATGATAATGCTGCATGGCAAACAGTTTGCCGGTACGGGCAAAACCGCTTTGCACTTCATCGGCGATCAAAACAATGCCGTGTCGATCGCAGATGTCACGCAGCGCCTCGACAAATTCGGCAGGCGCAACGTTAAACCCGCCCTCACCCTGCACAGGTTCGAAGATAATTGCGGCAACCTGCTGTGGATCGATATCGCACTGGAACAGCGACTCTAACGAGCGAATGCTGTCCTGCACGCTGATACCGCGTGCTTCTGAAGGATAAACGGCATGGAACACCGAGCCGGGGAATGGACCAAAACCGATTTTATACGGCTTAACCTTTCCGGTCAGCGCCATGGTCATGTAGGTACGGCCATGGAAACCGCCACCGAATGCGATAACGCCAGGGCGTCCGGTGTGACAACGGGCGATTTTAATCGCGTTTTCCACCGCTTCTGCACCGGTGGTAAAGAATGCGGTTTTGGTCTCGCCCTCAATTGGCGTCAGCTCATTGATTTTTTCAGCCAGACCGACATAACTCTCGTAAGGGACAATTTGATAGGCGGTATGGGTAAACTGTGCCAGCTGTTTCTCAATCGCCTCTACCACTTTGGCGTGGCGATGTCCGGTATTCAATACGGCGATGCCGGCGGCGAAATCGATATATTCCGCGCCCTCTACATCCGTGATCGTGGCATTGTCCGCCTGCTGCGCATAGAAATCACACATGACGCCCACGCCGCGTGGGGTAGCACGCTGGCGACGCTGATTAAAATCAGAGTTTTTCATTGTTCGAACCTTCTGTTCAAGCGATACGATGCCTGCCATAAATATTCAGGCATGAATGCAATTTATTAATAATTACTTTAATTGTTCGTCGAGTTTCTTCGAGTCGTAATAATCACCTTGATAAGTGATTTTTCCCTCGTTCACTTTAATATATGAAACACCGTGAAATTTAATCGGTTTATTGGTTGCCGGACTACCCGCCCATTCACCGCTGTTGACGCCGGAGAACACCCATTCGAAAGCCACAATGTCATGGTTATAAACGGGTTTACCGATCATCTGCCATTTCAAATCCGGCACACCATCAATAAAGGCTTTAATGACATTTTTCTCGGCATCGCTATTGCCTTTTACCGGGGTGCCGACGGCCGCATCATAATAGGTCACATCTTTTGCCAGGTAGGTTCCGGCCTTGTGGGCATTATGCTGATTCCATGCGCCCATATACTCTTTCACCACCTCCAGCGGTGTTTGGCTGGCAAAACAGCTGGAAGAAACAAACAGGGCTACCACCATTGCGATCTTTTTCATGTTGATTCTCCACCGTTAAGATAAGTCGCTCATGACATGTTTAATGCGGGTGTACTCTTCTAAGGAGTACGCAGAAAGGTCTTTGCCGTAGCCTGACTTTTTAAATCCGCCATGCGGCATCTCCGCACAGAGAGGAATATGGTTGTTGATCCAGACCGTGCCGAAATCGAGTTCACGGCTAAATAGCTGCGCCCGACGGTGATCGCGCGTCCAGACGCTGGCCGCCAGACCGTATTCCACGTCATTCGCCATCGATAACGCTTCACTTTCAGACGCGAAAGATTGAATTGTCATCACCGGTCCAAACACCTCGTGCTGGATAGCTTCGTCTTTCTGCTGCAGCCCAGAAATAATGGTGGGTTCGAAATAGAAGCCAGGTCCGTTACCTGCTTTGCCGCCGGTTTCAACGCGCGCGTGCGCAGGCAGACGGGCGATAAAACCTTTCACCTGTTCCAGCTGATTTTGGCTGTTGAGCGCACCATAAAAAGCGTCTGTATCATCAGGCTGGCCGAAACGCAGACTGCGCGCTTCACTAACTAATTTATCGAGGAAATGGGGATAAATTGCCTCTTCAACCAGAATACGCGTAGCGGCTGTGCAGTCCTGACCGGCATTAAAGAAGCCAGCGGCGCAGATGGTTTTCACCGTTTTGTCTACGTCAGCATCGCCAAACACAATCACCGGTGCTTTACCGCCCAGTTCCAGATGTGCTTTGGTCAGATTGGCTGCCGCTGATGCCGCCACCTGTAAACCGGCGCGTACCGAACCGGTGATTGACACCAGCGAAGCATCGGTATGCGACACCACCAGCGAGCCACTCGCGGCTTTACCCAACACCACATTGATGGCACCTGGCGGGAAGAATGGAGCCGCCAACTCGGCCAGCAGCAAGGTGCTGAGTGGTGTGGTATCACTGGGTTTTAACACCACAGTATTTCCCGTTGCCAGCGCGGGGGCGATCTTCCATACCGCCATCATAAATGGGTAGTTCCATGGCGTGACCTGGCCAACGATACCCAGCGGCTCGCGGCGAATGGTGGAGTTAAAGCCCGCCATATATTCACCGGAGGCCTTGCCTTCCTGACAGCGGGCGGCACCGGCAAAAAAGCGAATTGCATCGCACGAACCAGCGATCTCTTCCTGACGGATAAAGTGCTTTAACTGACCGGTCTCCTCGCTCTGGATATCAACGATACGCTCACAGTTCTGCTCGACCGCATCCGCCAGATGCAGCAACGCGCGCTGGCGCTCACCTGGCGTACTCTTTTTCCAGATTTGAAAAGCACTTTTAGCGGCGGTATAGGCCGCGTTGACATCGTCTTCATTAGCAAGGGGGGATAATGCATAGACTTCACCGCTCACCGGGCTGACCAGTTCGAAAGTCTCACTGCCAGAACCCTCACAGAAGGCTCCATTGATAAAGTGTTTTATCTTACGCATGCGACAGGCTCCTTAATCATATAACATATTAGGTTTTATCATTATGATCACAAATCAGGCAACGTTTCTTTCACATTAATTTGATTGCACTCGCATATTTGCGGGTTCACAGATCCGAGAGAGGCTGTTTGAGCAGCTGTTGGTTTAAGCTGCTGATTGCGTTGCTTATCACAGTTTTCCGTCGCAACCAGATAAGGCAACTCATTGTTTCCAATGTGGATGTTTTATGTTATGAATGTGCATCTTGCCTCCCCAACACGAATAAGAAATCACGAGGACTATGATTACTCATGCAGTGATTTTTTCCCCTATTGGGCAGTCCAGTCGTTCCGATCAAATCGTGCAGCGATTGGCCAACGCTATCGTTTCAGGTTTACTTGAAGCCAATGAGCAACTGCCGAATGAAGCGGATTTGGCCCGAATGATGGGCGTCTCACACATCACGATTCGCGAAGCGCTGAACACCCTGCGCGCCAACGGTCTGGTTTACACCGTGCGCGGGCGAAACGGTGGCAGTTTTGTTGCCAACAGCATCGATAAACAGACATCGAGTCAACATCCGTTCAATTTGATCAGCACGGAATATCTGTCTGATTTGGGTGAATGGCACTGTGCGATTTTCTGCCATGCCGCAAGATTAGCGTCCACCCGCATGACGGCCAGCGACATCGCCACGCTCACGCAATTTGTGGATATCCTGGAGCAGGCATCCAGCGCAGAAATGCGCAGCCAGGCAGATATGCGTTGTTTGTTGACGATTGCTGCGAATTCGCAGTCGGCGAGAATTGCCAGCCAGGAGTTGATTATCCAATCTGAATGGGCGTCTCTGGTCACACTTTTATATAAGTCAGATGCGGCTCATCACACTACTGTCGATATTTATCGCAAGTTATTGACCGCATTTCGCGGTCATGATGAACTGGCTGCGGTTAATCTGGCGAGTGCGCTGATTAATGAATTAACGTCAAAACTCATTGAATATAAAATAAGCTTTAAAGAGATTATGTGAGGAGAGAAGAGTGAGTGATGTCAATAACCAAGAGCGGATCGTGAATACATTGGAAGCGCTATTCGCTGCAGTGACGCTCTCGACGAAACATCTCTCTGCTTACGTTAATCAGACCCTTGCCACGATTCCCGTAGCAGGCATCGCATCTGATAAACAGCGTGAGAGTAGCCTGCGTAAAAGCCTCTACCCTTCAATCGAAAAAATCCTGCTGGAGAGCCAGTTCTGTTCTGGCGCGGGGTTTGCCAGCCATCTGGCAACGGAAAACCTTGCTCAACCCTATTGGTTCCTCGAATGGTGGTTTAAAAACCCGAAGAGCAATCAACAATCCTGCCTGGATCTCGATCAAGCCACGCAGCAGCGGCTGGATTTTAGTACCTTTGAATGGTTTAAAAATACGCCCGATGCCGAGGACGTTTATTTACACGGCCCGTATGTGGATTATGTTTGCACCTCAGCGTATACCATTACTGCCGCGTCTCCTGTCGTGATTGACGGAAATATGGTGGGCGTAGCAGCGGTAGATATATTAGTCAGCCGTATTGAGGAAGCCTTATTGCCTATTGTGAAGCAAAGTAGCAGTAAGGTTGTTATGACCAATAGCGAAAATCGCGTGATATTTTCCAGCCATTTGCACTATCGCACCGGCTCGTTGCTGAATATCGATGCATCCTATCAGACAACGCAAAACGGCTTTTGCAAAATCTATTTCCTGTAACACCCTGCCGCCCTTAGCGGCAGGGTGCTGATTAAAACGAAATCATTTTACCCGGTGCCAGTTTGGCGCTAATACCGAGCAGCGTCTTCGCCAGCGGAATCGCCACCGGAGCCAGTTTTCTGCCAATCATTAACGGTGTGTGTTTAATCGCCGTCAGCATTGAAAAATCGCTATTGGCATTGACGATATCATCACGAATCGCCTTGCCAATGCGCACTGTCTGCGCGATGCCATGTCCACTCCAGCCATGTACTGAATAGATCTTGCCGTTCTTGCCGCCTTTCCGGCAATCGGTGGCGCCATTAAGCGTTAAATCCGTGGTACCGCTCCAGGCAAAATCGAGCTGTAGCTCTTCGTGCTCGGGAAAAACGGCCCGCAAGCGTGAAGTCAGGTAATCGACCGTGCGGGTATCGTCCCAGCGCATACCCGTTCCCTGTCCCCCAAACAGCAGACGCTCATTTCGCACCGGGCGGTAATAATCTATCTGCAATTGCGTGTCGTACACCGGTTTGCCAGTGGGCAGAAGGGTTTTTGAGCCGCCGCTGACGGGCGACGTGACGCCGACATAGGTATAGAAAGGAATGGTGGTGGCGTTATTCTCGTTCAGCAAAGTATGTGTCGCATCATGAACCGCAATCACCACGCCTTTGGTTGCGGTAATGACACCTGCGGCGGTGTGAACGCGCGTCACACTCCCGACTTCCTCAATCCGTATCACTTCACTCTGCTCATGAACCTGGCCGCCGTTCAACACAAAGCCGTAAATCAGACCGCGATTGAGCGCCAGCGAGTGAATCTGTCCGCCAAGGTCGTCTAACACGCCGCCGTAATAGGCATCGGATTTGATATGCTCCTGCAACTCATAGCCGCCTAACACCGCCACATGGTCATCCCCGAGAAAGCGACGCGCATCCGCAGCCTGCACCAGCGCGTTCATATGGCCGGGATGAATGGCGGCGGTAATGTGCCCGCGTTGACGATCCAGATCGAGGTGATAGCGGCTGGCGATATCATCAATCAGCGACATGGCTTCGGTTGAGGTGAAATGCCACAGGCGCTTCGCTTCATCGATACTGAGATTATCCAGCATTGACTCCGCCTCCCAGCGGGCCAATCCCGGCGTCAGTTGCCCGCCGTTACGTCCAGACGCCCCCGACCCAATGGCGTTTTTTTCCAGCAGTACCGTTTCGATACCGGCTTCTGCCAGATGCAGCGCCGTCGAGGCCCCCAGCAACCCGCCGCCAATGACTACGAATTCACACACTTTATCACCTTCCAGCGGGGCAAATGTTGTCCAGGGGGCAAGCGTCGACTCGTAGTAATTGGCCGGATTTCCCGGATCGATATTCTCTGTTTCATCACACTCTCTGACCCAGTTCCAGTCGCCATTGAAGGCGGTCTGACTCGGTCGCGAAAATTTTGCATCACGCATTAATACAGGTTTAATTAAATCAGGCTGTCTGCTCATCGATTATTCTCGGTTCGTTAATCGCACCACAGGAAGAATCACTGTGAGTTACACTACTTTTTTACTCGGAAATCATCACTTCACGTTGGGTAACACTGCAGTAAATAATCCAGCTAATCCCTAACACCGCCCAAATAGATCCCAGCATAAAGGCATCATGATCGAGGTTTACCCACATCATCGCCACACACGCCAGGCCACACACCGGCAGCACCATATTTCTGAACAAATCACTGAAGGTACTGATTTGTTTATCGACAAAAACGAATTTCACGATAACTGAAAGGTTCACGGCGCTAAACGCCACCAGCGCACCAAAACTAATTAATGAAACGGCAGTATCTAAATCAAAAAAGATCGAGCTGAGCGAAATAAAGCCGGTTAATAAGACGCAGTAGAGCGGATTACGCGTTTTCGGATGGATGTAACCTAATACCGGCGCGGTAACCGGATTGTTTTTCCCCATAATATGCAGCAGTCGTGCCGCACTGGCGTGCGAGGCGAGCGCAGAAGCCACGGTGTTCAATAAAATACCCAGCAGAAATAGCGTCTGGAAGAATCGGCCACCCACATATAAAACAATTTCCGGCATCGCTTCCATCGGATTTTTAAACATGGCGTTATCGGGATAATAAAGCTGAATAAACCATGCCGCGAGGAAGAAAATCGCCCCGCCGATTAATGCGGTATAAAACACCGCTTTGGGGATAACATTCTCTGGTCTGTCTGTTTCATCAGACAGCGTGGTCACAGCATCGAAACCGAGGAAGGAGAAACAGAGTACGGCAGCACCGCTGATCAGCGGGAGAATACTGGCATTTCCATTGAACAACGGCGTGACCGTTAAAACGCGGCCAGTGCCATAGGCGGTATCCAGATCGTGAACCACCAGGTAAACAAACACACCCATCAAAATAACCGGCATGCCGACAAACAGAAAATTAACGTTGGCCAAAATTTTAATGTTGCAGCAGTTGATATAGGTAATCAACGTGGTGAAAGCGAGGATGGAGATCCACGGTGGAATGGCGGGCAGCAGCGTTTGCAAATAGATGCCTGCCAGCAGCGAATTAATCATCGGCAGAAAAATATAATCTAACAGCGATGACCAACCCACCAGAAAACCTACATTGTTACCGCACACATTACGTGCGTAAGTATAGGCCGAACCTGCACTCGGATAGAGTTTCACCATGCGGCCATAACTCAGTGCGGTAAATAACACCGCTGCCAGCGCTAGTAAATAGGCTAACGGCACACGGCCTTCAGTTAACTTTGAGACAATGCCGAAGGTATCAAATACCGTCATCGGCGTCATATAGGCGATACCAATAATAATCACTTGCCAGATGGATAAATTTGTCTTTTTTCTTGAATTCAGGCTCATAATAATTCCTATTCAATATGTCAGACACGCCGCTCCCTTCGCATGGTATCGGCGATGGAGTGAAAAGAGAGATGAAATGCTTGAAGGGGGTGAGGTGACCCTCACCCGTAACGATTATTCTTTGATTGCACTCAGATCATAATGCTGTTCATTGCTTTTCTGGCTATAAGGTCTGGCAATAAACATATACAGCGCACCTGATCCCACCACAATAAATAAGCCGATTAATACAATCCATTTATCGACGAAACTGCCCTCACCCGGCTGAACCAGCAAATAGATACCGCTCAGCCCATACATCAGCGCCAGAATATTGACCCAGATGCCCCAGCGACCAATATGCCATTCACCCTGCGGCTTCCACCCTTGCAGACGTTTACGCAGTGCCGCTAAGACCACCATCTGGAAGGAGATATAGATCCCCGCTACGGCAAAGGCGGTAATTCGCGCCAGGTTATCGGGCTGATAGTAAACCCAGATGCAAATCAACAGCGGTAAGGCACAGCTGACAATCATGGCGTTGTCGGGCACATCGTGCTTGGAAATTTTCGCCATCCAGTTGCTGCCGGGCAGCATCTTGTCACGCGAGAAAGAGAACAGCAGTCTGCTAAGCGCTGCCTGCAGCGAGAGGATGCATGACAGCATGGCAATCACCGCCACCACGATAAAGATCTTCTCGCCCATCGGCCCCAACGCGTTATTCAGAATCTCAGGGATCGGGTTCTGGATTTTGCCCGACACGATGTCGTGCAGATTAGGATAGGACAACAGATAACCCAATACCGAAATCACCGCCGAAATCGCGCCAAACACAATGCTCAGAATCATCGCGACAGGAATTTTCCGGCTGGCGTTCTGCACTTCTTCCGCCACGTTACCGCAGGCTTCAAAACCGAAGAACATAAACAGACCGAGCAATGACGCCGACATAAAGGCACCCATGTAGCCACCGCTGGCATTCACACCCATCGAATCAAAGATCACACTGATTGGCTGCATGCGATGGAACAGCAATAAATAGATACCCAACGCAATAACACTGACAATTTCACACCAGAAACCAATACGCGCCACGCGTGCCAGGTTTTTAGTGCCGGAGAGGTTGATCGCCATCATCATTAACAGCAACACCACCGACGTCATCAGTAAATTAATCGCCGTTTGCTCATAGCCTAATAACGAGGCAACAAAGGTTGAGCTGTATTCGGCGATTGAGGTGATGGTCACCACCAGCGCCCAGAGATAAACCCAGGCGGCAATCCACGCATATTTCTTGCCCCATAAAATACGCGACCACGGATATAAACCACCGGTAATCGGATATTGTGACGCCACTTCACCAAATACCATTGCCACCAGAAGTTGCCCCCCTGCCGCGATCAATATCCACCAGATTGAGGGCGGACCGGCCAACGTCATGGCGAGAGCAAACAGGGAGTAGACGGCGGTGAGAGGGGATAAATAGGTAAAACCCAATGAGAAGTTGGACATCAAACCGATCGATCGTTTGAATTTTCGCGCTTCATGCTCGGTTGTATTGCGGGTATTTCCTGACGGGATAGTACTCATCAACGCCTCCAGAACCTTGACTGTAATGTTATGTCAGTATTTATAAAACATAATATGTTATATGTATATTGTGCGATGTCACAGTTTTGTTAAATGACATATAACTCAATGTTAAATAGCGACTTTTCTGTTTATAGGGGATTCTTATGACATGCAGGAAGGTGGAATCGCGGGCAGAAGAAGGGACTTTCGTCGATCAAATGTGGTAGCTGGGCGGCCGTAACCGCCCTTAAAATATTCAAATACCGTGCAACTTCGCCAGCGACCACATGCGTTCAGCAGCCACATCCGCGTTATTCAGCAAACCAGCCTCATCCGCCAGTCTGAACGCTTCAGAGTAGTGCGTCAGACTGCGCGCACTCTGCATGCCGCCCAGCAAGGTGAAATGCTTCTGATGGCCATTCAACCAGGCCAGGAACACGATGCCCGCCTTGTAATACTGCGTGGGTGCCGAGAACAAATGGCGTGCCAACGGCACTGTCGGTGCCAGTATCCGTTCAAAGCTGGCGCGATCGCCCTGCGCCAATGCATGCAGTGCGCTGGTGGCGGCCGGTGCAATGCCGTCGAGAATGCCCAGCAGCGCATGCGAGAAGCCTTGCTCATCACCGGCGATCAGTTCGGGATAGTTAAAGTCATCGCCGGTATACATTTTGACGGAAGCCGGTAGCTGGCGCCGCATCTCAATTTCACGATCTTTATCCAGCAGTGAGATCTTTATCCCCTCGACTTTTGCCTGATTTTCGCGTATCACCGCCAGACAGACCTCCATCGCACTGTGAATCGTCGCGCCACCCCAATAACCGCGTAGTGCGGGATCAAACATGTCCCCCAGCCAGTGCAAAATAACCGGCTCACGCACCTGGCGCAGAAGCGTGCTGTAAACGGTGATGTAATCCTCTGGCCCCTTAGCAATGGCGGCGAGCGCGCGACTGGCCATTAAGATAATACGGCCGCCACAGGCTTCGATTGCTGAGATTTGCTGCTCATACGCGGCAATCACATCCTGTAGGGTCAGTTGGGAAAAGTCCGTCAGATGATCGGTGCCAGCCCCGCTGGCGACCCGTGCCCCCGGATACGCTTTCGCTTGCTCCACGCTGCGTTTAATAAGCTCGAGCGCGGTTGGCCAATCCAGCCCCATGCCGCGTTGCGCGGTATCCATGGCTTCCGCGATGCCCAATCCCAGCGACATTAAATGATGGCGATATTCCAGCGTGCTGTCCCAGTCAATCGCCATATCGCTATGCGGATTTTGCATGCGCTGCGGGTCGGCAACCACATGTGCAGCGGCATACACGTCGCGGTTAAATACCGGTTTCGCCGGTACGCTCCAGTGGCGCTCACCCTGCATGATGTAGCTGTAGGGCTGACCGTTGCGATCCAGTAAACGCACTTTATTGCTCACAGACATGGTTCTGTTCCTTATTTCAGTGTTTTGCCAGATGCCCGGACGGCATCACATTCTGCGAACTGTTGTGGTTTCCGATAGGCAGGCGACGCACCCCCAGCAATACCAGGCTGCTGCAGATAATGACGCAGGCGGCGACCAGCCAGACCGGTTGCAAGGTGTAATGTTGCGCGTAATAACCCGCCACAATCGGCGAGATGCCGCCCGCCGCCATTCCCATATTCATCACAAAGCCGATGGCGGAACCGCGCAGAGAAGGCGGCACCAGTTCAGCGGTGAGGGAGAGAACAATGGGTGTAATCGGATAGCCAAGGAAACCGAGGATCAGCACCAGCACAATCACCAACGGCACCGAGAGATTGAATGCCATGGCGGCCATCACCAGCCCGCTGATAAAAGTAATGGTCATCAGAATGGTGCGACGACGTTTGAAATCGCCCTTGTCGCAGTAGCGCCCCAATACAAAACCGCCCAGCGCACCGGTAATGCCCAGCAGACTGGCGATGGTGCCTGCAGTGCCAATCGACAGATTTTTTACCTGCATCAAATAGCTCGGTGCCCACAGCAGCACAATCCACCAGCCTGCCAGCAGCACGAAATAGAACGCGGCCATTAGCAACACCGGCGCATGGCGGAACAAGGTTCTTAATGGCACTTTCTCCGCCGCCTGGCGTGCAATCAACTCGGCAGGTTTCCGGTCATTTTTCACCAGCACCAGATACAACAGCGCCACCAGCATGCCCATCGCGCCCGCCACGTAGAACACCACGCGCCAGCCAAAGATCGGACCGAGCATGGCGCCCATCCATGTACCGAGGAACCCGCCAATCGGATACCCCATCCAATAGAGTGACATCACGGTGGTGCGCTGTTTTTCGCTGGTCACGTTGGCCACTTCGAGCGAGGCGGCAGGCCAGAAGATGCCCTCGCCGATGCCCGTCATCACGCGGTAAAAAATCAGGCTGGTCATGCTGCCCGCAACACCGGTTAGCAGTGTCGCCAGTGAAAACATCATCAGGCCGAGAATCAGCACCGGTTTGCCACTTAACTTGTCGGCGATAATGCCGGAAATGAACAGAAAGACGATGAAGCCAAAAAAGAAGGAGGAGAGCAGAATGCCACTCTCCGCTTTACCGAGACCAAACTCTCCGGCGATCAGCCCGATGGCTGATGACACCGTCATGCGATCCACCGAGTACATCATGTAGCCAAGGCCGCACAGCACGGTGACCAGAATCATTTTGCGGGTATCTGTATTCATCTTTTCCTCGACAATGTCTGTGACCGACGAAAACAGCTTTTCAGCTCTGTCAGATACGGTTAACCGTGCGCCAGATGGCGAGCCTTGCAGGTCTTAAGCACCTCATCTGGATCCTGAGTCCACCAGTTCAGGCGGGAGAAAATTTCCACTTCATGTAATCCGCGATAACCCTGAGCTTCTACCGCTTCCCGCATGGCGCGAATATCGATAACGCCATCGCCCATCATGCCGCGATCTTCCAGCAGATCCCGCGTAGGCGTGAGCCAGTCGCAGATATGAAACGCCAGCAGCCGTTTCAGACCCGCACGGGCGATTTCCTGATAAAACTCAGCATCCCACCAGGTGTGATAGACATCGACGGCAATCCCCAGTCCATCGTCACCCAATTCATCGCAGAGATCGTTAGCCTGCTTCAGCGTGTTAATGCAGGCACGATCCGCCGCGTACATGGGATGCAGCGGTTCAATCGCCAGCGGCATGCCGCCCGCGCGGGCGTACTCCAGCAGAGCACTGAGTCCATCACGCACTTGCTGGCGCGCCCCCGGCAGATCTTTCGAACCTGGCGGCAAACCGCCGACCACCAGCACCAGGCACTCTGCGCCTAATTCCAGCGCTTCATCCACCGCTCGCTGGTTGTCGGCCAGGGTCGCCTGGCGTGCTTGCTGATCAACGCCGGGAAACATGCCACCCCGGCAGTAGCCACTCACCCGCAGATCGTGATGACGAATCAGCCGCGCCGCTTCTGCTAAACCGATGTTTGCTACCTGATCGCGCCACGGCGAGATGCCGCGAATCTCATGGCGCGCACAACCTTCAATGATTTGGCGTAAATCCCACTGCTGGCGCACGGTCGCCGTGTTGAGCGAAAGTTGTTCGGAATGGGGACGACTCATGTTCGGCTCCTTAGCGTTCCAGCGATGGCACATCAACCCAGCGACGCTCTTTCCAGCTTTTCAATGCCAGATCGACCAGTTGCAGACCTTTGGCTCCTTCCAGCAGATCCCAGCGATATTCCCCTTCGCCCCAGACGTGGCGTAAAAACAGCCCCCACTGCACTTTGAATGCATTGTCGTAGACCTGGGTATCCGGCACGCTGGCCCAGTCATCGAAGAAGTTATGGGTTTGACGGATATCCGGATTCCACACCGGCTTTGGCGTATTGACGCTAGCCTGCGTAAAGCAATCGCTAAGGCCAGCCACCGCTGAACCGTTGACGCCATCCACCTGGAATGTCACCAGATCATCGCGGCGCACGCGCACGCACCATGAACTGTTGATCTGAACAATCGCGCCGTTGTGCAGTTCGAAGGTGGCGTACACCGCGTCATCCGCTGTGGCGTCATAAGGTTGCTGCTGTTCATCCCAGCGCTGTGGAATGTGGGTTGCGCCGATGCAGCTCAGGCTTTTGATTTCACCGAACAGGTTGTCGATGACGTAGCGCCAGTGGCAAATCATGTCGAGGATAATGCCGCCGCCATCTTCGCTGCGGTAGTTCCAGGATGGACGCTGGGCCGGTTGGCGATCGCCTTCAAATACCCAGTAGCCAAATTCACCGCGCACCGATAACACGCGACCAAAGAAGCCGGATTCATTAAGCAAACGCAGCTTTTGCAGACCCGGCAGCCATAGCTTGTCCTGCACCACGCCGTGACACACGCCTTTTTCTTGTGCGAAATGGTATAGATCCAGCGCATCATCCAGCCCCATCGCTACCGGCTTTTCCGAATAGACGTGTTTCCCCTTGCTGATGGCTTTCTTCAGCAACGCCGGACGTGCCTGGGTGGTGGCGGCATCAAAAAAGATGATGTCATGCGGATTATTCAGTGCTTCATCAATGTTGGTTCCCCAACGTTCGATACCAAATTCCCGCGCCAGCGCAGCCATTTTTTCCGCGTTGCGGCCAATCAGAATCGGATCGGGCATCAATCGGTCGCCATTGGTCAGCGCCACACCGCCCTGCTGCCGAATCTGCACAATCGAACGGATGAGATGTTGATTTTTACCCATTCGCCCGGTCACGCCGTGCATGATGATGCCCACTGGAATCTGCGCCATGTATTCACCTCAAAGTCGTTTGTGATGGAAGTAACACGTTCAACATCTATTTCAACGCTCCGCCGTTCGCTGATTCATAATCAATCAACTAACTGGTTGATGACGTCACTATAATGGGCAGAAAGAGACCTGACTTTGATCGAATTCACATAACCAACTAGTTAGTTGAAAATCTTTTGCCCTTGTTTTATGCGCAAAAAGAGGCACTATAATGCTCAGTAAAACAGTGATATGTGGGGATTCTGCTTTGGTTGATCGTGTTGCGAGTAACATTGAGGATGTCACGGATAAGCAGGTGCGGATACTGATGGCCGCGCGCGCCGAGTTCGCTGAGAAAGGATTCGACGGTGCACGCGTTGATAGCATCGCCGAACGCGCTCATGCCAATAAGCAACTGATTTACTACTACTTCACTAACAAAGACATTCTGTTTACCCGCGTGCTGGAAGAAGCCTATCGTGACATTCGCGAGCAGGAAGCAGCCCTAAAGCTCGATCACCTCCCCGCCGATCAGGCAATTTTGCAGCTGGTGGAGTTCACCTGGCACTATTACCTGAAAAATCCCGAGTTCATTCGCCTGCTCAACAGTGAAAATCAGCTTAAGGCGCGACATCTCAAAAATTCTGACATCACCGTGCAGATTAATCAGAGCTGGAGCAGTATTACCCAGCAATTGCTGCAACGAGGACGCGCCGAAGGAAACGTGCGCGAGGATATCGATGTGATGCAACTCAACATCAATATCTCCGCGCTGGGCTTTTTCTATCTGATCAATCAGTCAACACTGTCGATTATCTACCAGCAGGATCTCAGTGCCAAAGCGGCGCTGGATGAGCGCCTGCGCGTGATGAAAGAGTGTATTGCTGCGTGGATAAAGCCGTGATGCATTACTGCGCCAGCCAGCCGCCATCCATGTTCCAGGCGGCGCCGCGCACCTGCGCACCGCCTTCACTGCACAGAAACAGCACCAGTGCTCCCAACTGCTCTGGCGTAACAAACGCCTGAGCAGGCTGTTTCTCTGACAATAACGCCAGGCGCGCGGTTTGGGCATCCTCGCCGGCTGCAATGCGTTTATCGATCTGCTGCTGCACCAGCGGCGTCAACACCCAGCCCGGACAGATGGCGTTGCAGGTGATCGGTGATTGGGCATTCTCCAGCGCAATCACTTTTGTCAGTCCTACCACCCCATGCTTCGCTGCGACATAGGCGGCTTTCTCTTTCGATGCCACCAGCCCATGCACGGAGGCGATATTTATGATGCGCCCCCAGTGACGTGCCTGCATGCCGGGTAAGGCGGCACGGCTGGTATGGAACACCGAGGAGAGATTGATGGCAATAATCGCATCCCATTTCTCCACCGGGAAAGATTCCACCGGCGCGGTGTACTGAATACCGGCGTTGTTCACCAGAATATCTACCGCACCATACTGCGCTTCCGCCCACTCAATCATCGCGGCGATTTGCTGTGGATCGGACATATCCGCCGCGTGATAATCCACTGTTGCCCCAGTGGCCGCGATAATCGCTTTCGCGTGTTCCACTTCGCCAAAACCGTTGAGTATCACCGTGGCGCCCGCTAGTGCCAGTTGCTCCGCGATACCTAATCCGATACCGCTGGTAGACCCGGTCACCAGTGCCACTTTTCCCGCTAATTGCATCGATTCATCCTCCTTCAGACAATGCCGGTGAGGTAAAACACCCCAATCACAAACAGCACGGCCAGACTTTTGATAATGGTGATGGCGAAGATGCCACCATACGCTTCTTTATGCGTTAACCCGGTGATCGCCAGCAAGGTGATCACCGCGCCATTGTGTGGCAGTGTGTCCATCCCGCCGCTGGCCATCGCCGCCACGCGGTGCAGCACTTCCATCGGAATCCCCGTGGCCTGCGCCGCCTGCACGAAGTGTTCTGCCATCGCTGCCAGCGCAATACTCATCCCACCCGATGCCGAACCGGTGATCCCCGCCAGCACGGTAATACTGATCGCTTCATTGAGCAGCGGGTTGGGAATCGCCTGCAGCACGCCAGACAGCACGACAAAGCCCGGCAACGCAGCGATTACCGCACCAAAACCGTACTCGGAGGCGGTATTCATCGCCGCCAGTAACGCACCGGCGACCGCCGTACGACTGCCTTCTGCCAGACGACCACGAATGTTGCGCCAGCCAAAAATTAGCACCACCAGAATGCCGCTGAGCAGCGCCGCCTGTACTGCCCAAATCGCGGTGGTTTTCTTAATATCGGTGAGAATCGGCGTGGGATTTCCCGGTAGCGTGACGCTGCTCTGCGCGCCGTACCATGACGGGATCCACCAGGTGAAGCAGAGATTGAGTACTCCGACCAGAATCAGCGGCAGAATGGCGATCAGCGGATGCGGCAAACGAACATCTTCCGCCGTTTCTGGCTCATTCTTCAGGTTAGTGCCATAGGGTTCCTGGTTGGCCTGTGCCCGACGGCGTTGCCGATCCAGCCACAGCAAGCCCACCACAATAATGAAGAGTGAACCGATCAACCCCAACCATGGCGCAGCCCAGGCGTTAGTGCCGAAGAAACTACCGGGAATGATGTTCTGGATTTGTGGCGTGCCGGGCAGTGCATCCATGGTGAAGGAGAATGCACCCAGAGCCACCGTGGCCGGAATCAAGCGCTTAGGGATATTGCTCTGACGAAACAGTTCTGCGGCAAACGGATAAACGGCAAAGGCCACCACAAACAGCGACACGCCGCCGTACGTCAGCAGTGCGCACACCAGCACAATCACCGGGATGGCATGGCGACGCCCCAGCAGCGCAATGGCCGCCG
Source organism: Candidatus Pantoea communis (assembly GCF_011752685.1). Classification (NCBI taxonomy): domain Bacteria; kingdom Pseudomonadati; phylum Pseudomonadota; class Gammaproteobacteria; order Enterobacterales; family Erwiniaceae; genus Pantoea; species Candidatus Pantoea communis. The sequence continues at coordinate 17,110 of NZ_VWXC01000022.1, forward strand.
TGACGATCGAGCGTGAGAAGCCGGATAGCTCAATCAACTTGCCAAAGATGGCACCCAGCAGAAACACCGGGAAGTAGAGCTTCACAAAGCCCACCATCTTTTCCATAAACAGACCGCTAAACACCGGCGCGACCGCAGCCGGTTCGGTTAACAGCACCGCTAACAGCGCGGCAATCGGGGCGAACAAAATTACGCTATAGCCGCGATAGGCGGCTAACATCAGCAACCCAAGCGCAGCGAGGGCAATAACGACACTCATGTTGCTTCCTTATTATTTTGTAGGGTTGAAGGTAAAGACATTGCCAAAAATTTGAATCGGTCCGCCTCAATCCGGGCGTTCAACCGCCAGCGCGACGCCCATGCCGCCGCCAACACACAGCGTTGCCAGACCGCGCTTTCGCTCACGCTGCTGCAAGGCATGAATGAGCGTCACCAGAATGCGGCAGCCGGAGGCACCAATCGGATGCCCCAACGCAATGGCACCGCCGTTGACATTGACCCGTTCCGGCTGCCAGTTAAGCGCTTTGCCTACCGCCAGAGCCTGCGCGGCAAAGGCTTCGTTAGCTTCGATTAAGTCCACTTGATCCAGCTCCCAACCAGCCTGTTTCAGGGCTTTGTTGGTGGCAGCCACCGGGCCAATACCCATGAGCGCCGGATCCACACCAGCCATGCCGCTCCCGGTCAATCGCGCCAGCACCGGCAGCCCTAGAGCAGCGGCGCGTGATGCTGACATCAACAGCACGGCGGCCGCGCCATCATTCAGGCTGGAAGCATTACCTGCGGTCACGCTGCCGTCCTTTTTAAAGGCGGGATGCAAACGCGCCAGCCGCTCTGCTGAACTGTCCGCGCGTGGCTGTTCATCTTCACCGATCACCAATGTCTCGCCTTTAGCCTGCGCCACCGCGACAGGCGTGATTTCGGCGCGGAAGGCGCCCTGTTGCTGTGCCGCCACCGCTTTCTGTTGGGATTGCAAGGCAAACGCATCCTGATCGACACGGCTGATGTGGTATTTATCGGCCAGATTCTCGGCGGTGATCCCCATGTGATAGTCGTTAAACGCATCCCATAGACCATCGTGAATCACGCTGTCCATCAGTTGACTGTGCCCCAAACGACAGCCGCCACGCGCATCCGGCAACAGATAAGGAGATTGGCTCATGCTCTCCTGACCGCCCGCGATAATGATCTCAGCGGCACCGCTTTGAATGGCTTGCACGGCCTGAATCACCGCTTTCAGCCCTGAGCCACACACCATGTTCAGCGTGCTGGCTGGCACGCTGTAAGGCACACCCGCCGCCACGGCCGCCTGGCGCGCAGGGTTTTGCCCGCATCCGGCGGTGAGTACCTGCCCCATAATGACCTCATCGATTAGCGTGGGATCGAGCGCGGTTTGTTTCAGCAGTGTGGCAATCACCTGCTGGCCCAGTTCTGCAGCAGTAAGAGACGCCAGCGCACCGTGAAAACGGCCGATGGGCGTGCGGGTGGCTGCCACAATCACACATTCGTTCATGATGCCTCCTTTGAAAAATGCATTTCACGGACATCATCGGCGATGCGTAATTGCCCGGCCGTCTTTGCACGGATCTCATCCAGCGTGACGCCCGGCGCATACTCACGCAGCACAAAAGCGCCCTCTTCAATCTCCAGCCAGCCGAGTTCAGTAATCACTTTACGAATACAGCCGACGCCGGTAAGCGGCAAAGTGCATTCGGACAGCAGTTTTGATTCGCCATGCTTTGATGCGTGCGTCATCATCACGATGATGTTTTCCGCACCCGCCACCAGATCCATCGCACCGCCCATGCCCTTGACCATTTTTCCGGGGATCATCCACGACGCGATGTTGCCGCTGACGTCCACTTCCAGCGCGCCCAGCACGGTAAGATCAACATGGCCGCCACGAATCATGGCGAAAGACTGTGCCGAATCGAAGATTGCCGCACCCTTTCTTGCGGTCACCGTCTGTTTGCCGGCATTGATCATGTCGGCATCCAGTTCGGCTTCAGTGGGAAACGCCCCCATGCCCAATAAACCGTTTTCCGACTGCATCATCACGTCCATGCCCTCAGGTACGTAGTTGGCCACCAGCGTCGGCATACCAATGCCGAGATTGACGTAATCGCCATCGCGTAGCTCCTGTGCCACGCGCTGCGCCATCTGTTCACGCGTGAGCATGTGCGCCTCCTTCACTCAGGGTGCGTTTCTCAATGCGTTTCTCGAAGTTGCCCTGAATCAGGCGATCGACATAAATACCCGGTGTATGGATCGCCGCCGGATCCAGCTCACCCGGTGCCACAATCTCTTCAACTTCCACCACCGTGACACGGGCAGCCATCGCCATCAGTGGGTTAAAATTCTGCGCGGTGTGGCGATAGATCACATTGCCGTACCAGTCCGCTTTCCAGCCTTTGACGATGGCGAAGTCACCGCGAATCGCCTGTTCCAGAATGTAGTGGCGCCCATCGAATTCTCTGACTTCTTTACCTTCTGCCACGGGCGTGCCATAGCCGGTGGCCGTATAAAATGCGGGTATACCCGCGCCGCCTGCGCGCACTTTTTCCGCCAGCGTCCCCTGCGGCGTGAGAATCACTTCCAGCTCACCGCTCAGCATCTGCTGCTCGAACAGCGCGTTCTCACCGACGTAAGAGGCGATCATGGTTTTGATCTGCCGATTCTCCAGCAGCAGCCCGAGGCCAAAGCCATCCACCCCGCAGTTATTCGAGACCACGGTCAGCCCCTTAATGCCCTGCTGACGAATTTCGGCGATGAGATTTTCTGGAATGCCGCACAGGCCAAATCCCCCCGCCAGCAGCGTCATGTTGTCTTGCAATCCAGCCAGCGCCTGCTGATAATTGGTGACGCGTTTGTCTAATCCTGCCATTGCTGTACATCTCCTCAGCTCACCGAATAAAGCCATCCTCGCGTCACAAAAATGATTTGTTAATTTTGTTTTTATTGGCCTTTCATTTACTTTTCTTATTAATATTCTGTTAATCGTTGTTTTACATAAAGTTAACAAAAAGCAAAATGAAAATGACTATCAAGCAGTTACGCGCGTTCTTAGCGGTCGCTCACACTTTGAGTTTTGCCCAGGCCAGCGAACGTCTGGCGATTTCGCAACCGGCGCTGAGCCTGGCGATCAGCGGATTAGAAGAAGCGTTGGGTGGACCGTTGTTTATGCGCACCACCCGCCACGTATCACTGACGCCGGAAGGTGAGATCTTTTTTCCCATGGCACGACGGCTGCTGGCGGATTGGGAAAATGCCGAAGAAGCGATGCACCTGCGTTTTACGCTGCAACTGGGGAAAGTGTCGATTGCCGCCATGCCCTCTTTTGCTGGCAACCTGCTGCCTGCGGTGCTGAAGGCTTTTCGCCAGCGCTATCCCGGCGTCAATATCGCGGTGCATGACGTGATCAATGAAACGGTGCTGGAGATGGTGCAGGAGGGACGCGTGGAGATGGGTGTCGCCTTTGAGCCCGAACTGGCCGATGCGCTGCACTTCACCCCTCTGGGTAGCGACCGCTTTGTTGCCGTGGTGCCCGCTGATAGCCCGTTAGCGGAGAAGCCACAGCTGAGCTGGCGAGAACTGCTGCATCTGGATTTCATTACCTTGCAGCGTCCATCAGCGGTGCGTCTGCTGCTTGAGCAGTCACTGGCACAGGCCGGCAGAAGACTCGACGTCGCTTACGAAAGTCATCAATTGGTCACCGTGGGCAAAATGGTCGCCAGTGGATTGGGGGCCAGCGCCGTACCTGCGCTTTGTATTCAGCAGATGCGAGAACTCGGCGCGGTATGCGTGCCGCTGGTCTCGCCGCAGATTGAGCGGCGAGTGGGCATTTTGCGATTGAAACAGCACCAGCTCTCCCATGCTGCCGCCGCACTGGCACAAACCATGAGTGACGAATGTCGCTGGCCCGACTCATAATTCAGCGTTAATTCACAACGTAACCTCAACCAGACAATATTTGTCGCCTGGTCTTCCTAAATGCACAGTCTTTTTTTATCAATTAAATAAACACCAGACATTAACAATTGATTTAGCCAAATAAAATATTTCGTAGATAAATCATAGCCAGTAAGCTGAACCCTCATCCACTTTGATTAATTGCACTAATTAAAGCGGTCACAAGATTGCTAATGATATGCAAAAATCTTCTCCGCGCGGACATTTTAAGATCAAATCCACTCTGCATTAGGTGTAAGAATAATCCTAAGAGAGATAAATATCCCCTTCCATAAGGTGAACTTCATTACTCAATTACCTCGCCGCATCACAACCCACAGACCAGAGGCAGTTTTCATTACATCAAATAAAAATTAAAAATCCTGAATTCTCACTTTTCACACCAAAGATAATCAGGCTCAACACTGACGAACATCCAATTATTTAGCAATTAATGCTATCTAAATTTTGATCCCAAAAGCCGATTTTCACCATTAATCCTGGGGGATTTAGAAAGTTCTTAACTCTATAGGGGTATGAAACGATGACGATCATGCCAAGTTGAGAAAAGACAATGGAATTTTAAAAATCACCATCCCGTACAACCTAAGACTTTTCTGAGGGTAAGAAATGACTGATTTTCTTAACTCGTTGAATAAAAACAATTATCCTGCCAGGATATCCGCAGCTCTTACAGGAGCGGATGAGTTTGTTATGAAAAATACCACACGAGAGGACTTACGCTGTGCCAGTTGCAAATATGGCTGCCAGCTGACGAACCGAAACAACGATATTCTTAATCGCTGTCCAATACAAAAAATTGCGATTTGGCCGGGGAACAATCATTTCCTGATTAAAGGTGTACTTTCATTAGTCGCTGGCCGCTATGAAAGTGTGTTTTGCCGGGGATGTATATTCGTTGATTTTTCGCGAGAAAACTTACGTTATCTCACCAATAAAAACTGGATTGATTATCTGAAATCCACCGGGCTAACGATCGTTTTAGTCTCCGATCGTCCGCTGGCCGCTCTGGCTGCACACTGGATAAAGAGAGAGGGAATCCACTCCGTTATTTATTGTGAAGACCGGTTAGAGGATATCAAGAAGGTGATTAACAGTACCTATTATGGTTTAAAAGGAGGCGCAACAAGGAGAGTTAATGCACTGTCGAATGAGGAAGTGACCTTTCTGGATTTAGCCTTAAAAGGGAATTCACTTTCTGCCATTTCGATAGCAATGAACCATGAGATGAAAAAAATTTACAACATCAAAGATTCGATTCGACGAAAGACCGGTACCAGCCTTAATCAGCTGATCTCGGGTCACTAAGTAAAAGGATTACACGAAATGACGCAAACACATAAAACACTGCTTTCACTGATTATCACCGGTGCCCTTTTCTCGGCCTCTGCCGTTGCAGCGTCCGATAACACCATTAATTTCCAGGGCGAAGTGGCTGATGAAACCTGTTCCATCTCGGTGAATGGCAATGCGGCCTCACCGGTGGTGCTGATGCCCACCGTGAGTAAATCCGATCTGGCTGCCAGTGGTGATGTCGCCGGACAAACCGCCTTTACCGTAGGTTTGACCGGTTGTACCGGCAATTCAGCTTCCTCAACAAAAATTTCAACGGTATTTGTCGGCAATAACGTGACGGCCAATGGCAACCTGGCGAACACCGGCACCGCAAAAAATGTGGAGGTCCAACTGGTGGACAGTAAAGACGCGGTGATTAACCTGACGGGCGGCTATACCGGTGATGGCGACCTGACGCTTGCCGCCGATGAGACCGAATCCTCGGCCACTTATAACGCACAATATTATGCCAATGGTGTCGCCGCTGCCGGAACCGTGGCTGCTTCATTACAATACGCTGTGACTTACCAGTAATAATTAATCAGCGTACGTTCGGAAATCCGGGCGTGCGCTGCATGCCATGAGATTGTCTGTATGTATTTACGCAATGCCCTGGGCGCGTTATTTCTCAGCGTGATGTCAGCGACGGCAACAGCAAGCGTCACGCTGCTGGGCAGTCGGATTATTTATCCGGCACCCGCCAGCTCCATCAATATCCAATTTAAAAACGACGATAGCATTCCCTATGTTATTCAGACCTGGTTTGATGAGGATGATATGGATGCCAAACCACAGCAGATTAATCGCGTGCCCTTTATTACTACGCCGCCGGTATTTCGTATTCAGCCGAAATCAGGGCAGGTCGCGCGTATTGTCGTCAGCCAGCCAGACAAACTGCCTCAGGATCGAGAGTCCGTTTACTGGTTTAACATGCTGCAAATTCCGCCTGCATCACAGGCTGCCGCCGATAAGAATGCCATGACGGTCATGCTGCGCAATCGGGTGAAATTGTTTTATCGCCCGGCGGCAATAGGCAAACCGGGCAATATTTTATCGGGTATTAAAGTCCGCACTCTAATCGATCCCCATAAAGGTAGCGGATTACAGATCGATAATGCGCAGCCCTGGCATGCTTCATTCGTCGCTATTTCCCTGCGTATCGCGGGAAAAAATTATGAGTGTGAACCTGTAATGGTTGCCCCGTTCTCCGTGCATACCTGCTGGTTCAGTCATACCAAACAACGCTTACAGGGTGTAGGCAGCGTCAAACTCGACGCGATTAACGATCAGGGAGCCAGAATAAGTGAAAATTACCCCATCAACTCCCAATGAATTGAAATTCCCCTTATTCTTTCTGACCGTTTCATTCTATTTCTCAACAGCCGTGCACAGTGAAGAATATTATTTCGATCCGTCGCTGTTTAAAGGCTCAGCCTTCGGTCAGAACATCGCGCAATTCAACCAAAGCGAGTTGCCCGCGGGGCATTATCTGGTCGATGTTTATGTCAATAATGCCCTCGTGTCATCCAGCGTGAAGCTTGAATTTTTGCCCCCGGCACAAGGAAAAGAGGTCGAGCCATGCTTGCCCTTTTCGCTGGTGAAAATGTTGCCGTTAAAAAAGGTTCCAGCACAGCCAATCGATCGCGAGTGCGCCCCGCTTGCTGACTGGACGCCACAAGGGAGCTGGGCTTTTGATGCCGCCGCGTTACGCCTGAATATCACGCTGCCCCTGTCAGCGCTTAAGCGCACGCCGCGTGGTTATATTCCGCCCGAACAGTGGGATGGCGGGATGACCGCGTTATTTCTGCGCCACAACACCAATTACACCTGGACGGAAAACAGCGCGGCCGCCTACCGCTATCAATATTTGTGGAGCGGAATAACCGCAGGCACTAATGTCGCCAACTGGCAGCTGCGTCATCAGGGCAATCTTCGCTATCTCAGCAGCAGTGTGGGTGGTAGCAGCTATCGCTACAACAAGGTACGAACCTGGGTGCAACGGCCACTGACGTCGCTCAATAGCCAGCTTTCCTTTGGCGATAGCTACACAGACAGCTCGCTGTTTGGCAGCCTGCCGTTTAATGGCCTAAAACTCGCCACTGACGAACGTATGTGGCCGCAAGGCAGACGCGGTTATGCCCCTGAAATTCGAGGCATCGCCTCATCTAACGCCCGTGTGATTGTGAAACAGTTGAACAAGGTCATCTATGAAACCGTGGTGCCGCCTGGCCCGTTTATCATTGATGATCTGAACAACACCCGCAGTCAGGGGGATTTTGAAGTCGAGGTAATTGAAGCCAACGGTAAAATCGCCACCTTTACGGTGCCCTACTCCTCGGTTCCTGATTCGGTGCGTCCTGGCAACTGGCATTACTCGCTGGCGCTGGGTCGTGTGCGCCAATATTACGCTGTGAATAACGCTTTTTTTGAGGGCGTGATGCAGCGCGGCGTAAGTAATAGTTTGACGGCAACCGTCGGTTCACGGCTGGCGGAAGATTACCAGGCTTGGCTTCTGGGAGGTGTCTGGGCAACCGGAATCGGTGCGGTGGGTCTGAACACCACGTTTTCGCAGGCTAAGGCCGAAAATGACCAGCGCACCTCCGGCTGGCGTGCCGAGTTGAGTTATAGCAAGACCTTTCAGACCGGCACCAACCTGGTACTGGCCGCCCATCGTTATTCCACCCGTGGATTTCGTGACCTGCAGGATGTTTTAGGGGTTCGACGCCAGCAACAAGCGGACATCAACTACTACTCAGACTCGCTCAACCAGCGTAATCGCTTATCGGCGACACTCAGCCAATCAATGGATGCGTATGGCCTGGTCAGTTTAAGCGCCAGCACCGCCGACTATTATAATAATCAGTCACGCATCACCCAGTTGCAGTTCGGCTATAGCAACAGCTGGCGCAATATCAGTTACGGTATCAATGTGGCGCGTCAACGCACCTGGTGGAATACCCAGCAATTTAACCTGAGCGTCAACGATAACCTCGACAGCAGCCGCCAGCTGCGATACAGCGAAAATACCCTTTCAGTGAATATTTCAGTACCGCTTAACTGGGGTGCGGGTCTTTCATCTGTGGCCTACAACTACAACCAGTCAAAACAGAGCCAGTCTTCGATGGCGACACTAACAGGTTCGGCAGGCGAACAGCGTGATTTCTCCTATTCGCTCTACGGAGGAACTGAGCATTACCGCAATGGCGTCAACGGAGAAGCGAGCTCCTTTGGGGGCAACCTGCAGCAAAACACCCGTTTTGGCGCAGTCCGCGCCAACTACGGCCAGGGAGATCACTATCGGCAGGTCGGTTTAGGTACGTCTGGCACTTTACTGCTGCATCGTGGCGGTCTCACTGCGGGGCCTTACACCAGCGATACGTTCGCGTTGATCCATGCCGAGGGCGCCCAAGGTGCGACGGTGCAAAACGGACAAGGAGCCGTCATTGACTACAACGGTTATGCGCTGCTGCCCTCGCTCACCCCTTATCGTGAAAACACGGTCAGCCTCGATACGTTGCACATGCGCGCCGATGCTGAGTTAAACGGCGGAAGCCAGCGTGTGGTTCCTTATGCCGGTGCCGTGAGTCAAGTGAGTTTTGCCACCTTACGCGGCACCGCGGTGTTGATTTCACTGAATACCACCGAGGGGATGGCACCGCCGATGGGCGCCGAGGTGCGTGATGCCTCCAACACTGTGATTGGCGTTGTCGGTCAGGGAAGCCAGCTTTACGCACGCGTTCCGCATGACTCCGGCAGTCTGCAAATCAGCTGGGATGGCAAAACCCAACGCTGCGCCGTCAATTATCAAATCACCGGAAAGATGCAACAGGCGCTTATCCTCCTCAATGGTATTTGCAGGACGCTATAACTCGTGAAAATTAAATATCTCCTCGTAGTGCTGCTGATGCTGCCGCTGACGTTATGGGCAAACTGCATCAAAGTCACCAGCACCTCATCGCTTTCAGCCGCCGCTCTGGCAGCCGGCTATACCGCATCGTCCTGGACGGGTGCCTGTGATACCTGTTCAGGCAACCTGGGTTTACCTTCGGTGATCAGCATTAACAGCGGCACATCCTTTCAGCCCGCAGGATCGTTGCTGGCCAGTTCAGTCGGTTCGTTTCTCACCTCCGCCAGCAACACCGCTTACAGCCCGAATCAGATTCTCTACCGCTGTGCAGTAGCGGATGCGGGCAGTTTGTATGAGATGTACGCCACCAACGGTGACAGCGCCTATGCTGGCATGTATGCCAGCAGCGAGGTTAGCGGCGCTTATTACGACGTGGCGAAAAACGTGGCAGTGCGCATGACCAATCTGACCACCGGTGAGTATTACAGCCGCTACTGGAAGTCACGCCAGTTTACCGCCGACAGTTGGTACTCTGACGGCACCTACCTTTATATTCCGGCCAGCGCGTTTAGCAACGTGTTGTACGAGATGTTCAAAATCAGTTCAACCAGCTATTACGCCAATGGCGATAACCGCTACAGCGATCTCTGGACGCAGCCGCGCGGCTATATTGCTTTTAAAGGCCCAGGTCTGGACACCAACAGTCTGGCGGTAGGTCAGGACAGCGCCAGCTATTGGTACGGGTTTTACGGCAACTGGCCCGCCGCCTGGAGTACGTATCGCAACGTGACCTATGTGCGGGGCGCGTTGTGTGAAGTCCAGAACTACCCATCTGTGGTGCTGCTGCCAACCATCAGTGTGAACGCGCTCAAAGCAGGCGGTAGCAGTCAGGTACCGTTTTCGATCTCGCTGCAGTGCGAATCGGGCGCGCGGTCCAGCACCAGCACATCCACCAGCACTGCCGCCAATGTCGCGATGGGCTTGCTGGTGAATCAGCCCAATGCGGTGTCACAGGCGACACAGTTGGGTTTGACCACCAGCGGCGGCGGATTGACCTGGCTGCTGGATAATCAATATGGCAGCAGCGGCGTGGCCTCGGGTGTGGGCATCAAAATTTATAACGCCAGTGGTTCTGCCATTAACTTATTGCCTAACCTCGCCAGCACCGGCACCGGGAATACGCGTGGCTGGTATGCCTATACGGATCTCACCTCGCTGGTCTCTTCCGGTAGCAGCAATATTTACAGCGGTGATTTTTTGGCTTCGCTCGAAGCCATAAGTGGACAAACAGTAACAGCAGGGACAGTCAATGCGCAGTTGCAAGTGGTGGTCAGTTTTCAGTAACACATTGGCATTGAGCAGCCTGTTATTCGCTGCTCACGCCATGGCCGTGGTGAATGTGGATAGAACACGCATCATTTTTAATGCCGGTGAGAGCAGCCAGGCGCTAAATATAAAGAACGGTGCGGAAACCCCCTCCGTGGTAGAGATCTGGAGCGATGACGGTGATTTGATGCAGTCCCCGGAATTGAGCAGTGCACCCATTTTTGCCATGCCGCCGATGATGAAACTCGCACCTGATGAGCAGCGTGCAATTCGTCTGGTGCTCACTTCACGCCAGTCGTTGCCGGAAGATCGTGAGAGCCTTTACTGGCTGAATATTTATCAGATTCCCGCGCTGAGCAGGCAAACAGGCAGCGCCGAACAAAAAATCCTGTTGCCGTTGCGATTGCGGCTTAAGGTTTTTATCCGACCGGCGGCACTGGGCGTGCCTCAGCCTGAAGATGTGCAGAAGCTGCGTTTTATCGTGCACGAACGCCAGCTAACACTAGAGAATCCAACGGCGTGGTATATGAGCTTAAGATTAAAGATTGCCAATAAGCTTAAAGTGGATGATGTGCTGGTGGCGCCGTTTACAAAGCAAACCCTATTATCAACACACGCCTTACTTCCCAGCGAGACGGTGCAGTATGAAGTCATTGACGATAGGGGCAATCCAGTGAGTTTTATCACCCACACATTTGAACAGGACCATTAATTGAGGGTAATAATCCTGTCTGCAGTCTCTGCCGTGCTTTTTCGGTGCGCAACAATGATGCGCGTGATGTTTAATGCCCGAATGGCCTGATTCACACTTGCTTCGTTTATCATTCGACACGTTCGGGGAAATCTAGCGGTAAAGCTGTAAATAAAACATTAGTACGGAAAGGGATATATTTACGAATGCATGCCAAAGATTTGGCCGTGTTCATCAAGCCATTATCCATAGTGGTAATCAATCAACGTGTCAGATCAAATTTACGCGAGATATAATTACTTAGCTTAAGGCCTAGCGTAATGAATGTCGTTAACGATGTTATCATGACAATCAACTTAGAGAGTTCATATTGTGGCGTGTAATCAATAAAACCTGAAATGACACAAGCGCCACTCAAAAACCAATTTCCAATCATAATGAAAGAAAATAAAATTAAGCATTTTTTTAATAAATACATAGTTCACCTATCAGCACTCACTCAATGCTGGTGAGTGAGCAAGTAACAGCTATCGATAACAGAAATCGTCCAATCCTCAGGAATTACAGCTTCCAGAGGACTTGTCACTTCCATCATTCTCAGTGAGAGAGATTCAGCAGAAACAGTAAAACATTATTTAATAGCCCCTTGCAAATCCATATTCCACACAATCGTTTCTAAAATCTATCAAATCCAATCGCACCCCTCATCAACCAACCGACAACTCACTGATTTTATTTAACTTCATTATCATTCACTCACTGCGATAACTTATTAATTTTTGAATGCGCATCACAAAAACCCTTTCCAATTGCGATGCAAAATATCACGGAAAAATAATTTGCCGCAGGGAATGCCATACTATATTTATCGATTCCCCTTACATTATTCAGTAAAATAACCAGGCAATAAAAGCCCTTAACATAACAACAAATTACTGCAATAGCCGCAGAAAAGCCTTTTTACACTCCAATCACTCTGTTAACAACGTTCATTCAATGGGTTTTATACGACCATATTTTATATGAAGATGTTAATAGAGGTTGGAAGTGAACGTAAAAAAATAACGCATGCATCACCTGGATTGGAGGGACACATCATCTTCGATCACGAGTTGTTGCAACGCGGCCAACATATTCTGCGCAGCCACCGTTCCATACGAGTGTAGGAAGCATCACTCACGCCACCAATATGCGAAGAGAGGATCACATTACTGAACCCCCGCCAGCGGTACAGTGTGGTTCGCTGAAACTTTCCAGCGCTGCCCAATTTAGCCTGCCGGATTCCAGTGCATCCGCGAGTGACGTCTCATGGATTAATCCGCAGTCTATTGCACTTGTTCCGGAGTCATTTGCTGATATTTCGTTGGACCATCGCCATGGTGTAAATGCTCGTGGTGGCTGTAGATTGAATTGTGATCGAAGACAGGTCTTTAAAACGAAAAAACCTGCTTCGCTCCCTTAGGATGCTAAGCAGGTCATTAATACGGAGACGGGCGGAATAAAACTATTGGCTTTCGGCTACACCACACCAGCGCACCAGCGTCAGCGCTATGGCTTTGGTGCAGGCCACCAAATCGGCAATAGCTACATGCTCATTTGGCTGGTGTGACATGGCAGGATCGCCCGGTCCAAAGTTGACGGTGGGCGTCTGTCCTAGTGTGCTTGGTAGACCAATGTCACTATGCGCACCAAATCCCGCCAGCTGCGGATTGAGCGCGGCATCATTGACGCCTTGCTGAAAAGCTTCAACAAAAGGATGGTCCGCAGGAATCTCCGCACAGTCCGCGTCCAGAATCCACTCCACTTTTGCCGGGTGCTTCGCCAGATAAGGATCGAGCGCGCACACTTTGGCCACGTGCTCTTCAATTTCGCGTTTCACCTTGCCGCCCAATCCCATCTCATCTTTTTCGGCAGGGAGATATTGCACATCGATGACGATCTCCGCCCGACCGGCAATCGATGCTGGATGCTCGCCCACTTTCAATTGCGTAACGATAATCTGGTTCGGCATCTCCATCAGCGGATGATTTTTATCGGGCTGCGTTTGCCAGCGACGGTTGAGAACATCAAGCCCATCCAGCATCTGACGACACAGCATCACTGCATCGACCGGCCCGCTGCTGTCCCAGCTGTTAGGTGTGAGTTCGGCATGCCCGCCAATGCCATCAAGAATAATGCGAGCCCAGAGAATGCCGTGACAGATAGGTGAAATGCGGTTAGCTGTCGGCTCGGTCATAATACCGGCATCGGCTTTGAAGCCGCGATCCACCATCGCCAGTGAACCCATGCCACCAATCTCCTCATCCACCACCGTGGTGAAGACCACGTCTCCTGCGAGGCGGATACCGAGGTCCTGCAATAACTCCACCGCCATCAACATGCAGGCAACGCCACCTTTCATATCGACCGCACCCCGCCCGTAGACTGCGTTGTTTTTGATCACCGGCAGGAAAGGGGCGCTGTGCCAGTGCTCCGCCGGACCCGGCGGAACCACATCAATATGCCCGGTGAGCATCAGTGATTTACCGCCGCCCGCGCCAACTAGCGTGCCTCCAAGATTCGGACGCCCCTCAAATGTGCGACCTTTATTCGCACCGGGACGTCCTTCATATTGGGCATACAAGGCCGGACCATCGGGATCCCATAAGTCGGTGGTCATACCCAATGCGATGAGGCGCTGCTGTAAGTAAAGCTGGCAGTCGCGCTCTCCCGGCCCAGCTTCACGTGGGTCAACTTTGAGGATTGAGGGGAAAGCGATCAGGTCGCACAACGTCTGCGCGATGCGCTCGGCGCTGGCATCAACGTGTGCGCCAATTTTTTCAGTCAGGCTCATGAATTATCTCCGATAGATGAAAAGTCGTTGTGCCATTAACACGATGATCAATAACAAGCCCACCACACCGAGCTGCCAGACGCTGTTCAGTCCCAGCTGTAACATGCAGGTTTTAATGGTCACCAGCATCAGCGCCGCCGCCAATACCCCGACCACGCTGCCGCGCCCGCCGAAAATGGCGACACCGCCGAGCAACGCTGCAGTGAGCGATTCCAGTTCTAAGTTGACGCCGATTTCCGGTCGTGCGCTGCCTAACCAACTGAGTGAAATGAATCCGGCGCAGCCTGCTAACAGCCCACTCAGGCAGTAAACCAGCAGGCGCAGACGATCCACGGGTATGCCAACCAGACGTGTTGCATGCTCATTGAAACCACAGGCGTAAACCCATTTCCCCCATGCGCTTTTGCTCAGAATTAACCAGGCTATAAAAAAGGCAGGGATGACACAGGTCAGGAACGGCAGAGGAATCGCGAAGTTTGCCCCTCGGCCCCATTGCGCCAGTTCTACCGGAACGCCTGAGATAGCCGCACCACCGGTTAAAGCCAATGCCAGGCCAGAAAACAGGTAAAAACTGCCCAGCGTGACAATTAATGGCCATAACCGTAGTCGCGCCACCAGCAGGCCATTCAGTGCTCCGGCGGCGCTTCCGCTCAACATGCAAATCACGGGAAGCAGTGCCGGATTGATTCCCTGTTGCAGCGCCAGCATGCCGATAACAGCGGAGAGAGACACATTGCCCCCGACCGAGAGATCAATACCGCCACCGCCCGCCATGACCACCAGCGATTGGCCCAATGCCACCAGAGCAAGCAGCGTAGCGAACTGCAGGATTGAGGTGATGGACCATAAAGCCAACATCTGCGGCAGTGCGAAGACAATCCCGATGCCGAGTAGCAGCCACAATGCGACGAGTAAGGTGAGGTCAGGCGATTTATGCATGATTTTCATGCCATCCTCCTGAATGTCAGTACACGACCGCTGGCGGCCTCGCTGCTTAACACCAGCAGCAATACGGTGCCGGTGACGACCGTTTGCCATAAAGAGGGCACACCCACCAATAGCAAACCGTTCTGCAGAATGCGCAGCAGCAAAACGCCCAACAAGGTTCCGAGCAGACTGCATGAACCGCCAGTAATGCGCGTACCACCTAGTACCACTGCCGCGATTGCCTCCAGTGCCAGGCTGCCGCCCACCGTCATTTCCACATTGCGATAAGTCGCGATATAGCAGGTGGCGGCTAAGCCACAAAGCACACCGCTAATCAGGAAAGTGGCGATGCGTACCTGGGTGACCGGGATGCCTGCCAGCCTGGCTTTCTCTTCTGAATTCCCCGCTGCCAGTAACCATAATCCATAAGGCGTATGGCGCAGTGCTAGCCAAACCAGCGCCCAGACCAGCATGATCATCCATGCCATAACCGGAACACCAAATAGCGTGTGCATTAGCCCACGGGTCAGATCATCGGGCAGTCCGGATAACCATTGCCCGCCGAGCAGCACAAACAAAGCCGTGCGCCAGACGCCAAACAATCCCAACGTACCCACAATCGCCGGGATGCGACCGATTACCACCACCAGCGCGGTGAGCAGACCGGCCAGCAGGCCTATCAGCGGCCCCGCCAGCGCAGCCAGCCAGGGCGACTGCAGCATCAACAGTTGCCCAACGCCCCATGCTGCAACCCCCATGACTACGCCCACAGACACATCCACCCCGCCCATGGCAATCACCAACGTCATCCCCAGCGCGATCAGCAACAGTTCGCTGCTATTGCGTAAGATGGTGAGCAGGTTGTCCGCGGTGGCAAACCATGGCGAAAACCAGGAGAAACAGCCAACAGCCAGCAAGGCGATCGCCAATAAGGCGATCTCCCGTGAAGTCATGTGCATGTGTGTCCCCGTCAAAAATTGAACTGATCGACGTTCTCTTTGGTGAACACGGCCGGACTGCCTAGCAGCAGTACCCCCGTTTTACTGTCAAACTTTACCGGTTCCGCAAAGCTGGGCACTTTGTTCTCTGCCGCAAACGCTTTGCCATCGATCAACTGCTTACCTGCCCACACCGTCAGATAACCGAGTTTTTCTGGATCCCAAAGTACGGTGTAGCCAAACGCCCCGCTCTTCAGATAGGCCCGCGCAGTGTTCGGGCTGCAGAATCCACTGCCGATCACTTTGCCGTTTTTACCGGCGCTTTCGATGGCTTGCGCCACTCCAGGACAGGTCGTGGAAGCCATGGCGATCACCCCTTTGATATCTGGATTCGCTGACATCAAATCGGTGGTGATTTGTGCCGCACGACTGGCAGAGCCGCCGGCATACTGCGGTTTAAGCAGCGTGATATGGGGATATTTGCTCTTCACGCGTTGCTGCATGTACCCGATCCAGCTATTAAGGTTGGATGCAGTGGCTTCCCCGGAGACGATGCCGATTTTTCCTTTATCTCCCACTCGCTTCACCATCTCATCAATGATGCTGTCACCCAGTCCTTCATCGGTCGCCTGCGCGACGTAAACCGGACGTCCGCTATCAGGTGCGTCGCTATCGCTGGTGAAAAGATGCACATTGCTGGATTTCGCTTGCGCCATTACCGGCGCAATACTGGAAGCATCCAGTACGCTGATACCAATGGCGTTAACTTTCTGTGCAATCAGGTTTTGCACAATTTGCAGTTGATCCATTGGGTTGGTGTCTACCGGCCCGCTGTAGACAAACTCGACGCCCAACTCTTTAGCCGCACGCTTACCGCCCGCTTCCATGGCCTGGAAATAGGGAATGCCGATGATTTGCGGCACAAAGGCGACTTTTTCCGCCGCCAGTGCACAACCCGAGACCAGCAGTGACAGAGAACAAACAGCCGTAGCAATTCGACGCATGATAATTTCCCCTGGTGTTAGGTGTTTTCAAAGACGCGCGCATCAGGATGCGCGCCAGTAATGAGTGAAACGATTTCGTCAGGCGTGGTGTCGACATGGCGGCGTTCGGCAATTTTCCGACCACGACGAAACACCACCATGCGATCCGCCACGGCAAACACATCGCTGATGTTGTGGCTGATCAGCACCACCGCGCAGCCGCGTTCTGCCAGACGACGCGTGAGTTGCAGCACCTTCTGCGTTTCGGCCACCGCCAACGCGGCGGTGGGCTCATCCATGATCACTAACTGTGCGTTGAGATTAAGCGCACGGCAGATCGCCACCGCCTGGCGCTGACCGCCCGACAAGCTACCTACCGCTGCTTCGGCATCGGAGATGTGTGCATCCAGATCTTTCAATAGCTGATCGACCTGTTCCCGCATCGCGCGGCGTTTCAGGAAAGGGATACCCAGTACCCGGCGCTTGAGTTCGCGTCCGAGAAACACGTTCTCAGCAATCGACAGGTTTTCCGCCAGTGCCAGCTCCTGATAAATGGTGGCGATGCCGTGTTCCGCAGCCTGACGAGGCGAGGTGAATTTCACCGCTTTACCTTCGATCCACAGTTCACCCTCGCTGGCGCTATAGGCCCCCGACAGCACCTTGGTGAAGGTGGATTTCCCCGCACCGTTATCACCGAGCAGCGCCAGCACTTCGCCGCGATGGATCGATAAATTGACCTGGCTTAACGCAGTTAATGCACCAAATCGCTTACAGATATTGCGCGCTTCAATGAAGCAGCTATTCATCTTCGCCCTCCTGATAGGCCGCAGTGTGGAAGTCGATTTCCCATTGCAGCACAGTGCCGTAAAGCGTGGAGAGCCGCTGTTTCTCCTCGATGCTGAGGATTGATGCACACGCATCCAGCTCGGCTTTGAGCCACAACGCCTGTTGATGAAACTCCTCTTCGGCGTGCATATCGACCCAGCGACGGACGTCGGCATCCTGCTGACTTTGCTCGCTGACGCGTTTGCACCAGTGGTAGTACATCCACTCGGCGCCAAACATCAGCGTAATGATCTCGGCATAGCTGCCCTGCTGCGCCACTTGCAACATGCCATCACGAAACGTGGTGACGCCCGGTAAGTCATCGGGATAATCCTCGGGGTGGATATCGCGCCTGGCCAGCACCGTTTCGAACCAGGCAATCTGGGTGTCTACCAACGCGTTGAGTACGCCAATCAACCAGCGCTGTTGCCGAATATCGGGCGCTTTACTGACGGCCAACGCAAAGATGGCAATCGCGGTGGCGACAAAGTTGCCTTCAAACACCAGATAGCGGTTGAATACGCTGTCGGGCAGTTGATCCTGTTCGATATCCCGCACAAATCGATGCTGCTGCATCTCTTGCCACACCTGCTGATGCTGTTCGAGAAGTTGATCGGTAAAACTGAGCATCACGCCTCCTCCAACGCGGCCTGCGCCACGGACATAAAGTGTTTTACCCGCGCTAACTCCACCTCGTTCCACCACACGCCATCCACTTTCATGGTGCTGGCAACAATCACGCCTTGCGTACGCCCTAATATCTGGCAGACGTTAGCCGGGGTAACGCCCGAGCCCACCAGCAGCGGCAATTCAGTAGCAACACGGATTTCATCAATTTCACTCAGCGTGGCGCTGTCGCCTGTGCGCTGTCCGGTGGCGATCACCGCATCGGCTTCAAAAAAGTCGACATCTCGCGTCAGTTCCTGGATGGAACGGTCGGCCACAATGGCATGGCTGCCGTGTTTGACATGGCTGTCAGCGAAGACACGAATGTGGTCGGCACGTAGTTGATTGCGATAGCGCAGCGCTTTGGCCGCCGCACCTTCAATAAAGCCTTCGTTAGCGATGTAGGCATTCGCCCACTGGTTAACACGCACAAAACTCGCACCCCCCGCCAATGCTGTTGCAATTGCGGGAATAGCGGCATTGGCTAATACGTTAATGCCAAGCGGTGCGCCAAAGCGTTCGCGAATTTTTTCTGTGATAACCGCCAGGAATGCTGCTGTTTCCGGACCAATATCTTCAGGTTTCGCAAAAGGAATATCGCCATGATTTTCAACGATCAATCCATGTACGCCGCCTGAAAGGTAGTTTTCCGCGTCACGCAGGGCGCGATCGATAATATCTCTCACAGGTTTACCGCGATATTTCGGCGCGCCGGGAAAGGCATCACAATGAATAACGCCAATCACCGCTTTCTTACGTGAAAAAATATCTTGTATCGCGTTACTTTTTTCTGCTGATATAGAAGCCATCTCTTTCACCTTATTAACGAGAAACCTATGCGTGTCTATGTTGCAGGTAATATTGTGGTTGATGAAACCTGGTCCATTCATGAATTGCCACAAAAAGGCGTATCCATTCATGGCGTAAAATCATCGCAAGATATCGGCGGAAAAGGCGCTAATCAGGCGATTGTCATTTCCCGCTGCGGTATCGATACACAATTAATAGCCGCCACCGGTAACGATATTAACGGCCAGTGGATTCGCGATTGCATGCAAAGCGAAAAATTAACGTTAAATCCTCAAAATAGTATTTCTGAACATAGTGACACCTCAATCATTTTTACCAGTCACGACGGCGACAATGCGATTATTACCACCATGGCAGCAGCCGAAGCGCTAACGCTGGATATTATCCTGGCGCATTTAGCGGATGCCTCAGCTGGCGATATTCTGTTACAGCAAGGTAATTTCTCCGTTGATAAGACACGCGCCCTGTTTAGCTGGGCAAAAAATCATGGGCTCATCACCGTATTTAATCCTTCCCCCGCCAACCCGGACTTTGCCGATTTGTGGCCGCTGGTCGATATTGCCGTGGTCAATCAACATGAAGCCGAACTGCTGCAACCTGTTGGTATTCCCACTTTGGTTATTACTCAGGGCGCCGCAGGTGCTGAACTGATCACCGATGCCCAACACCATTTTTGCCCGGCAACACCGATTCAGGTCGTAGATAGCACCGGAGCAGGCGATACGTTCCTGGCGGTGCTACTTGCTTCGGCCTTACTGCGCGGTGTCGCGCCCGATGCCCTCGCGCTGCAGCATGCCAGCGCGGCGGCCGCCATTACCGTGAGCCGTACCGGAACACTGAAAGCCTTTCCAACTGAGTGTGAACTCAGAGCACTGCTGGCCGTGGGCCTTTAACGGTGGCCTTCCGGCCACCTCTCGCAACGACGCACTTATTTAAACAGCGGACGATAAGTATCCACGTTCGCTTTGGTTACCACGGTGGCAGGCACCAGAATCGTTTTATTGACAGCTTTTCCTTCATTGATGGCGTTAAGTGCTTTCAGCGCCTCTTCGCCCATCTTTTTCGGATCCTGTTGCAGCACCGCCGTCACATAGCCGCCGTCAATCCCGCTGATGGCTTTCGCGGTCAGATCCCAACCAAACACCTTGATATCTTTCTGGCGTCCCTGGTTTTCCACGGCCGCAATGGCACCAAGCAGTGCCGGTTCACCGGTGGCGTAAATCGCGGTGAGGTCTGGATTACCGGTGATCAGGTTTTCCGCCGCTGTCATCGCGTTATCCTGAATGTTCTGACCATCTACCACATCAGCAACAGTAATTTTGCTGTTACTTTTAATGGTGTCTTCAAACCCTTTCTGACGCTGGTTTTGAATCGCTGAGTTCAATGCACCAACAATGCCTAAGCGCGCCTTACCCCCCATCTCTTTTGCCACGTAATCGACAAAATATTTACCGAGGATTTTACCGCCTTCAAGGTTATCCACCCCAACCTGCGACGCTTGCGGGCCTGCTGGTAATACAGCATCAATCGCAATCACCGGGATTTTCGCTGCGGCTGCTTCTTTAATCGCCGGCATAATGCCGTTAACATCGATGGCATCGACTAAGATGCCTTTCACGCCTTGTTGAATATAGTTTTCAATGGCATCGTTTTGTGCCACAGGATTATCGTTCGCGTTATAAATCACCAGCTCTTTACCACTGGCTTTAGCCGCTTCCTGAGCCCCCTGATTCATCAGATTAAAAAACAGAGCCTGCTGGTTAATTTGTACTAATGCATAAGTGGGCGCGGCATGGGCTAATGTAAAAAGCGAACCTGATGAAAGTAATGCTGTGGCCAGAACCATTGAACGCAGTTTTCCGGTGAAAGATGACATCATGTTTTCCTCGTCGGGAATAAATAATAATCAGCGTTTCACAGCGCTTTCACGCTGAGAGGTTATGTTGGCTGGCAAATATCGATGAAATAAAACAGAACACAGGCCTGACGCTGTGTTTTTGATGCCACCCGGTTCAACTATTT
This sequence comes from Candidatus Pantoea communis, assembly GCF_011752685.1. Lineage (NCBI taxonomy): Bacteria > Pseudomonadati > Pseudomonadota > Gammaproteobacteria > Enterobacterales > Erwiniaceae > Pantoea > Candidatus Pantoea communis. The sequence goes on from NZ_VWXC01000022.1 coordinate 38,279, forward strand.
CGGTATCCCATCCGCTGGGAGTACGGGGTGAAATAGTGTGAATCAGGTTGGGAAGTTATTCCCGGTACTGCGGTAAACGGTTTATACAATTCTCCCAGTCGATTTTTTTGTCAAGTGTTATTTATCCATCCACGCAAAAAGGAAAGCACTGTATCAGTCACGCTTAACTGTGTTACAGATAAGCCACCTGGGGATTGAGAGCGGAATTCATGAGTACAAAACGCGTATTGTTATCGGATGTCGCGAAACTGGCGGGACTGTCAAAAGCCACGGTATCCCGCTACATGAACCACAGTATTGTGCTGCCTCAGGAGACCATTGATCGCATCGAAAGCGCGATTCACACCCTTGATTATCGTGGCAATAGCCTGGCACGTCGTCTGAGTAAAGGTGGGAGTGAAACCCTGGGATTGGTATTGCCGGATATCACCAACCCATTCTTTGCAGAACTGGCTGATGCGGCTGAAGAGGCAGCATCGGCGCGAGGCTATAGTCTGGTGCTTTGTATCACGCGTAATAATCCGGAAAAGGAGGCGCAGTTTATCCGCTGGCTGGATACGCGTCAGGTTGATGGCCTGCTGTTCACCACTAACCGTCCCGATAACGGCGTACTACGGCAGGAAATTCAGCGCCAGCGTCATGTGGTGTTACTGGATGAAGATATTCCCGGCAGTACGGTGCCCAAAGTGTTTGCCGACAATGTGCAAGGTGGGCGTATGGCAACGGAACAATTGATTGCTGCCGGACACACCCAGATCGCTTTCATCGGCGGGCCAGAACAACTGATGAGCGTACGCGAGCGCTATCAGGGTTTTTGCACCGCGATGCAACAGGCCGGGTTAGCCATTCCTCCCGAATGGGTGATGTATGGCAACTATGCGCGCGAATTTGGCCAGCAGGCGCTCAAACGACTTTTCAGCTGTGCACAACGCCCCACTGCCGTGTTTGCCGCCAGTGATTATCTGGTGCTGGGATTGCTAGATGGTCTTCGCGCCAGCGGCTTGCAGGCTCCCGCTGCCCTCTCGCTGGTGGGCTTTGACGATGCCAATTACACCGACCTGACACATCCACGGATCTCCACAATCCGCCAACCTGCTCGCAAATTGGGACATACGGCGGTGAGTATTATGCTGCGCCTGCTCAATGATGAAACCGGCATCCCGAACGAAACCCGTTTGCCCGTGGAATGGATTGGGCGTGATTCTATTGGATTTGTTAACGGCGTCCCAAAATGATGCAAAAGCGCACAATAATGGCGCAAAAAGTGAGCTGATTTTTTTAATCGCGTTATAGTGAGTAAACCGGTTTACTTGATATTCACGAAACTCGTGATGATTTACAACAAGTTAGCCGAAAGTGAAGTGCCTGCAACGCAGGCTGGCATGGATGCTGCAATGTCACCACTGGCGAGTAAATATCATTGTAGCGTTTGCCCTGTTGGTTTAAACAAAAGTCTTATCTGGCGGGTAAACCGGTTTACTAGATTGTAGATCGTGCCGGATATGCACTTTTCCCGACAGGGCAAACATTTCCCACAAGTGTTGATGGGAGTTGTCCAATGCAGCAATTACAAGCTCTTCCGGCCCGGGTTGAAATGGTCAATATCACCAAAACCTACGGTTCGATTCGCTCTTTGCGCGGGGTAAATCTTCAGCTTGCGCCAGGGGAAGTACTCGGTTTGGTTGGCGATAACGGTGCCGGCAAATCGACGCTCACCAAAGTGTTGTCCGGTGCCGTAATCCCCACCAGCGGCACCATTCGCATCGACGGTGAACAACAACACTTCAGTAACCCTGCCGATTCACGCCGCTGTCATATTGAGATGGTCTATCAGGATCTATCCCTGTGCGACACGGTTGATGTGGCGGGGAATTTATTCATGGGCCGCGAGCCGATGAAATCCGTGCTCGGTATTCCCTTTCTCGATCAAACCAAAATGCATGCAGAAGCACGCGAAATGCTGAAAGGCCTTGGGATTTCCATTCCCGATACGCGCCTGCTGGTACGCAATCTTTCAGGTGGGCAGCGGCAGGCTATTGCTATTGCCCGCGCGGCGGCGTTCGAACCCAAAGTGCTGATCATGGATGAACCTACCGCCGCTCTCGCTGTAGCTGAAGTGGAGGCGGTGCTGGAACTGATACGTCGTGTTTCAGCGCGCGGGGTGAGCGTGATCCTGATTACCCACCGTTTACAGGATCTGTTCCTGGTGTGTGACCGCATCATGGTGATGTACGAAGGCACCAACGTGGCCGATCGCCGCGTGGCGGATACCAGCCTCAGCGACATCGTTAACCTGATCGTGGGTGAAAAATTCACTGCTCATTCAGCAGCAGCACATTGAGGAAACAGGATGAGTATCATGAATCTAAGCAGTTCACGCATGATCCAACACTCGCTGCCCCGCCGCCTGTTGCATAACCACTCAGGCGTGGTGAGCATTGCGCTGTTTTTTATCTTTTGCTGCGTGGTGTTTTCGCTGATCACCAGTAACTTTCTCACCAGCACTAACTGGCTAAATATCATTCGGCAAAGCGCCCCGCTGCTGATTGTCGCGACGGCAATGACGTTGGTGATCACCACTGGCGGTATTGATTTGTCTGTAGGGTCGACACTGGCGCTGGTCGGTGCGCTTTCTGCCATTGCACTCAACAATTGGGGACTACCGTGGCCTGTGGTGTTGATCGGTGGACTACTATTGGGCGGTTTGGTCGGAGCCATCAACGGCTTCTTTATCGCGTTTGAAGGGATACCCGCTTTTATTGTCACACTAGCCACGCTGGCCGTGGTGCGCGGTATTGCGCTGCTGGTTACCCAGGGCTATTCGATTCCGGTTCCCGCCGACAGCCTATTCACCTTTATGGGCCGCGCTTGGGTGCTGGGCATTCCCATGCCTGCGCTAATCGGCATTGTGATTCTGCTGGCCGGGCACGTCTTGCTGAATCACATGCGTTTTGGTCGCTATGTTACGGCCATCGGAGCCAACGCAGAAGGCGCGCGCCGTAGCGGCATTAATACCAAAGCGGTAACCATGAAGGTGTATATCCTCAGCGGCATGGCGGCCGCGCTGGCAGGCATGATTATCACGGCGCGTCTCGGCAGCGGATCGTCCAATCAGGGTGAAGGATTTGAACTGCAGGTGATTGCGGCGGTAGTCCTTGGCAGCACCAGTTTATTTGGCGGATTTGGCACTATCATTGGCACGCTGTTGGGCGCATTGTCGATTGCCATTATCCAGAATGGACTGATCTTGTCGCATATCTCGCCGTTTTATACGCAGATCGCGACCGGCACAATCATCTTACTGGCGATTTGGCTCAATACTCGCATCCTCAACCCTGCTCGCTCACCCGCAAAAGGATAATCAATGAAAGGATCAATTTTCCGTCATGCGGACCCTCTTCCTGTGGGCGTACGTAGCGGTCAGGTGATGACGGTACTCGGCCCAATGCCGGTGGCTAAGATGGGCGTCACCTTAATGCATGAGCACATATTGCTGGATGCTTCTGGCAAATGGGTGCCTCCCTGCTGTTGCAGCGATCGTCACATTGCCGAAATGCCAGTGAAGATGGAGAACCTCGGTGAACTGTCGATGAATCCGTTGATGAGCCGCGATAATTGCCAGTTGTTCGATACTGACACCGCCATCGAAGAATTAATGAAGTACCGCGCACTGGGCGGTGAAACGGTGGTGGATCCTACCAATATCGGTATTGGACGCGATCCCAAAGGATTACAGCGAATTGCGCGCTTAACGGGTTTAAACATCGTGATGGGCACTGGACTTTATCTGGAGCCTTCACATCCCGAATGGGTCAAAAGCATCAGCGTTGAGCAGCTGACTGACAAGCTCATCTATGACCTCGGTGGAGCAGATGAAAAACCTGACGTCATTGCCGGTTTGATCGGCGAAATCGGTATTTCCAGTCGCTTCACCCCCGATGAAGAGAAGTCACTGCGTGCTGCCGGTCGCGCCAGCGCAGCAACCGGCGTCCCCATCCAGGTGCACTTACCTGGCTGGGAGCGGCTCGGTCATAAGGTGCTGGATATTCTTGAGCAGGAAGGGGCTGATTTGCGTCATACCGTGCTGTGCCATATGAACCCCAGCTTTGCGGACAAACCCTACCAGCGAGAACTGGCTAAACGCGGCGTTTTTCTGGAGTACGACATGATTGGCATGAGTTATTACTACGCCGACGAATCTGCCCAATCGCCATCCGATGAAGAGAACGCACGCGCCATCTGCGAACTGATAGAGGACGGCTATATCCAGCAGATTTTGATGTCGCAGGATGTGTTCCTGAAAACCATGCTGACGCGTTACGGTGGCCACGGTTATGGCTACATTCTCAAACATTTCGTCCCGCGCCTGAAACGTCATGGCGTTAGCGGTGAACAACTTGAAACCTTAATGATTGGTAATCCGCAGCGAGTATTTGGCGGATAAACGGAGACGCGTTATGCAGAAGAACGTTTTGCTGGTTGGAGAATCCTGGACCAGTACCTCGACCCATGTGAAAGGCTTTGATCAGTTCGCCACCGCCACCTGGCATAGCGGCGCCGTCGATTTTATGGCGGCATTACAAGATAGCGATTATGCCATTACACATATGCCTGCCCACGCGGCGGCCACTGAGTTTCCTCTGGAGCTTGAAGCCTTACAGCAGTGGGATGCGATCATCCTCTCTGATATTGGCGCCAATACTTTGCTTTTGCATCCGGATACGTGGCTGAAAAGCCGTCGTACGCCCAATCGTCTTAAGCTAATCCACGATTATGTAGCAGCAGGTGGGGCTCTGATGATGATTGGCGGCTATTACAGTTTCCAGGGCATCAATGGCGGTGCTCGTTACCGTAATACGCTGGTGGAAAAAGTGTTGCCGGTGCGCTGCCTCGCCTGGGATGACCGTATAGAGACGCCGGAGGGCAGCTACGCCGAGGTGACAACGTCACACAAAGTGCTGGCAGATATTCCAGGCGATTGGCCCTGGTTGCTGGGATATAACGAGGTCGAGATGCAGCCTGAAGGCACACTGATCGCCACCGTTGCGGGTACGGCTCATCCTTTGCTGGCAGTACGAGAGTATCAAAATGGCCGTTCTCTGGTTTGGACCAGCGATATGTCCGCCCATTGGTTACCAGAAGCGTTTTCTCAATGGAAAGGGTATCGCCAACTGTGGCTGAACTGCCTCGATTGGCTGACGGAGCGCCCTTGACATGCCACCAAAGTCACTTGAACTCGCCCAGCAACTGCTGGGCTTTAACACCATCAATCCGCCTGGCAATGAAGCCGACTGCATGCATTTCCTGGCAGACTGGCTCGCGGAGCAAGGTTTTGACATCGCGCTCACGCAATTTGGTTCGGATCGGGTCAACCTGATTGCCAGTATAGCGGGAACCTCCGCAGGAAAACCGCTCGCGTTTACCGGTCATCTCGACACCGTCCCGCTGGGCAATCAGCCATGGCAATTCGACCCTTTTGGTCGCGATATCGACGGCGATCGCCTGTACGGCCGTGGCGCGAGCGATATGAAAGCAGCGGTAGCCGCTTTCGCCATTGCCTGCGTGCAGCAAAAAGCGGCGATTCAAGCGGGCCGCGGCGTGGTGTTGATGATTACGGGTGGGGAAGAAACCGGCTGTGATGGTGCGCGGGCATTGATTGAAGCGGGCAACTTGCCTGAAATCGGCGCATTGATTGTTGGGGAACCCACGGCTAACTATCCGGTCATTGGCCATAAAGGTGCACTGTGGTTGCGCTGTGAAACCCACGGTAAAACGGCACACGGCGCAATGCCAGAACTGGGTATCAATGCCATTTATCTGGCCGCAGATGCGCTGGGGAAAATTCGTCACTTTTCTCCCGGCGCACCGCATCCATTAATGAAGCAGCCCACGTTGAATGTTGGGCGTATTGAGGGCGGACTCAATATCAATTCTGTTCCGGACCGCACCGCTTTTGATGTCGACATTCGCAGTGCACCGAATTTGCAACACGCTACAGTCCGACAGCAGTTGGCTTCTCTCTTGGGTGAGGCTGTCACGATCACCACCCTTGTCGATCTGCCGGCAGTGTTGAGTTCTGAAGAAAACCAATGGGTACAATCCGTTTACCGCCATTGCCAACCGCTGTTTGATCGGCCACTTGATGCCAAAGTCGTGCCTTACTTTACGGATGCGTCGCTATTGCTGCCCGCACTCGGCAATCCGCCGTGTATGATTCTCGGTCCAGGTGAACCCACGATGGCACATCAAACCGATGAATATTGTTTGCTGAGTCGATTGGCTGAAGCTGAAAATCTTTATGAGAAGCTAATTAAAGATTGGATGTGATTAAACGCGATGAAAATGTTTCTGTAAAATGAGTGATGGCTTAGCCAGGCGGCGTGCACGGATACATTTTATGTCCATTCGGCACTATAATGGGGGCCACACAGGTTGAACCGGGAAAGTGCTATGCCAGAATTCATTTTTTATCGCAAAGAACAAATCGTGGCGACACTGGAACGCTCTGATGTTGAAAGCGCTGTCTTACTCATTTCACAAGGCTATAAAAAGTTAGATGAAGAGGTCGAAGCAGTGACGCCTGAAGCGGCGTTAAAGCGGTTAGCGGATGTCCAAAATCAAGACTATATTACTCATCATGCTTTCGTTACAGGGTCAGTATTTACCTCCATCGTGAATGCGCTGTTCAAATGATTTTCCTTCACCCGCCTTGTGCCGCTGAATCTTATGCGGCGTGAATGACTGCAGCATAATTAACTCACTAGCACAGTGTCACCGCATAATATAGCGCAGAATAAAACCCACCCCCTCCACCACGACACAATCAATTATTTCACCTTGAGAGCACTTTGACAGAATATACCTTCATCGCTACGCTTTAATGCAAGGATATATGTCACAAACTTGCACATCTTAAAGAGATTACCTAAGGTGTCCGCCTTTCAGCCTCTTATAGCTTTCATTTCCATAGGTGAATTGTTCGGCTGCGAAAGCTATAAGATCGCTCTAATTTTACTCATGGAGGTTTATGAGCACCGGAACGACTTCTAAACAATCTGACTTAACCGTTGATGATATTACGGTCATCGATAACAAATTATTAAAACGCGCTGTGAGTGCTGCTGCATTAGGCAACACCATGGAATGGTTTGATTTTGGCGTATATAGCTATCTTGCCGTGATTATTGGCCAGGTCTTTTTTCCTGGCGCCAGTAATACCGCGCAATTAATCGCCTCTTTCGGCACCTTTGCCGCCGCGTTTTTAGTTCGTCCAATCGGGGGAATGGTATTTGGGCCGTTAGGTGATCGCTTTGGGCGGCAGAAAGTGCTCGCTTTCACCATGATCATGATGTCGATCGGCACCTTCTGCATCGGCCTGATTCCCAGTTATGCCAGTATTGGCATTGCCGCCCCGATCCTGTTGCTGGTGGCCCGTCTGGTGCAGGGTTTCTCCACCGGCGGCGAATACGGTGGCGCAGCGACCTTTATCGCGGAATACTCCACCGATAAGCGCCGTGGCTTTATGGGGAGCTTCCTGGAATTCGGCACACTGGCGGGTTATCTGCTCGGTGCCAGTCTGGTCACCGGCATGATTGCACTATTACCGCATCAAGCCATGATGGATTGGGGCTGGCGTATTCCCTTTTTCCTGGCGGCACCTCTGGGATTATTTGGTCTCTATATTCGCCTGAAACTGGAAGAGACACCGGCATTTAAAGAGCACATGGATAAGCGCGAAGAGCTTGAGCACAATAAGCCTCAACTGACCTTGCTGCAGATGCTGCGTGTACAGAGTAAACCGCTGTTGAAATGTATTGGCCTGGTACTGTTATTTAACGTATCCAATTATATGTTGACTGCTTATATGCCCAGCTATTTGACCGGCGTATTGGGTATGAGTGAATTATCCGGGCTCATGTTAGTGATGGTCATTATGTTTATTATGATGCCATTGACGTTGATGTGGGGACATTTAACCGACCGTATGGGCCGTAAGCCGGTCATTGGCTTAGGGGCTCTGGGCTTAATATTGCTGGCTATTCCCAGCTATATGCTGATTGGTTCTGGCAATATGATGTTGGTATTTGCCGGTCTGGCGGTATTAGGTTTATTGCATACCTGCTTTAGCGGCACCATGCCCGCCACATTACCGGCCCTGTTTGTCACCGATATTCGCTACAGCGCATTAGCGATCGGCTTTAACCTCTCCGTGTCACTGTTCGGCGGCACTACGCCGTTAATCACTGCATGGCTGGTGGATACCACGCACAATGCGATGATGCCCGCTTATTACATGATGGGTGCCGGAATTATCGGTTTGATTACGGTGCTAACGTTGAGTGAAACCGCGCGTAAACCGCTGAAAGGCTCTTCACCTGCTGTCGCCACCAAAGCGGAGGCGCATAAGCTGATTGATAAATTACGTAAGCAGCGCGGCCGCAAGGTCCAGCAACACAAACCAGCATAATCTTCGGGGCGACCATCAGGTCGCCTTTCTTCTATTCACCTCCCTGATTAGCGAAGCGTAAGGCGTCGATAATTTCCTAAACCCATCTGTTCGCGCCAGAAAAGCGCAAAATATCGACTATGATCTGTTCTCAGTCTTGTCGTGTCGTCCCACTATAAATCGTACTCAGCCAGCATCTTTAAACGGAACGTAGACCGCTTGATGTCGTCCATTGCCCTTGCGAGGGTTAAACGAGGCAATTGAATGGAATTCAGATCATTTAAGAAATCCTGGGGAGCTGAGATTCAGGCGGATGGCAGCGTGCTATTCCGCTTGTGGGCACCGGGTCAGCAACAGATTACCTTGCGTCTCGCCGATGGCGATCACCTTATGTCAGCCTCGGACGATGGCTGGTATCAACGGCAACTGGGCGGCATACAACCTGGTGCGACTTACAACTTTGTACTGGCGGATGGCACGGTGGTGCCCGATCCCGCCGCTCGCGCGCAACAATCCTGGGTCAATGGCCCTTCCGTGGTCGTCGATCCTCGTCATTATGCATGGCAGCACACGGATTGGCATGGACACGCCTGGCAAGAAACCGTGGTGTACGAACTGCATATCGGTACCTTTACCTCCGAAGGCACTTTCCAGGCCGCGATTACCCGCTTGCCCTATTTAAAAGCACTTGGCATTACCATGATTGAGGTGTTGCCGGTGTCGCAGTTTGGGGGCAATCGCGGTTGGGGCTATGACGGCGTATTGCTGTACGCACCGCACTCCGCTTACGGCTCGCCGGATGATTTCAAAGCCTTTGTGGATGCTGCACATGGACACGGCCTGTCGGTGGTGCTCGATATTGTGCTCAATCACTTTGGCCCTGAAGGGAATTATCTGCCGCTGCTGGCCCCTGATTTCTTCCACAAAGAGCGCATGACACCCTGGGGCGCAGGCATCGCTTATGATGTTGATGCTGCACGTCGTTACATCGTTGAAGCGCCACTCTATTGGTTGCAGGAATATCACCTCGATGGCCTGCGCTTTGATGCCATCGATCAAATCGAAGATACCTCCAGCAAACATGCGTTGATTGAAATTGCTGAACGCATCCGCCGTGAGATCACGGATCGCCCTATCCATCTCACCACGGAAGATTCGCGCAATGTCACCTTCCTGCACCCACGCGACAAGCAGGGCCATGCACCGCTGTTCACCGGTGAATGGAATGACGATTTCCACAATGCCATTCATGTGTTTGCCACCGGTGAAACCCATGCCTACTACCAGGATTTCGCCGACGTACCTGAAAAGCTGATTGCACGCATTCTGACTGAAGGTTTTGCCTATCAGGGGGAAATCTCGCCGCAGAGTGGTCAACGGCGCGGCGTGCCCAGTGCGGCACAGCCTCCGATTGCCTTTGTTGATTTTATCCAGAACCACGATCAGGTCGGCAATCGTGCGCAGGGTGACCGCTTAATCACGCTGGCAGGCACCGACCGCACCAAAGTGCTGCTGGCCACGCTGTTACTGTCACCGCATATCCCGCTGCTGTTTATGGGCGAGGAGTATGGCGAAACCAACCCGTTCCTGTTCTTCACCGATTTTCATGGTGATTTGGCTAAAGCGGTACGTGAAGGACGCGCCCGCGAGTTTACCGGCCATGCGGGCCACGACGACAGTGTGCCCGATCCCAATGCGGAAGAGACGTTTAACCGCTCGAAACTCGACTGGAGCAAACTGGAGAGTGAGAAAGGCAAAGCCTGGCTGGCGTTCACTCAGCAATTGTTGGCCTTGCGTCAGCGCCACATTGTGCCGCTGCTCGCCACGGCGGGCGGTCACAGTGGCAAAGTACTGAAAACGGCCAAAGGTTTTATCGCGGTGAGTTGGCAGTTCCCGCAGGGCGAACTCTCATTGGCGCTGAATATCAGTAAGCAGGCGCAGCCCTTACCCACTATGGCAGGCAAAACCCTCTTTGCCTGGCCGCAGGAGAATGATGTGTTGCCGCAACATGCCATTGTGGTGCGTCTGGCACAGGGAGAAAAAGCATGACGATTCCTTCAGCGACCTACCGTATTCAGTTCCGCAACGGCATGACCTTTGACCGCGCCATCACCTTGTTACCTTATTTGCAGCGGCTAGGTATCAGCCATCTTTACGCCTCACCTATCTTCACTGCCACCACCGATTCCACGCACGGCTACGATGTCACTGATGCCAATGAAATCGATCCTGCGCTGGGCGGACGTGACGGTTTTAACCGACTGTCGACGGCATTACAGCAGACCGGCCTCGGTTTAATTCTGGATATCGTGCCAAACCATATGGCGGCATCACTGGAAAATGCCTGGTGGCGCGATGTGATTGAGCATGGCGAAAACAGTCAGTATGCGCGCTATTTCGATATCGATTGGTCGCGTCGCCTGACGTTGCCGTTCCTCGGCGAAGATTTTGAACGCGTGCTGCAAAACGACGAATTGAGCATTAAGCCCCATCCGCAAACCGGCCATCCGGCGCTGGCTTACTACGACAGCTTCTATCCGCTGACGCCTGCCAGTTGGCAAGGACGCGCCGATGAGGTGCTGGCCATCAACGATCGCGCAGCGATTGCCGAATTGCATCAACAGCAGCCCTGGCAGCTGATCAACTGGCGCGATGCACGAAAGGATCTCTCCTACCGGCGCTTCTTTGAAATCACCGGACTGGTCGGCGTTCGGGTCGAGGATGAAGCCGTGTTCAACGCCTCACACGCACTGATTCTGGAACTGGTTCACAGCGGTGCTGTGAGTGGTTTACGCGTTGATCACGTTGATGGTCTGGCCGATCCGCAGGGGTATCTACAGCGTCTGCGCAGAGCCGCAGGTGAGGATTGCTATATTACGGTAGAGAAGATTCTGGCGGATGAGGAGCAGATCCCGTCTGAATGGCCGATCTCCGGCACCACCGGCTATGAGTTTATCGCTGCACTTTCACATGCATTAATCGACGATACCCAAATTGATGCGTTGCATCTGGCCTATGAAGCCGTCACCGAAGAGCGGAATGATGTCAGTGCTGGTCTGCGCGCCGCCCGTGAATTGATGGTTGATCGCAATTTTGCCGGGGAATTTTCACGCCTGCTCGCGTTAGCGACAGTCGTGGCGCATTCAGAGCAGCGCAATTTTGGCGAAGCAGAGTTACATGTCGCCCTGCGCGAGATGCTGATCGCCTTCCCGGTTTACCGCACCTATGGTCGCCCGGCGGGCATGCCATTGGCGGGCGAAGCACTTCTGCAACAGGTATTGGAAGCGGTGAAGTTCAGTGCGTTTCCCGCTGCATTGAGTTTCCTGCAGGCCATTTTGCTGGGCGCGATATCGGAACAAAGTGAACAGGATGCCGCTGAATTCCGTACCCGCTTCCAGCAGCTCACCGGCCCGTTGATGGCAAAATCCGTCGAGGACACACTGTTCTTTCGTAATCACGCCATTCTTGCCATCAACGAAGTCGGCGCGGAACCGCTGCCGCACCCCTTCTCTGTGGAACACTTCCACCAGCAGATGCAAACCCGGTTACATCATCAACCCGACGCACTTTCGACGACGTCAACCCACGATACCAAACGTGGGGAAGATGCCCGTGCCCGACTCTATTCACTGAGCGAAGCACCCGCACTCTGGGCAGAGAACGTCACGCGCTGGCGGGAGCTGAATCAATCCAAAGTGCTCACCCTGAACGAAGGCCCGGCCCCCGAACCGGCGGTAGAATGGATGCTGTATCAGGCGCTGGCCGGTGCGTGGCCCACGACCTTACGACCAGATGACCACGACGGGTTGCGTACCCTTGAGGCACGTTTTTTACCGTTTGTGGAGAAAGCGCTGCGTGAAGCCAAGCTGCGCACTGACTGGGCGGATGGCGATGAAACTTACGAGCAGGCGGTGCTTGAATATGCAAAACATCTGCTATCTGCAGAAAATTCAGCTTTCCTGACGGACTTCGTCACAGCCATTCAACCTTTCGTTGATGCCGGCCTGGTTAATAGCCTGTCACAGACCGTGATTAAGCTCACCGCACCAGGCGTCCCGGATATTTATCAGGGCAGCGAAGCGCTGGATTTCAGCCTCGTCGATCCCGATAACCGCCGTGAGCCCGATTACGCCGTGCTGGAGGCGCAACTTGTTGATCGCAGCCGTCCTGATTTCACTCAGCCCTCTGACTGGCGCAGCGGCAAACTCAAACAGCAGGTCATCGCATGCTTATTACACCTGCGTCTGGATAAGCCGCAGCTATTCCGTTTCGGCGATTATCAACCGTTGTACGCCACAGGCGCGCATCCAGAGCACCTGATTGCCTATGCGCGACAGGACAGTGAAAACAGCCTCATCGTTGTGGCGCCTCGTTTAATGCTGGAGGGCACTTCCTGGGCTGAAACGTCCATTCCCTTACCTGAGTCACTGGCCCACCGGCACTATCGCAATCTGTTAAGTGGTGCAACCTTAGCGCTTAACGAACAACTTTCTTTAGATAACTTACCGCCTTACGCGCCACTGGTGCTGATTGCCAGTTAATAACAAGCCTGTATTTCTGTTCATTGGATGGAGAGGAATGAATGTCTAACGCAAAGCCTTTAGAAATTATCGCGGGTTCGGGTCAAACGCTTGGCGCAAATTATGATGGCGAGGGCGTCAATTTTGCCCTGTTTTCAGCGTTCGCCGAGCGTGTGGAATTGTGTCTTTACGATGAGAGCGGTCAGCACGAAATCGCGCGTTTTGATCTGCCGGAAAATACCCATGAAGTCTGGCATGGCTACATTCCCGGTCTGCAGCCCGGTGCACTTTACGGCTACCGGGTGCATGGTCCGTTTGAACCGGAAAACGGCCATCGATTCAACGCCAACAAACTGCTGCTCGACCCCTATGCTCGTGAGCTGCGCGGCGACATCCAGTGGAACGATGCGCATTTTGCTTATGACCTGCTGCATGAAGATAAAGACCTGACTTTCGATGAACGTGACAGCGCGCCCTTTACGCCAAAATGCCGGGTGATCGATCCCAACGAATTTGACTGGCAGGACCGCAATCGCCCGGTTATCCCGTGGTCGCAGACCGTTATCTATGAGACACACGTTAAGGGCTTCAGCCAGTTGAACCCGGCAGTGCCCCCTGAAATGCGCGGCACTTACGATGGCATGAGCAACAAAGCCACCGTCGAGTACATCAAAAGTCTCGGTGTCACCTCGGTTGAGCTATTGCCGGTGCACTGGTTCCCGGACGATCAGCATCTGCTCGATAAAGGGCTGAAAAATTTCTGGGGCTACAACTCACTGGCGTTTTTTGCCCCGGCCTCGCGCTACTTTGGTCCGCGCGGCATTCAGGGCTTCCGTGACATGGTCCGCGCCTTCCACGACGCCGGTATCGAAGTGATCCTCGACGTGGTTTACAACCACACGGCGGAAGGTAACGAATTAGGACCGACGCTGTCGTTTAAAGGCATCGATAACTTCTCCTATTACCGCACCTTGCCGGATCAGCATCGCTACTACATCAACGATACCGGTACTGGCAACACCGTGAACACCTCCCATCCACGCGTGTTGCAGATGGTGATGGATTCACTTCGCTACTGGGCGGAATCGATGCATATCGACGGTTTTCGCTTCGATTTGGGCACTATTCTCGGGCGCGAACCGGAAGGTTTTGATCAGCGTGGCGGCTTCTTCGATGCTGTGACGCAAGATCCGGTGCTGTCGAAATTAAAACTGATTGGCGAACCCTGGGATATCGGCCCCGGTGGCTATCAGGTTGGGGGCTTCCCACCAGGCTGGGCAGAATGGAATGATAAATATCGCGATACGGTGCGTGAATACTGGAAAGGCGACAACGTCTCTACCGACTTTGCTGCACGTCTGCTCGGCTCAGGCGATCTCTATGATCAACGTGGCCGTCGTCCATGGGCCAGCATCAATTTCCTCACCGCGCATGATGGCTTCACGCTCAACGATTTAGTGTCGTACAACGAGAAACATAACGACGCGAACGGTGAAGATAACAACGACGGTCACAACGATAACCGCTCCTATAATTACGGCGCGGAAGGCCCTACCGATGACGAAGGCATCAACGCGGTGCGTGAGCGGCAAAAGCGTAACTTCCTGGCTACGTTATTGTTCTCACACGGCACGCCGATGCTGCTGGCGGGCGACGAGTTTGGCCGCAGCCAAATGGGCAACAACAACGGATATTGTCAGGACAGTGAAATCTCCTGGCTGCATTGGGAAAACTTGCCGGAGTCCGCGGATGCATTACGCGAATTCACTCGCCATCTGCTGGCGTTGAGAGCGAAACAGCCGTTGCTGCGCCGTGAAAACTGGCGCGACGGCATGGATATTAAGTGGTTTAACGCTGGCGGCGGCTTCCAGCAGGAAGACCAATGGGATGAGGGCAGCACGCTTGGCGTCTACATTGGCCGTCCGGATCTGCAAACCGAAGAGGGCATCTGGCACGATGTGTTGATGCTGTTCAATCCGTTTGAAGGCAACGTGCCCTTCCGCATCCCACAATTTGGCGAAGGCGGCTGGGTACTGGAACTCACCACCTCCGATACCGCTAAAAAAGGGCTGGTGATTACCAAAGAGAAGGATTTTGAACTGGAAGGCCGCAGCATGGCGCTGTTTAGAAGGCCATAAATGTCAACTCGTGCCGCTGCGAATTCGAAACAGCGGCACGATGATCACCGTTATCAGGAATCACTACTTTTTACTGGCACTGTGCGTTAGTGCCTAATCGGTTAAAAATGTTGCACCTTCACCCCGAACTTTTCGATCCCCATCACTCCTCGCTAAAAAATAATTAACTAAATCTCGCATTCTGCCGATGGTTATTAATCTGCCCTATTCCCTGATTTTCCTGAACCAGGGGTGCTTTTAGATTAAGGATAATTAGATGAACATCTCCCAGCGTCTCTTGCTGACCCTTTCCATGTTGTTTGGCGCCATCATCCTGCAGGCGATTCTTGCGCTCTCGCTACTGTCAGGATTTCAGGACCGTTTTGAATTTGTGCAAACTAACGCCATTCCTTCGATTAAGGACATCGGCAAACTGATCGATCAAAGTAACCAGCTGGCCATTACGCTGTACAAACACCAGAGCCAGATTCACGACAGCAACATGCCTGCCGTAGAAAAACAGATCGATGAGCAAATCAATGGACTGAAAGCGCTGACCGATTACTACATGGCAAACGATATTTCGAATGAGGAAGACAAACGCCTGACTAACGTCGCTTTTGATAACATCCAGCGCGTTGCATCGCAGTTACCTGCATTTCTTACAGCGTCACGTGCTCACCAGAATGAAGTGAGCCTGAGTTTGCTGGAAGGAGATAGTGGTGTGGGTGCCGCCATTCGTCAGATGATCGCTGATTATCAAACTCAACAGGCACTCAATATTACTGCGGGCGACGCATTGCGCGTCACCAATCAAAGCACCTTCCATTTTGTCTTTTGGGCCACCGTTGCAGGTGTCGCGGCGACAGTGGTGATCTTCGGTCTCTTCTCGCTGTTTACCGTGATGCGTATTCGCCGCAGTTTGGGCGCGGTTGGCAAGGTCATGCTGGCGGCCAGCGAGAACCTCGATCTGACCTTAAGCGCCGATGAGAGCCGGCGAGATGAAGTGGGCAATATGGCACACTCCTTCAATATTTTGATGCAGCGCGTCTCTGAAGCCCTCTCTTCAGTGCGTAAAGCGTCTCAGTCCGTGAGCAGCGCTTCGGTGCAGATTTCAGCGGGTAATGAAGATCTCTCTTCACGCACCGAACAGCAAGCAGCATCGCTGGAGCAAACGGCTGCCAGCATGACGGAACTCAGTGAGACGGTGCGCCAAACGGCGGACAACACCCGGCAGGCGAGCCAGCTGGCAGCCAATGCCAGCGCGCTGTCAGAGAAAAATGGAACCTCGCTCACCACCATGCTGTCGACCATGGACGAGATTCGTGGCAGCTCGCGCAAAGTAACTGAGATTGTCTCGATCATTGAAGGTATCGCCTTCCAGACCAACATTCTGGCCTTGAACGCGGCGGTTGAAGCGGCGCGCGCCGGTGAACACGGCAAAGGCTTTGCGGTGGTTGCCGGTGAAGTGCGCAGCCTGTCTCAGCGCTCAAGCAACGCAGCACGCGAGATCAAAGTGCTGATTGAGGAATCTCATCGTTTGACCGAATCGGGTGCCACGCAAGCCAGTGATGTGGGCCGCAATATGGACGTGATGAATGATGCCATTCACCAGGTGAGTCAGTTGGTGAGTGAGATCGCTGCGGCTGCCGTGGAGCAGAGCCAGGGCATCGTTCAGGTGCAGCAAGCGGTTAATCAGATGGATGATGTTACCCAGCAGAACGCCGCCCTTGTGGAACAAGCCGCGGCCGCTTCGCAATCGCTGCAAGAGCAGGCGGGTAACCTGAATCAGCTGGTCGGTAAATTCCATGTCAGCGATGTCATTGACGTTCCACAGACCATCATCCGTACGCCATCGCACCCCAAGCCACAGCGTTTAGCGGTGGTTAATGACGCCGACTGGCAGAGTTTTTAATCACTGCTTCTCCCCGCGTCGCGCACGCGGGGAGCCTTTCTGTTACCCTTTCCGATAATTTATGGATGGGGATGAATATGGATTTACAGCAACAGCTACGCGGTAAATGGGCGATCTACGGCCTGATGTTTTTACCCGGTTTCACCTGGGCTTCGTGGGTGAGTCGTACGCCTTACATGCGCGATATTCTGCATGCTTCCACGGAAATGATGGGCATGATCCTGTTCGGCTTTTCCTGTGGCTCAATGTTATGCGTTCTGCTGGCAGGCAAACTCATCACCCACTTTGGCACTAGCCGTGTCATGCGTTATGGCTTTGTGCTGCTGCTGAGTGGCGTCGCAGTCATGTTAGCTGCCCTTCTACTGCACAGCGCGTACGGTGTCTTCGCCAGCCTGGTGTTACTGGGCGGAGGGACAGCGTTAATCGATGTCGTGATAAACGTTGAAGGCGCAGCGTTTGAGCGTCTGATTGGCAAATCGATCATGACCACCATTCACGGCTTCTTTAGCTTTGGCACGCTGATTGGTGCTCTGTCGGGTCTTGCTATGACAGCCGCGGATGTCAGCATCACCTGGCACTTTGCCTTCGTGGTGCTGGTGAACCTGCTGATTGTCTCCGCAGCCCTGCGTCATTTACCCGCCACCAGCGACAGCGAACGACATGAACAGGCGCACAGCGGCGGCTTCCTCGCTCAGGTCGGACGCGAGCTGCGCGATCGCCAACTGCTGATCCTTGGGGTGGTGATTTTGGCGATGGCGCTGGCAGAAGGCTCTGCCAATGACTGGCTACCGTTACTGATGATCGATGGTCATAATCTTAATCACACGCAAAGCACGCTGGTGTACGCGGGTTTCACTGCGGGCATGACCGTGGGACGTTTCCTTGGCGGATATGTGGTGGATCGCCTGGGCCGTGTGCTGGTATTACGCGCCAGCGCATTCTCAGCCGCATTGGGTCTGGCGATGGTGATTTTCTCCAACAACCAGTGGCTGGCGGCGGCGGCAGTGTTGTTCTGGGGGATTGGCGCTTCGCTTGGCTTCCCACTGACCGTGTCGGCAGCTGGCGATGGCAAAAACAGCGCGATTCGCGTGACCATCGCCGCAACGCTTGGTTATCTGGCCTTTCTGGTGGGACCGCCAGGACTGGGGTTTATTGGTGAACACGCGGGTCTGCGCATGGCGATGTTGCCGGTGCTGGTGATGGTGCTGCTGGCGTTAGTTTGTGCGGGCGCGGCAGGATCTCGTGATGCGAATAAGGCTGATCAACCCGTGTAAAGCTGGCGGCCTTCGGGCCGCCGGGAATGTACGTTTTGGGAATAAGACGCGCGAAAAAAATTAGCCCGAGGCTATGCCGCCAGCATCAATGGACCATTTTCATCATTAGCGGCCTGCAAATTCAGTTCATCGATGCGATGGACAATAGTCAATCGGGTGCCACCCACGTCATCGGGCGCGATCAGAAACGTCACGTCACTCTTCAGGTAAGGTGGCGCGTCATCACGTAACCGGTAATGGATCGATTTTCCAGGTTCGCAGGCAACAGGTTCAGCCTCCGCTAATACGGCGTTGGGTAGCCAGGCTTCCCGGTACTCCGTAATACTGATAGCGCGCCACACTTTCTCCGGCGGCGCATCCAGTTGATACTCTTGTACCAGTTCGTTGGATTTTTCGGCTTCACTCATTGGTCCATATCCTTCAGCAAACTTTTCAGGGCATCAATGCGTGTCGGCCAAAACGCGCGATATTTGGCTAGCCAGTTGACCAGAAACGTCATGCCAACCGGGTCGACTTCATAGTTCACAAAGCGCCCTTGCCGCTCTTCACGCACCAGCCCCGCACCCCGTAACACCGCGAGATGTTGAGACATCGCCGATTGGCTGATCTCGATCCCGTCGCGCAACGCCGTGGCATTCATGCGCCCCACCGACAGCTTTTCAAATATGGCACGGCGGGTCGGATCCGCCAGTGCTTTGAATATCGCATTTTCAATCATGTTGATGACATTAGCACTGGCTTATTTAAGCAGCAAGATAATGCGCAGCGATCTCTTGCTCGGTGACGATCACTTTCGACACCAAACCGTATTCCACCGCCTGCTCCGCACTCAACCAGAAATCACGCTGAGTATCTTGCTCAATCTTCTCAATCGCCTGCCCGGTGGCATCCGCAAAAATATGATTGAGGCGATTTTTCATGCGCACGATTTCATTGCTGTAAATCTGCATATTGCTGGCGGGGCCTTGCATGCCGCCGGAAGGCTGATGCAGAAGGAAGCGGGTGTTGGGCAACACATAGCGATTTGCTTTGTTGGCGGCGACATAAATCAACGCACCTGCGCTGGCGACACAGCCTGAGCCAATCATGATCACTTCGGGTGTGATAAAGCGTATGGCATCAAAAATCATATCGCCCGATTCAGCATGACCGCCAGGAGAGTTGATGAAGATCGTGATCGGTCGATCGCTGAGAGCGGCGAGGATGTGCAGATGCTGAACCACCTCTTTGGCCATTTTTTCATCCACGGTGCCGGTAATGAAAATCTTGCGTGCGTTGATCAGATGTTCCATCAGCGATGGATTAAGTGGCGGTGCTGCCGGTTCAGAAGGTTCGGTGTTACTGTCGCGCATGGAATCACTCCGCAAAATATGGGGACACCAAACACATTAGCATCTACTTATCTATTAGGCGAGTATGATGCAACGTCAATCGATGACGATGTTAATTAGCAGGGCACCGAAAAGTGCCCTGACACGCCGCTATTGGCGGGGAATAATTATTTTTTGCTGTTGCTGCTGGTCATATTATCAAACTGCTGTGTGAGATAGTTGCTGGTGCTATTCAGTACGCTGACCACTTTATCCAGATTGGTGAACTGAGTTTTGTAGCGTGCGATTTTGTCATCAATGCGTTTACTGGTGGTGTTGTACTGATCGGTCAGCTGGTTCAGTTTTTTACTGATGCTGTCCGTCGCCCCCTGAATCACGCCTTTACTGCTGAGAAACGCGGTAAAAGTGGTATCCAATACCGTGCTGACGCCGGTTTTCTTACCATCACCGGTGTACATATCACGAATGGCGTCAGGCCTGACTTTCAGTGCACTGGAAAGTTTGTCCGCATCCAGCTTCAATTTCCCATCGGTGGGATCAGTGGTAATACCCGCCTGGCTGAGCGTTTTGTAAACTCCCGAACCGGAGGCGTTGGCAAGAATGCTCTTTAACTGGGTCTGGATGTTACGCAGCGTGCCGTCACCCAGCAGTGCACCGTTTTTGCTGTCCGGTTCTTTACCCGCATCCACCGCTGTGTAGCGGGTAAGATTGCCCATCGTATCTTGCAGCGAATTGTAGGCATTCACCCAATCGGTGATGGCGCTTTTCGCCTTGCTGGTGTCAGCGCTGACGGTCAACGTCTGAGTGCCAGACGTCTGATCGTTCAGCTTGAGCGTAATCCCTTCCACGGCGTCTTCAATGGTGTTGCTGCTGCTTTGAATTGCCACATTGTTGACGGTCAGGCTGGCATTTTGCGCTTCCACACTCTGAATCATGTGACTGTTAGCTTGATCAGATTTATCAAATCCAACAAAACCGTGCAGCGTATCATCACCCGTTACGCTTAAAGAGGTCACTGCGTGGTCAGTTCCCGTCGCCTTCGAGGTTAATGACAGACGGTATTCGGTTCCTGACACTTTGATCAAACTGGCGCTGATCCCCACATCGGACTTGTTAATGGTGTCACGCAGCGCTGTCAGGGATGTCTGATCTTTGGTTAACGAAATGCTCTTCTCTTTGCCATCCGCAGTGACAAATGTCAGGGTACGCGATGCCGCATCGCTGCCTAGAGCCGCTTTGACATCGGTTTTCGCATCGCTGGTCAGCGTTTGCGATTGCGCCAGATGATCTACGCTGATGGTGTATTTCCCTGCCAGCGCGCTGCCATTGGTATCCGCGCTAAATGCACTCGAACTGGAAGTGGTACTGGTCGCGGTATAGAGACTCGCATCCTTTAATTTGGTGTTAGCCGTCTGAAAAGCCTGAATCGCGGTTTTAAGTGTGCCGTAAGCAGAAAGCTTCGCCGTGGCGGCAGATTGCTGCTTAGAAATCGGTGTCAGTGACTGTTTTTCAGCGGCGGTCAGCTTATCCAAAATGGTACTTAAACCCAGTCCTGAACCCACACCTAAAGTTGAAATCCCGGCCATGTACGTAACTCCTGTTATTTTGACGTTACGGTACTATCGGCGACTTAACGCAAACCTTTAAGAAAACCTGATCATTTCTTTACTATTTCCTTACGAATATCCTTACAGTTTGCACAACATCAGTGCAGACGCGGCTTCAGGGGCCATTGCCCTGTTTTTCCTCCATTGCTTCGCTACGCAATAAAACATGACGTGTCTCACATTTAACGGTCAGTATGCTTGTCGGAATCACAGAGCGGCTTATGATCTCGCCAGATTGTTACTGCGCGCAAACGCAGGCAAAACCTGACACGCCGCCCTCCCGGTGGGTCAGGTTTTTTCTTTTTCAGGGCTGATAAAAATGAAAATCGCGAAGATCCTCAATAACAATGTCGTGGTCGTACTGGGCGAGAACGGCAAAGAACAGGTCGTGATGGGTCGCGGGCTGGCTTTTCAGAAGCGTGTGGGCGATGCGCTGGATGCGCAGCAGATTGAAAAAGTCTTCGCACTGCAGAGTGACACCCTGACAGGAAGGCTAAGCGAGTTGCTTTCTGATATCCCGCTGGAAGTCATCACAACCAGCGAGTTAATCATCGCCAGCGCACGTCAACAGTTGGGTCAGCCGCTGCATGAGAGCCTCTCGATTGCGCTATGCGATCACTGCCATTTCGCGATTGAACGCCATCAGCAAGGCATTCCGATTCGTAATGTATTGAAGTGGGAGATCAAAACGCTCTACCCCAAAGAGTTCGCGATTGGCATGGAAGCACTGGCACTGATCAACAAACGCCTTGGTGTGACGTTGCCTGACGATGAAGCAGGCTTTATCGCCCTGCACTTAGTCAACGCGCAACTGGGCAGCGACTTTGCCGATGTCTCTCACGTGACGCAATTTATGCAGGAGATTTTGCATATCGTGAAGTATCGGTTGCAGCTGGATTACCGCACCGACAGCCTGAGCTATAACCGCTTCGTTAACCATTTGAAGTTTTTTGCCCAGCGCATGCTGGGCAAACGCGGCGTGTGCAGTGAAGATGAGTCATTGCATGATGTGGTGCGCGACAAATATCCGATTGCTTATCAATGCGCGGTGAAGATCGACAGCCATATCCAGCAAAAATACCTCTATGCCCTCTCGGCGGAAGAGCGCATGTTTCTCACCATCCATATTGAGCGAGTTCGCAAAGAGACGTTAGCGTTGCAGGAAGATGCCGACGAGGCGTAAAAACGGGCGCCAGCGCGCCCGCTAGCGGGTTTATTTCAATGCCGCGCCGTGGCTACGGATCACATCCTGATACCAGAAGAAGCTCTTTTTACGCGAGCGTTCCAGCGTGCCGTTGCCCGCATCATCGCGATCCACGTGGATGAAACCGTAACGCTTCGAGAACTCGGCTTTAGAAGCGCTGACCAGGTCAATCGGTCCCCAGCAGGTGTAGCCCATCACGTCCACACCATCTTCAATCGCTTCCCGCACCTGCACTAAGTGATCATTGAGATACTGGATGCGGTAATCGTCATTGATGCTGCCATCGGCCTCAACCACATCTTTGGCACCCAGGCCATTTTCCACAATAAATAGCGGCTTCTGATAACGGTCGTACAAGATGTTAAGCAGAATACGCAGACCTTCCGGATCAATCTGCCATCCCCACTCTGAGCTGGCAAGATGCGGATTCGGCACCATCGACAAGATATTGCCCTGCGCTTTCTGGTTCTCTTCTTCATTGGTGGTGACGCAACCGGTCATGTAATAACTGAAGGAGATGTAATCCACAGTGTTGCGCAGGTCGCGTTTGTCCTCATCCGTGATGCTGACGGTGATTCCGCGATCGGCGAAGAAGCGTTTCATGTAAGCCGGATAGGCACCGCGCACCTGCACATCACCAAAGAATAACCACTCGCGATTCTGCTGCAGCGTTTCCAACACATCGGACGGACGGCAGCTGAGCGGATAGAGCAACGCACCCAGCAGCATATTGCCAATCTTACCGTCCTTAACAATCTCATGGCAGGCTTGAACGGCGCGGCCGCTCGCCACCAGCTGATGATGAATCGCCTGATAGATCGCCTGTTGATTGCTCTCTCCCGGTAATCCAACGCCAGTAAAGGGCGCATGCAATGACATGTTGATTTCATTGAACGTCAGCCACAGCTTCACTTTATGCTGGAAGCGAGTGAATACCGCGCGCGCATAGCGTTCGAAACAATCAATAGTGATGCGATTGCCCCAGCCGCCGTATTTTTTGATCAAACCGTATGGCATTTCGTAATGTGACAACGTCACTAGCGGAGTGATGTTGTACTTTGCCATCTCATCAAACAAACGATCGTAAAAGGCCAGCCCCTCCTCATTGGGCTGAGCTTCATCTCCCTGCGGGAAAATACGCGTCCAGGCAATCGAGGTGCGCAGAACGGTAAAGCCCATCTCTGCGAACAGCTTGATGTCTTCCGGGAAGCGATGATAGAAATCAATCGCCGTGTCTTTGATGCCAAAATCATTGCCGCTGCGTTCAACGCGCGCGCCAAAAATACCTTTGGGTTGCAGATCCGAGGTCGATAGCCCTTTACCGCCCTCCTGCCAGGCACCTTCCACCTGATTGGCGGCAACGGCGCCACCCCATAAAAATGCATCCGGGAAACGTGTAGTCATTTACTTGCTCCTTGGTTATTTCAGCACGGCCAGCAGCGGCGAGCCTTCACTCACTGCGCTGTTGTTCAGGGTTAATACATCAACAAATTCATCGCTGTTGCTCACCAGCACCGGTGTGGTGAGGTCGAATCCAGCGTTTTTGATCGCCTCGATATCAAACTCCAATAGCACATCGCCCACTTTCACTGGCTGATCGTTTTGTACATGAGGATGGAAATATTGCCCGTCGAGTTTGACGGTATCGAGTCCAACATGAATCAGCACTTCCGCGCCTTGATCTGACGTCAGTCCAATCGCATGTCCGGTGCGGAACATGGAGGAAACTACGCCATTGACCGGCGATACTACGCGGCCCATGTGCGGCAGAATGGCCGCGCCCTTGCCGAGTAAACCGCTGGCGAAAGTTTCATCTTTGACTTTCTCCAGCGGCAACACGTCACCCGCAATCGGGCTCACCACGCTTTCACGGCGCGTTAATGTCGCAGGCGCGGGATCGGCGACGGGTTCAGCCACAACGGGTTGTGCCGCAGACTCTCGTAAACCAAACACATAGGTCATGGCACAGGCGAAAACTAGCGCGACCGCTGCACCGGCAAAGGACGCCAGCACGCTGGCATCAATACCCGTGCTGGGCACGACCTGAATAAACGTGAAAATACTGGGGAAGCCAAAGGAGTAAATAGTGGTGTGCCAGAAGCCCAGAATGGCGGCACCCAGCGCGCCACCGATACAGCCGAAGATAAACGGACGACGACGTGGCAGCGTAACGCCATACACTGCGGGTTCAGTGATACCAAAAATGCTGGCAGTGAATGCCGAGCCAGCCATCGCTTTGAGTTTGATATCACGCGTGCGCAGGAAGATCCCCAATGTCGCGCCCGCCTGTCCTAATACCGCCGGCATCAGTAATGGCAGTAGGGTGTCGTGACCGAAGTTGGCCAGATTGTTGAGCATGATCGGCACCAGTCCCCAGTGCAAACCAAATATCACACAGATTTGCCAGATGGCGCCCATCACCGCACCTGCAACCATGGGGCTGAGGCTGTAAATCCACAGATAGCCCTCCGCCAGCAAGCGGCTGAGCCAGGTGGCTGCTGGGCCAATCGCCAGAAAAGTGAGCGGCACGGTGATTAGCAAGCACACCAGCGGCGTAGTGAAGTTACGCACCGCACCGGGTGAACGCGGATGTACCCAACGCTCAATCAGGCTTGAGACCCAAGCAGCAAAGATAATCGGGATCACCGAGGAGCTGTAATTGAGTATTTCCAGCGGGATACCGACAAAGGTCAGTGGCTTTCCTGCCTGCTGCTGTTGCATCGCTTCAAGTATCAACGGATGCACCAGCGCTGCGGCAATCGCCATGCTGACAAAGGGGTTACCGCCAAATTTTTTCCCGGCGCTGTAGCCGAGCAGAATCGGCAGGAAGTAAAAGAGTCCATCACTGGCAACAAACAGCACTTTGTAGCTGCCGCTGCTCGCGTCCATCACACCGAGCACCAGCGCCAACGCCAGCAGTCCCTTGATGATGCCTGTCGCAATCATCACACCAATAAAGGGTGTAAAAATGCCGGAAACCAGATCGATAAAACGGGCAAACAGGTTTTGTGGCGTAGTGTCCTCCACGTTATCGGCATGGTCGAGGGCATAGCGTGCCGTTAACGCGCGGTAGACCTCCGCAACCTGGTTGCCGATCACCACCTGATACTGTCCCCCGCTCTCCACCACCATGATCACGCCAGGATTATTTTTCAACTCGGCGGTATGCGCTTTTTGGCTCTCTTTTAATTTGAAGCGCAGGCGCGTTGCGCAGTGCATCACGCTGATAATGTTATCTTTTCCCCCCACGCCAGCCACAATGTCATCTGCCAGTTCCTGATATTGCATCTTCCTTTCTCCTGCAAAACGCCTCAAATTTCGCGCAAAAAAAAACCTGAGGCGCGCCCTCTGCTATCGAGAAAGGGCGCGCCTCAGGTTTTGCCTGCCGAACAGTAACAATCCTTAATGACGGTTATCTTGCTGAGCATTGCCAAAAAGTAGCAAGCAGTTTTCAAAAATCGCGCTGAAATGTGTGAAGCGCGTCAATTATTGTTCAGGAGTGCAGCGCATGCCCGGCACGTTGTAATGCTGACAAAGCGAGGGCAGATAGCATCACACCAATCAAAATTAACAGTTTATAGCTCAGCGCGTTCAGCAGCAGAATACCCAGCACGCCGCCGAACAGGAATGCCATCACCGTGAAGAAGTGCAGTTTTAAACGCTCGATATAGAGCGGCGCATCTTTCGGGGATTCTTTACGGCGTAGCACATCAAACAACATGGCCAACTCAATGCCAATGTCGGTAGCGGTACCGGAGACATGAGTGGTGCGCACGCGTGCGTTGGAAATCCGGGTCACCACGGCGTTTTGTAATCCCATCAAAAAACTCAAACTGAGCACCAGCAATACGCCCGATTCACTAAAGCTGAACCAACTCTCAATGACGCCCAGCGCGAATAGTGCCACGCCTTCCAGCAGGATGTTGATGGCATAAATCCCGCGAATTTGTCGCCTGCGTCCGGAGTTGATAATCAGGGTCGAGACAGAAGAACCCGCTATAAAGAGCAGCACGATGAGCAGGAAGAACAATCCGACATGCAGATTTGCTTTCGCCAGATGATCGGAAAGTGACGAGACGTTGCCCGTCATGTTGGCAGAGAAAAAACCGACGGTTTCAAATGCAGCTGTGTTCAGCGCGCCCGCCACAGCCGCCAGCGTGCAGGCGAGTCGGGTATCCGTATTAAAAGTGCGCGTGTTTTCGGAGGTGATCAGCATGGCTATTCCCGGCCCTGGCAAAGGGGAATATCTTCCTCCTGCGGGCCGGAATTCTCAAGCCTCAGGCAAAAAGCACCCTTTACTGACCGGGCATAACAGGGCGTTATGAGCGAGGGATACAGTCAGTAGAGGTATTAATCGACATGGGTTCGATTAAACCCGTATTGCGTAAGCCGATGATGAAACTGAACATTATTCTCACAATTCAGTTTAGTGTAAATCGATCGCTTATAGTGACTGATGGTTTTGTTATTCAGTCTGACACGCAAGGCAATGTCCTGCTGACTGCTGTATCGGGCAAGCCATTTCAGCATGTGAAATTCTTGCAGCGAGAGCGATGGAACACGGCTGCGTGTTGATGTATGCGGTCTCTTCTCAGCGAGTGTATTGATGTTTTGAACAATGCTGGCTAATGAGGCTTTTTTTGTCAGAAATAAAACCGAATGAAATTCATGGGCAAGAAAATTAAGCAGCGCAGCATCATTAATGTCGGTCAGTACCAACACGCGGATACAAGGATAAAGTGCCTGCAACAGGCGTAAAAACGCATAGGAAGATTCAATATCATCCGCTTCAGTTTTTAACTCAATAATCATTACTTCGATAGATTGATCGATTAATATTTTTTTTGCATCACATAAAGATGAGCAGGATAAGAATTGGTAACCTGCAGATATCAATAGTTTTTCTAAGCCAAGCGCGGCCCAGAAATTGACTTCAACATTTAATATTTTCATGTTTATTACTTAAACAATTAAAAAACCATTTAATCGTGATTAGTGGCTATTTGAAATCGGACAACATTTCTTTTTTTGTGCGATAAAGACTACAAAATATTAATTACCCCGCGCTGGCGAAGCCGCAATCGCGCACTAAAATTATGGAGTGACTAGCTAGTCCTTATCTCTCACGGAACATTGATATGAGGTCTTCCTATGAAACAACAGAGCTACAGAGGCGGTGCAGGGAATTTTGCTAACGATCCGGCACGCGCAAGAGAAGCTGGCAAAGCGGGAGGCAAAGCCAGTGGAGGCAACTTCAGAAACGACCCTGAACGCGCCGTTGAAGCGGGTCGGAAAGGAGGCAAGATAAGTCGCCGTCCTCCAACAAAGTCTGAGTAAAGCGCTTTAGGATTTGTTCTGCCAGGGACTGGCATCTTCTCTTAATGGATCCGCCCGATGCGACCTGGCCTCAAGCCTGTCGGCCACTGCCCTTCCTGTTTTTCCATACTAAATCCAATCGCCACCGCTTTGCCCACCAGATTACGCTCAGGGACAAAACCCCAATAGCGGCTGTCATAGCTGTTGTTACGATTATCACCCATCATAAAATAGCTATCCGCCGGCACCACCCACTCTCCAGGCTGCTGACCTGGTTGATGGAAAAACGCCGATGCTGAAACAGTCCATTCAGGCTTCTGCAAAATGCGATGCGTCACCGCCGCTAGCGTTTCAGTGCCCATCAATAGACGCTGTTCATCAGGCTTTTCCTCGCCAATTGGTCTGGCATAAAAGCCCGGATGCATTCCGGCAGTCTCGACGAACTCGCCCGCTTTGAGCGCACTGTAATGAATGGCTAGCGCAGGTGCACAAGATTGATGGTCCTGGCAAAAAGGGAAAACAGTGAGCTGTTGTGAGGCTGGATTGAAGATGACTTTGTCACCGGGCAAACCGATAACTCTTTTAATGAACAACTGCGTTTCGTCCTGAGGAAACGCAAATATCGCAATATCACCACGTTTAGGGTATCCGGTGGCAAGCAACGTTTTCTGATTGAATGGATTTCGAAGCCCGTATGAATATTTATCTGCCAGCACCCAGTCGCCGGTGAGGAGAGTTGGCATCATGGATCCAGAAGGAATGCGAAAAGGCTCCCAGCCAAAGGCCCGAACCAGTAACACGATGACCAGTAACGGAAAGAGCGATGCGGGCGTATCCAGCCAACTCGGGAGGCGCTGAGTTTTACCCTGCTGTATGAGCGAAGATTCTGCCTGGTTTTTCTCAAGGGTGATGCGCGTCAAAGCCCAAAGCCTGTATGTCCAACTCAGGCCGCTAAAAACCACAGCAATGGCCAGTATCAGGGCGAAGATGTTCATCATAAGAGGGTTCCAGCGCTGCCGCGTTATTCATTCGCATCAATCATTGCGGCTCGTTAATTTGCGCCGTCAATATAAACCAAATGTTAGGTTATCGCTCTCCAATCTGTGCTTTACGGCTCGCTTAATATGATGCGAATGGTGAGGCTTGAGTTATAGGCTTTTCAATGCCATATTCTTTTCAATAATGTGGCTCGCTTAATCTACATAACTTAATAGGGAGTGATAATGTCCACCGAAGAAAGAATAAAGGAACTTGAAGAAACGGTTCAGCGTTTAAAAATCGAAACTGAGGTGTTGCGTGAACTGATGATTAAACAGGTCGCGGTGAATAACATCACCTTCAAAGGGAAATATGATGAAGTCATTATTAACATGGCTAAAGAGTATGAAGAGCGCGGACTGGAAGTTGACCGTAACCGAGCCATGCATGAAGCGATACGGCAATACATCAAAGATGATGCATCATCCAATGATTGAAATGCTGTACCGCAATAATACCCTTACAAATCACGCAAAAGAGCCGCTTCCGCGGCTCTGAATTGAGAATCAGATCATCGGATTTTGATCATCAGGTAAATCACGATCGTCAGTCTCATCATCCTCTTCATCGGGTAAGGGTAAATCGTCGCCAGGCAGCGGCTTAACATCATCTGGATCTGGACGTTCTGACATATATACCTCCATTCACCCTGATTGGGTATAAGTAGTTTAGTGGGGTGATGATTGATACGGTGCAGAAAATAACCGATTTTGTGAATCAAGCGTAGGATATTTTATAAAATATTTTAACCACTAGAAAAGCTTACTTTATAAACTACATGCTTCGTTTATTTCGAAATTACAGGGTGATTAACCAACAATTTCAATTGATTAAGCACACCCTATAATTAAAGAGATGTTGTTTAAATGTCGGGTGAGATTAATTGTCAGCGAGGCTATTTATCCTGATAAGGATCCTGCTTGTGATCTTTACTATCATCGCGCGTGCGCGGAATCTCTCCATGATCTTCAGGGTTGTCTTTTGCCGGATGGTCATCCTCTTCATACGCATTGCCGACATTGGGGGCGGCTTCGGGAAATTCCTTATGCACATCCCCTTCTTTATTACGTTGTTCATTCGTATGATGATATTTCATAATTAACCTCATATTTAATGTCTTTCTTATTGTAGTCTAATTTTAACGACAGGAAATGAATGCTGAACGCCTAAGCCATTCATTATTAAAACTGGCAAATTTTTCCATTCCCCTACGGTCTCGCTTACTTCAGATTTTTAGACAGATTAATCCGTAAGTTCGAAAACACGCCTATTATTCAAGTCACTAACCCAAATTCACATCGGATAGTGTGCCATACTCTCGGTACCCAAATTAATTGGAAAATAACATGTTTCACTTTGTTATCGCCCTCTTCAAGAGCCCTGAGTCATTGCTACAAGTGATGAGCCAGCAAGATATGAAAGAATCCATTCAGGAGGGTGACAGGATCATTATTGATGAAGATGGAAACGCTTCGGTTAATCCGTTAAGTCCCAAAGTTCAGCGCGATTTTGCCCATCATGTCAAAACCTTGAAGGATATCTAAATGGGAACGGCAATATTTATGGTGCTGATGGTGTGTGGCTATTGGTACACCAGCCGGGACATGTCGAGTCGCTTAAAAATAAAGCGTTCCTTTGGCTGGGATGTCTACTTTTTAATTGCCCTTTATGGTTGTATTTTTGTCTTACAGGGCGTGTTTGCCACCGGGATTGTCTGGCTGATATTACTCGCCGCTTCAGCGATCAATAATACTTTTGCACTTACCCGCCTGGTGCATGCTCGTTGGCATGTGGATTTTATGACCTGGAGCTTCCTGGGTATTCAGGCACCGGTCGTGATTATGCTCGCCTTTGCCGTGCTGTTTTGTGTGTATCGCTCAAACTGGGCTGGCAGCGCGCGATTAACCGCCAGCAGCCGCCGCGACCTCTATCAGCGATTGTCACGTTCGAACGGTATTGAACAGATGTTGTTGCAGTGTATGGAAGACGGTGAGTTAGCCTGGATAACGCTAAAATCCCGACGCATCTACATTGGCATGATTCATGCCGCCACCTTCGAATATGCCAGCACGGCCAATATTGTATTAATACCGATGCTCAGCGGTTATCGCGATTCACGTACGCTAAATCTCGCCGTTGAGCACAATTACAGCCGTTGGTATCATCAGCACCAAATTGATTTCATGTCGAAACCCAAAACAGCTTTAGCGTTTCGTAAAGTGATTATGGTGGAACAAATCGAGAGTCTGTCGCTGTTTGATCCCGCCAGCGCCAGTGCTCTGGCAATGGGTGAGGCAGGAACCGGTGAAGTCAGGACAGACGCATCACCCTAACTTCCAGCGCAACCAATTATCCAGTTCGCTTTCAGGTAACGGGCGGGAATGAAAGAACCCCTGCGCCTGATCGCAACCGAACTCTTTTAACGCTTCGAGCGTCTCAATATTTTCCACGCCTTCCGCTAACACCACATAATCCAGTTCTTTGAGCATAGCGATAATGCTGCGGGTGATGATGCGTGACGCGGTATCCGTGGCAAGTCCGCCGACAATCGAACGGTCGAGTTTGACCACATCCAGAGGCATTTTTCGTAGGTAGCTGATATTGCTGTAACCGGTGCCGAAATCATCCAGCGCAATACCAAAACCGCGCAGTTTCAACATTTCCAGTCCCTTAATGGCCGCCGCGCTTTCGATGATGCGCTCAGTTTCCAGGCACTCAATGCCGAGCAGATTCGTCGGCAGACGTGCCTTGATCATCTTATTCTCGAGCCTGTCAGCAAAACTTTCCTGGCTAAAGTCGCGCACGCTAACGTTCACCGTGACAGGCAACTGGATACCTTGCCCGTTGAGCCGTTTCAACCGCTCAATGGTTTTATCAATGACCCATTCGGTGATCTCTTGCAGCAGCGTGGTTTGTTCCGCGAGCGGGATGAAAACTGAAGGAGAAAGTTCACCTCGGGTGGGATGGCGCCATCGGATCAGCGCTTCGAGCCCAATCGGTAAACCGCTGCTCAGACAGATTTTCGGCTGGAACACCAGATACAATCCATGGTTGTGCCTTACAGCAGTGGCCAGGTCGTTGACGAGAGTAAAGTCATCCGTACGCCGCTCATCGTTTTCCTCACTGAAGTTCATACACGGGATCCCGCGACAAATGGCTTCATGCAAGGCACTAACGGCTCGACGCAGCGCTTCCTGAGCGGAAATTTCTGACGGCGAAAAGAGGGTTTCACCGGTATGTGTCGCCAAATCGACCGATAAACCTTCTCCAATCTCGGCGCGTACGCCTTCCATGCGTCGCGCAACCCACTCGGCGCACAATGGACTTTCTTGTTGAGTTAATAGCGCGAACCGCCCGGTTGCCACGGTATAGAGCAGTTCATTTTTGCCGGGACGCAGACGTAGCGGCAGTAACGTTGCCATATCTTTGAGGAGCCCTTCGACAGGTGCCATGCCCAACGAACGCGCCAGCTCATAGGCTCGCGGCATATCGATGCAGTCGATTAACACCAGTCGATACCGCGTGTTATCACCCGCATTACGCAAGGCTTGCAGGTCTCTAATCAGTTGCTGTCGGTTAGGCAATCCTGTAACCAAATCGGTAAAACCGACAGAATGCCAGGCTTCAAGAAAGGAAATAACCAGCTGTGATAGCAACGTCATCGTCGCCAGCTTTTCAGCGCTAAAGGTATGTGGTTTGCTATCCACCACGCACAGCGTGCCTAAGACCAGCCCTTCCTGGCTCTTTAGTGGCACGCCCGCATAAAAGCGAACAAAAGGTTCACCTATAACAAAAGGATTGACGGAAAAACAGGCGTCCAGTTGGGTATCGGGCACCACCAGCGGTTGATCCCCCTCGACCACGTACTGACACAATGAATCGGCACGCAACGTTTCACCGACGTTAAAGTTGTGCGCAGCTTTGATGTATTGGAAATCATCGTCAAGGACAGAGATGAAACTGCTGGGAACATCCAGCGTTTTACTGACCAAATCAGTGAATTTGCTCAGTACATCGTCACGGCAGATATCCGGATTCCGAAGTGCCTGGAGCGTGATGCAGCCTGGCTTCAATTCGTTAGTTATGCTCATTTGCACTCGCCCATTCCATTGGCACGGATAGCAATGCTGAACTCAAAAGAATAACTTCATTATCATTAAGGAGAATATCCGCCATTTTGCGTCTATTTTGCTCATTATTAACCGGTCAATATCACCATATTATGCTCGCCATCACGGTTTGTCATGCTGAAATATCTTTACAAAAATCTTACATGAAAACTGAGTAAAGGTATCCTTCATCCCATTCAAGCGAGGCGTAAATTGATAACAAGGATGACGGCTGCTCAGAGATTTCTCAATGGCGCACGCATTAATAGGATTTAATAATTACCGCATAGAATTCAGTCTTTTGTCCGTAATTCAACAAGCACAGAAAAGCATCAAATAAGCGATGCGTCACGGCATATATATTCCTGCCCTATCGCTAAGTCGGTCCAGGTTTTCTCTTAATGATGCGTCTCGCTTATTAGCTTAATCTCTCAATAATGGGATTATTTTATTTTAGCTAAGGTTTCAAATCCCGAACTTTCACCACCCTGCTCTGGGGAAATCCAGAGATATTACTCTGCAACGATTATAAAGCCGCTTCGCAGGGTATTTTTTCTTTAGTCTATCTTTTCCTCCACACATCACGCCACCCTGTCACGCCGTAGCAGGCTTAAACGGCTAAGAGGTGGAGATGCTATGCAGGGTCACGGCAAACTTCCCAACATTTCCCCTTCCATCTTATCCGGACGCAGCGTAACCTATATGCAAAACGACTATGTTTCATATACGGATCGCATAATGGGTATCGTAAAAATTTCTGATCTGATGCATGAGAATCTGCGTATCGCGAGCACGGCGTTAAGCCGTTCCATCAATGCGCAGGCAGAACACTGGATGAAGATTGGCATGCTGGCTGAGCTTTATCCTGACCTCAACCTTCAGGAACTGACGCGCCTGTTGATGCGTGTCGAACGTGACGGCGGCGCAGATTTAGCGCAGCTGCTTGACCAGCCTACATTAACCTCGCAGGGAATCGCGCAATGACCATCAAACTACATTCCGCTGAAGAAATCGAACTGGCACGCGCTGCCGGACACGCCGCGGCAAAAGTGCTCGAAATCATCACCCCTTACGTCAAACCCGGCGTGACCACAGATGAACTGGACGCCATTTGCCATGACTATATTGTCAATGAACTGAAGGTTGTTCCCGCGAATGTTGGTTATCACGGCTATACACGCACCACCTGTACCTCGGTAAACCACGTGGTGTGCCATGGCATTCCAGGTGAGAAGAAGCTCAAGAATGGCGATATCGTCAACATCGACGTCGGCATCATCAAAGATGGCTGGTACGGTGATACCAGCCGCATGTATTACGTGGGTGAACCATCGGTGCGCGCTAAACGTCTGGTCGATATCACCTACGAATCGATGGTGGCGGGCATTAAAGTCGTCAAACCCGGCGCGACATTGGGTGATATCGGCGCCGCGATCCAACAGGTGGCGGAGAAAGCCGGATTTTCAGTGGTGCGTGAATATTGCGGTCACGGTGTTGGTGAGATTTATCACGACGAGCCTCAGATTCTGCACTACGGTACGCCGGGCACAGGGATTAAGTTGCAGGCAGGCATGATCTTTACCATCGAGCCAATGATCAATGCCGGCAAAGCAGGCACCAGTGTTTTATCTGATGGCTGGACGGTGGTGACAAAAGATCGCTCGCTGTCGGCGCAGTGGGAACACACCCTTGCTGTGACCGAGACCGGCTTCGATTTGCTCACGCCATGGCCTGAAGGCACAGGCGATTACGCAGCAATTGAAGCCTGAGTGCGGCTTAGCGCGCTGACAGGCATTCAGGATGCGCCAATGCAGTGGCGTTACTTTTCACCGCCGTGTAAGGTAACGTCACTTTTTTTATCCGGAACTTAGACTGATGCGTGAACAAGCCATTTTTGCCGGCGGCTGCTTTTGGTGTACTGAAGCGATTTTCCAATCCATCCATGGTGTATTGAGCGTGGAAAGTGGTTATATCGGCGGCCATGTCTCGTCACCCACTTACGATCAAGTTTACAGCGACACCACCGGTCACGCCGAGGCGGTGAAAATCGAGTTCGATCCCGATCTCGTCAGTTACGACGATTTGCTCGACATCCACTTCGCGACACATGATGCCACGCAGGAAAACATCAAAGACGGCGTGGTGCGTTCACGTTATCGTTCCGCACTGTTTCCGACCAGCGATGCACAGCGCGTTGCCGCTGAACAAGGGATAGCGCGTGCCGCTGCCGAACTCAGCAAGCCGCTGGTGACAAAGCTGGAACCGTTAGCCGAGTGGTACGCAGCCGAAGACTATCATCAAAACTTCTGGGAGAAAGAAGGACAAGAAAACGCCTTCTGTATGATGAATATCCCGGCAAAACTGCAGAAACTGCGCAATAAATTTCCGAAACAGGCATCGGACGCTTAACGCGCCATCTCATCGATAACCTGTGTGATGCGCTGAATCACCCTCTGCGCCGCCCGCGATAACTGTCGGGATGGCGCAGTACAAAGGGCCAACGTCAGCGGACGCATCACGCTGTTTTTCAGCGGCACAAAGCACAGTTGCTGCTCCTGCACTTCAGTCATCACATCCAACAAACTCAGCACGCATACGCCAGTGCCCTGAGCAACCAAACTGCGTATCAGGCGAATATCGTTGCAGGCAATAATGTTATCCGGCGCCATGCCCTGCTTGCGGTATAGCGCATCGACCCGTTCATGGACCACCAGCGAATCACCAGGAATGATATGCCGTTCCTGGCTCAATTGACTGAGCGATAGCGCATCGCACTGGCTCAATGGATGATCGGGCGCCATGACTATACCCATATCCAGTTCCGCAAACGCCAACACATCCAGTCCACTCTGTCCCGCCGGATCCAGGATCAAGCCAAAATCAATCGCAGACTGTCGAATCAATTGGCTGATGGCGTGGCTGTTGTCGACGGTAAGTTCCAGCCGCAGCCACTGATGTTCACGTGCAATATCCGCAATCGCATCAGCCACCGGTCCCTTAGTCAGTGATTGCACCAGACCCGCGCTGACGTTACCGCGCTTCAAACCCTGTATATCGTCGAAACGCTGGCACGTAACGCGAAATTCGCGCTGCCAGCGCATCACATCGTCGTACAACAACTCACCGGCGGTGGTCATCCGCAGCCCATCCGGCAAACGCTCAAACAGCGGCGTACCAAAGCTCTCTTCCGCCTGCAGGATCTGCCGGTTAATGGCGGACGCGGAGACGTGCAGTTTCTCGGCGGCTTTACGTAAGCTGCCGCTGCGAGCCACTTCTGCAAAGTAAACGGAAAAGCGGGAAAACGGACTCATGCATCACCTGTACTGTTTTTTGCAACACTTGATTGAATTCTGTCGGATGGATTTGTACAGAGCTAATTATTCACAATGTCCTGATAAAAATGAAGTCTTTCAGTCGCCCTCGTGAGCCAATGGCAGGAACATCACCATGAATACCCGCAACGTCGAGCTGCGGGTCCAGGTAGAAGATGTGCACGCTTTCAATCTGCGGGTATTTGAAGAGGATTGCCTGAGGGGGGAAACAAAAAAAACCAGCGCCAGCCGCTGAACAGTTTATCGCGCTGTGCTGCTCACGCATTTAATCGCGCAATCGGGTGATCGACCTGTAACTTATTTAGTGCGCCACATGCGGTACTGTCCCCAGAAGCCTACTTCTGTGACGTACTCCTGTGGCGTGCCGTCAGCCACAATATCCAGCGACTTGCGCATCCCCAGACTCATCACTGAACAGTCATTACTGACGCGCAACTTGTGCAGACCATTTTCCAGATAAGCAGTGACAAACTGGTTTTGACGCAACATCGCGACATCCTGACCATCCACGTTCACCACGAATTTGCAGGTTCCACCGCTGGCACTTCCAATAAACTGCTTGAGGCGCGTAACAGTCACCGGTGTCTGCTTCTTGCTGGCATCCGGTGTCACCATTTGCTGATTGATGATGGTATCGGCTGATCCATAAGGTCTGGCGCACCCTGCCAGGGTTAAAACCGCTAACGCTATCAATGCTTTTTTCATTACTTTCCCTTTAGTCTGCTGCTCCATGCAGCCATTCGCTATGCGTTATCGGCGCTACGGGTGAAATCTTCAATACCACGCTATAACAACAATTGCCTCAGGTTGTAGAACGCTCCCGCCAGCGCGATCAGCAACAACATCAGCATTGATATCCGCTCCAGGCGCTGCTGATGTGCTCCCGGCAGCCAGCGCTTTACGGTGATGATATAAAACGCCAGCACCGCAAAATCGAAGGCCATCCACACCAGCGCCAGGGTGATCAGGCTGCTGCTCAGATCGGGCGTGATGGCGATAAACTGTGGAAACAGCGCGGCAAAAAACAGAATATCTTTTGGATTAGAGATGCCCACCACAAAGCCTTTAAGCAATCCCCCCTGTGCTGCAGGCCGGTGGGCGGTTGCACTTGTCGCAGCACGTAAGCCTCGCCATGCAATCACGCCAATAAACAGGGAACCCAGCAACCCGGCGACTTGCAAACTCAAGGGATCGAGAGAGACCAATCCCGTCAACATCAGTGCAGCCAGCGCAATCAACACCAGTGATGCCGCGTTAGTGCCCACCACTGTGGCAAAAGCGCGGCGATAACCGTGACGCGCGGCCGTGCCCGTGATCAGCGCCACCACCGGGCCTGGCGTTATTAACAGCAATAAAATCGCCAGCATATACGCCAGCAGCAGTGAGAAGTTCATGGCAACGACCTGAAACGTATTAGAAGGTCGCCAGTATGGCTTTTCGTTTCCACATAGAAAAACGCTTTAAAATGCCGTTGAATGTGAGTTTTACTCAATATTGAGTTTGCCTTATGACGCTTCCTCCACTTTACGCGTTGCGCGCCTTTGCCAGTGCGTCGCAATTGGGGTCTTTTAGCCAGGCCGCTGCGGCACTCAACGTCACCCCTGGTGCGATTAGCCGCCACATCCGCACCCTTGAAGCGTGGTTCGATTGCCAACTGTTTGTCCGTAAAGGCCCCAGGGTCGAAATCAGCGCTGCCGGTAGCGTATTAGCGGCACAATTACAGGCCGGATTTGCCTCTTTAGAGCAAGCTTGCGCCGCCTTCACGCAGCAGGGTCATCAACTCCGTCTCAAGGCCCCTTCGACACTGACCATGCGGTGGCTGCTGGATGCACTCCAACTCTATCGCGAGCAAAACTCAACACCTGAAGTGCAGATTACCAGCGTTTGGATGGACACCGACAACGTCGATTTTGCCCGTGAACCTTTTGACTGCGCCATCTTGTTGGGCGACGGCCATTTTGGTGCAGACACTGAATGCCATTTGCTGTTTCAGGAGTGGTTAATTCCGATTTGCGCCCCCGCACTGGAACGACAGGCACAAACGCAATTGGCAAGTTGTGAATTGATTCACCCTTCACACGATCGCCGCGACTGGCTGAGGTGGTCACAGGGGGCAGTTGATGCACCGGCTATCAATCTGTGGCAAGGCAAACTGTTCGATACGCTGGAACAGGGCACGATGGCGGCGATCAGTGGACACGGCGTTTCAATTGGTGACTTGCTGCTCAGCCAGGAGGCGATTAATAACGGCTTACTGGTGCTTAATGCCGATCAGTTAAGACAAAAATGATCGGTTGAACGATCCGGCAGTTCTGCAAGAATCCGTAATCTCTCAGGGATTACGGATTTTTTTTATGCTTCTCAGTCAGGCTCTCGATATTGTTCATAACTTTACTCCTCAGGAGTTCTCGACGCTTTCTGATCTCCTTTCTCCTGAACTTATTGACGAGTGTCTCGCGGATACCGGGACAGTAACGTTACGAAAGCGCCGGTTATCGATGGAAATGATGGTCTGGGCTGTGACCGGCATGGCACTTTTTCGCTCCCATTCGATGACTCAGCTCGTCTCACACCTGGATATCCTTCTGCCGGGGAAAAGGCCCTTTGTTGCGCCCAGCGCGGTTGTGCAGGCCCGGCAGCGATTTGGAGAAGATGTTATCCGGTTAATGTTTGAGAAAACGCAGCGCCTGTGGTTTGAAAAGACACCGCTGTCGCACTGGAACGGACTGACTCTGATGGCGGTGGATGGCACCGTATGGCGTACCCCTGACACACCAGAGAATGATGCCGCCTTCGGGCGAACGGCCAATATTAATAAGTGCTCTGAGTGGCCGCAGGTGCGAATGGTCTGTCAGATGGAAGTCACCAGTCACCTGCTGTCAGCAGCAGCGTTCGACAGCGTCTCAGCTGTCGGCGAAGCCGATCTTGCCGCTCAGCTTATCCCACAGACCCCCGACCACTCTCTGACCCTCTTTGATAAAGGTTTTTATGCGCTGGGTCTGCTGCACGCCTGGCAGTCAGCGGGAACGGAAAGACACTGGATGCTGCCGCTGCGCAAAGGAGCACAGTACCGTGTAGTCCGTAGCTTAGGAGCCGGGCAGGAGTTGGTGGAATTACAGCTGTCGCCGCAGGCGAAGAAAAAATGGCAGGGTGCTGCAGACACGCTGACGGCAAGGCTTATCAGCAAAGAACTCAACGGAAAAACGGTTCAAATCCTGACATCCATGTGCGACCCCCTGAGGTATCCCAAAGCAGATGTCGTGGATTTATACGGCCATCGCTGGGAAATAGAGCATGGGTTCCGCGAGATGAAACAACACCTGCTGAATAATGAGCTGACGCTGAGAAGCAAAAAGCCAGAACTTGTGCGTCAGGAGCTGTGGGGCGTGGTCCTGGCCTATAACCTTCTGAGGTTCATGATGGCGCAGATGGCGTACAGCCTGAAAGGCGTGGAACCTTATCAGATGAGTTTTAAGCAGTCCGCACTGTATCTGAGAAGTCATCTGAGCCTGCTACCGGGCATCTCACCGGGAAAAATACCGCGGATAATGGAAGAGATAATGGCGATGGCTCCAGGGCTGGTGCTGCCGGAAAGAAGAGTGCGGCATTACCCAAGGGCGGTAAAAAAGAGGCCACAACGTTATCCGTTGCGGCCTCCATTAAGATCTTAACTGACAAGCATTAGGTCAATGACCGCTTTTTCTTTGCCTTCAACCCAGGCTTACTCGATGTTAGCACCGCCGTTAATGCGGAACACTATGTTCATGGTCAAGCCTTTGCCAGGACGACCCGGCTGATAACGCCACTTCTTCATGGCCTGCTTCACTTCACGCTCGAACATGTTGCGCGGTTCGGCAGAAAGAATCTCCACATTATCGACACGACCGTCGCTATCCACATCGAATTGCACGCGTACACGCCCTTCCACGCGTAACGCAAACGCACGCGCCGGATAGGCAGGTTTGCTCACGTTCATCGCCTTAGGCCCGTCAGAGACGGTTTGCGTTGGCGCTGGATTACTCTTCGGTGCCGTGGTCGGACGCGTCTGAGTGGTCGGGATATCCTGCTTGACCGGATTCTCCTGCGGCTTCACTTCCTTACGTGGCTTCGGCTCGACCTTTTTCTCTACCTTCGGCTTAGGTTTTGGCTTGGGCTTTGGTTCAGGTTTCGGAATCGGCACCGGCTCGACTTTAGGCGGCTCGGGTGCAACTTCCGGCTCAGGTTCGGGCTCTGGCGGCGGCGTCACCACCGCGGGGGCCGGTTCTGGCTGCACTTCAGGTGCCACCATGGTCACGCTGATTGGCTGGGATGCTTTCGGAACCTCAATGGTCTGATGAAACGATGCATAGAGAATGCCCGCAATCAGCGAGCCGTGGAGTACCACGGACAAGATCATAGCTACGGGGGTACGTGTAGGAAGAGGCGTAGTCAACGTCGTCATATCAGTCATATTCATTGAGTGAAGCGCAGATTTTAAATGCAAATAGCAATCAGTTTCAATAAGCGATGTGTAAGCCACTCGCAGAAAGGCGTTTTTTAGCGGAGATTGCGCTATATGACGGTGGATTTATCTTTCATTTGCACTCTGATTAACGATCACTTAACGTGTCTCGCAATTTCGGCAAGTCTAACGGGAGTACCCCATCGTGCTTTACGTCATTTATGCGGAAGATACCGCAGATTCACTGGAAAAACGCAATTCCGTACGCCCTGCGCATCTCGCGCGCTTGCAGTTACTGCAGGATGAAGGTCGGCTGATCGCTGCTGGCCCATTGCCTGCTGTCGATAGCAACGATCCGGGTCCGGCAGGCTTTACCGGCTCAGTGATCATTGCCGAGTTTTCCTCGCTGGAAACCGCACAATCCTGGGCTAATGACGACCCGTACATTGCCGCTGGCGTGTATGAGAAAGTGGCGGTCAAACCGTTCAAGCGCGTATTTTAATCGATGTGGCAGTCTGTTTTACTGCTGGTAGCGGTGTTAACGCTGATTGGCAGAGCACTCTGGATTTGGCGTCAGCAAGGCTGGCGCCAGGCCCGGCAGCACATTGTGATGTTAGTCGTGCTGGCGGCCGCATTACAGATCGTCAATGTCTCTCTGGTGTTACGCGGCGCTTAACGGCCGCGTAAGCCATTTACATATTCTGCGTGATGAACAGGATAGATCGGCGATGCTGCTGCGCCACCTGATGACGAATGGCATGGATACGTTTATAGCGACGTGACTGCCCTTCCAGCCAACGTGCACGACGGCGGTGTACCTGACGTAACATTCTCCAGCGTGCCACTTCATTTCTGCTTCGTCTCATCACATCCTCATCAGACAGGCTAAACTCGCCAGGCATTATAAAGATCTGATTGAAAATGCCAAATCGAAAGCTTCATTGAACTGTCATTCACGATTAAAGGTTTCACTAGTGCTATTCAGCACGTAAACTTTCCTCATCAAAGCGCGAACAGGATGTCCACTTAATGACTACATTTTATACCCTAATCAGTTGGTTGCTGCTGTTCGGCTACTGGTTGCTGATTGCGGGTGTCACGCTGCGTATCCTGATGAAACGCCGCGCAGTGACGTCCGCCATGGCCTGGTTGCTGATCATCTATATTCTGCCGCTGGTGGGTATTATCGCGTATCTGTCGTTTGGTGAACTTCATCTGGGTAAACGCCGGGCTGAGCGCGCACGCACCATGTGGCCCTCCACCGCCAAGTGGCTTAACGACCTCAAACAGTGCCGCCATATCTTTGCCACCGAACACAGTGACGTGGCACGTTCATTATTTGAACTCTGTCACCATCGTCAGGGCATTGCGGGTGTCAAAGGTAATCAGCTACAGCTGCTCACTAACTCTGATGATGTGATGCACGCGCTGATTCGTGATATCCAACTGGCTCGTCACAATATCGAGATGGTGTTTTACATCTGGCATCCGGGCGGCCTGGCGGATGAGGTCGCGGAGTCACTGATGGCGGCTTCACGCCGGGGTGTACATTGCCGCCTGATGCTGGACTCTGCGGGCAGCGTGGCATTTTTCCGCAGCCCATGGGCGAATATGATGCGCAATGCCGGTATCGACGTGGTTGAGGCGTTACAAGTGAGCCTGCTGCGTGTGTTCCTGCGCCGTATGGATTTGCGACAGCATCGTAAAGTGGTGCTCATCGATAACTATATTGCCTACACCGGCAGCATGAACCTGGTCGATCCTCGCTACTTCAAGCAGGATGCAGGCGTGGGCCAATGGATCGATTTGATGGCGCGTATGGAAGGGCCGGTCGCGACCACGATGGGCATCGTTTACGCCTGTGACTGGGAGATTGAAACCGGCAAGCGCATTCTGCCGCCCGCGCCGGATGCCAACATCATGCCCTTTGAGCAGGAAAGCGGTCACATCATCCAGGTGATCGCTTCGGGGCCGGGCTTCCCGGAAGATATGATTCATCAGGCGCTGTTGACGGCGGTCTATTCCGCACGCGAACAGCTGATCATGACGACGCCCTATTTCGTCCCCAGTGACGACCTGCTGCACGCCATCTGCACCGCTGCGCAACGCGGTGTGGAAGTCAGCATTGTGGTGCCACGCCACAATGATTCGCTGTTGGTGGGCTGGGCCAGCCGCGCGTTCTTTACCGAGTTGCTGGAAGCAGGCGTAAAAATTTATCAATTTGAAGACGGTTTGCTGCATACCAAAAGCGTGCTGGTCGATGGACAGCTGAGTCTGGTCGGTACCGTAAACCTTGATATGCGCAGCTTGTGGCTTAATTTTGAAATCACGCTGGTGGTGGATGATGATGGATTTGGCAGCGATTTGGCCACGGTGCAGGATGACTATATCGCCCGCTCACGCTTACTGGATGGTGCGCGCTGGGCTAAACGTGCGTGGTGGCAACGCATCGTTGAACGACTGTTTTACTTCTTTAGCCCTTTACTGTAAAACGAGCGACAAGATTACCGCCTCAGATTAAGCAGGAATGACCATGGATTTAAATAATCGCCTTACCGAAGATGAAACGCTGGAACAGGCCTACGACATTTTTCTAGAACTGGCCGGTGATAACCTCGATCCGGCTGACATCATTCTGTTCAATCTGCAGTTTGAAGAGCGCGGCGGTGCGGAGTTGTTTGACCCGTCGGAAGACTGGCAGGAGCACGTCGATTTCGATCTCAACCCGGACTTCTTTGCGGAAGTGGTGATTGGTTTGGGTGAAGCGGACGGCGAGCCGATTACCGATGTGTTTGCCCGCGTGCTGCTGTGCCGCGAGAAAGACCATAAGCTGTGCCACATTCTCTGGCGTGAATAATCGCTGACGCATAAAACAACGCCGGGCAATTGCCCGGCGTTTTCTTTTCGACCTTATAAGGGGTCGACCTTCAGACAGGATACTGCGTGGCGGAAACTGCCCTCCAGCAACGGACGCGTTTTTGCACACTCAGGTCCGGCAATCGGACAGCGAGTGCGGAATACGCAGCCCGAGGGCGGATTGATCGGTGAAGGCAGTTCACCCTCCAGTAGCTGGATC
Organism: Candidatus Pantoea communis; assembly: GCF_011752685.1. NCBI lineage: Bacteria > Pseudomonadati > Pseudomonadota > Gammaproteobacteria > Enterobacterales > Erwiniaceae > Pantoea > Candidatus Pantoea communis. Next base: position 82,005 of record NZ_VWXC01000022.1, read on the forward strand.
TGTTTGTTTTTTTCCAGATCCGGATCCGGAATGGGTACCGCAGACATCAGTGCACGGGTGTAAGGATGCTGCGGATTGTTGTACACCGAGTCATAAGTGCCCAACTCAACCGCATGACCGAGATACATCACCAGTACACGATCAGAGATGTGCTTCACCACCGCAAGGTCATGCGCAATGAAAATGAGCGATAATCCCATTTCACGTTGCAGCTGCTGCAGCAAATTCACTACCTGCGCCTGAATCGACACATCCAGCGCCGAAACCGGCTCATCGCAAATAATCAGTTTGGGTTCGAGGATAAGCGCACGCGCAATGCCGATACGCTGACACTGACCACCGGAAAACTCGTGTGGATAGCGGTTAATGAGGTTTGGCAGCAGCCCAACCTTCATCATCATGTTTTTTACCTTATCCTTCACTTCCTGCTTTGGCATCTTCGGGTAATAGGTGCGCAGCGGCTCGGCAATGATGTCGCCAATGGTCATGCGCGGGTTCAGCGAGGCCAGCGGATCCTGGAAAATCATCTGGATATCGCTGCGCGCCTGGCGCCACTCATCCTGACTCTGCCCCAATAAATCACGTCCCAGCCAGGCCACACGACCGTCGGTGGCTTTCACCAGGCCGATGATGGCGCGTGCCAGGGTTGATTTACCACAGCCCGATTCGCCCACTACGCCGAGGTTTTCCCCCTCATACAAGCGCAGGCTGACGCCATCCACTGCTTTCAGTGTTTTTGGCGGCTGCCAGAACCACTGTTTGCCGTCTTTAATATCGAAATGCACCTTAAGATCGGCGATTTCCAGTAAGACTTTCTTCTCTTCGATGACGGTGCTCATGCTAATTCCTCCACCGGTTTGAAGCAGGCACGCAGACGCCCTTCCGCGAAAGGCTCCAGCGGCGGTGACTTGGCACAAACGTCCATCGCAAAGGCGCAACGTGGCTGGAACGGACAGCCCTGTGGCAAGCGCAACAGGTTAGGCGGGTTGCCAGGAATGGTGGTGAGTGACTCACCCTCTTCCGCATCCAGACGCGGCACCGCACTCAGCAGGCCAATGGAGTAAGGATGCGCAGGCTGATAAAACACATCGCGTGCACGGCCATACTCCATGGTACGCCCGGCGTACATCACCAGCACCTTGTCGCAGATACCGGCAACCACGCCGAGATCGTGGGTGATCATGATGATCGCGGTATTGAACTCGCGTTTCAGCTCGTTCAGCAGCGTCATGATCTGCGCCTGCACCGTCACATCCAGTGCCGTGGTCGGTTCATCAGCAATCAGCAATTTAGGACGACACAGCAGCGCCATGGCGATCATCACACGCTGACGCATGCCGCCAGAGAATTCATGCGGGAACATCTTCATGCGCTTGCGCGCTTCCGGCATTTTCACCGCATCCAGCATACGCACGGATTCTTCAAACGCCTGCGCGCTGCTCATGCCTTTGTGCAGCTTCAGCACTTCCATCAGCTGCTCGCCGACGCGCATGTACGGATTGAGCGAGGTCATCGGGTCCTGGAAAATCATCGCAATCTGCTCTGCGCGCAGCTTGTTCAGTTTGTTCTCCGGCAGGTTAAGGATCTCTTCACCGTTGAATTTTGCCGAACCGCCAATGCGACCGTTTTTTGCCAGCAGGCCCATCAGGGCGAAAGCGGTTTGCGACTTGCCCGATCCCGATTCGCCGACGATACCCAGGGTTTCGCCGGCACGAAGTGAAAAGTTAAGATCGTTGACTGCGGTGACATCACCATCGTGGGTGCCAAAGGTGACGCGCAGGTCTTTAACGTCCAGCAGCAGGTTACTGTTTCCCGCACGTGCAGCCATTGCTGGCTGAAATTCATGTATGGTCATCGGGAAACTCCTTAACGATCTTTCGGGTCGAGAGCATCACGCAGGCCATCGCCGATAAAGTTGAAACAGAACAGCGTGACCACGAGGAAACCCGCCGGGAACATCAACAACCAGGGCGAGACTTCCATGGAGTTGGCGCCGTCACTCAGGAGTGCGCCCCAACTGCTCAGTGGCTCTTGCGTACCCAACCCGAGGAAACTGAGGAAGGATTCAAACAGAATCATGCTGGGCACCAGCAATGAGGCATAGACCACCACCACACCCAGCACGTTCGGTACGATGTGACGTAGCACGATATTGAAGGTCGACACCCCACCCACCTGAGCCGCTTCAATAAACTCTTTGCGCTTCAGGCCCAGCGTCTGGCCACGCACGATACGCGCCATATCCAGCCACGACACCATACCGATCGCCACAAAGATCAGCAGGATGTTACGACCAAAGAAGGTCACCAGCAGGATCACGAAGAACATGAACGGGAAGGAGTTGAGGATTTCCAGAATACGCATCATCACGGAGTCGATTTTACCGCCGAGATAGCCCGCCAGTGAACCATACAGCGTGCCCACCAGCACCGCGATCAACGCGGAGGCAATGCCGACCATCAACGAGATACGACCGCCAATCGCCACGCGCACCAGCAAGTCACGTCCCGATGAGTCGGTACCAAACCAGTGGCCTGATACCGTATCCGGAGCGGCTGACATCATGGCCCAGTCGGTATCATCATATTTAAACTGCGATAACACCGGCGCTAATATCACGAACAGGGTAATCGCTAACAGCACCAGCAAACTGATCAGCGCAGCGCGGTTATGGATGAAGCGGCGACGCGCATCCTGCCACAGGCTGCGCCCTTCGACTTCCAGTTTTTCACTGAAGGCATCCAGAGCTTCGCTGTTTTTCTTACTTAACATCATGGGCGAACTCCACCATCAGTAACGGATTTTCGGATCGATGACGGCATAAAGCACATCCACGATCGCATTGAACAGAATGGTCAGCACGCCGACCAAAATGGTCAGACTCATCACCAAAGAATAGTCACGGTTCAGGGCACCGTTAACAAACAGCTGGCCAATACCCGGCAGACCGTAAATCGATTCGATCACCATTGAACCGGTGATGATGCCGACGAATGCCGGCCCCATATACGAGAGCACGGGTAACATGGCAGGTTTCAATGCATGACGCAGTACGATACGGCGCAGCGGCAACCCTTTGGCGCGCGCGGTGCGAATAAAGTTGGAGTGCATCACTTCAATCATCGAACCACGCGTAATACGCGCGATGCTGGCGATATAGGCCAGAGACAGCGCCACCATAGGCAGCAGCATGTAATTCCACTGCCCACCGTTCCAGCCACCGCCCGGCAGCCAGCGCAAGGTAATCGCAAAAATCAGCACCAGCAGCGGTGCGACGACAAAGCTGGGTATCACGACGCCCGTCATGGCGACCCCCATTACCGCGTAATCCCACAAACTGTTCTGTTTGAGCGCGGCAATGACTCCTGCCGTCACGCCAAGGATCACTGCAAGGAAGAAGGCGGCGAGGCCGAGTTTGGCCGAAACCGGGAAGGCATGGCCGACCAGATAGTTAACGGAATAATCTTTGTACTTGAACGATGGTCCAAAATCGCCGTGCGCCAGTTGCACTAAGTAACTGACGTACTGTTTGCCGATCGGATCGTTCAAATGATATTTGGCTTCGATGTTCGCCATCACCTCAGGCGAGAGCGTGCGCTCGCCGGTAAACGGACTGCCGGGTGCCAGTCGCATCATAAAGAAGGAGATGGTGATCAGGATGAAGAGCGTCGGGATCGCTTCCAGAAGCCGACGCAGGATGAATTTTAACATTGCCGTACCTACCAGGCTGTTGCTTCACAAAGTCAAAAAGGCGGCGCTACAGCGCCGCCACTGTCGATAGCCTGAGTGCTATTAATGTTTAATGATATACAGGTTTTTATCGAGGGTTTTATCCAGCGGATCATTACCGGTGTAACCACCCACGTACGGTTTCACCAGACGCGCATTCACGTAGTAGTAAACCGGCACGATGGTGCTGTCTTTATCCAGAATCTGCTCAGCTTTCTGGTAATCCGCGACACGGGCTTTATCGTCTACCGCTTTCACCGCATCGTGGATCACTTTATCGAAGTCTGCGCTCTTATAGTGCGAGGTGTTACTGCTGCTGTCAGACAGCATGATGTTCAGGAACGAGGTTGGCTCGTTATAGTCTGCACACCAGGCCGCACGAGAAACATCAAAGTTGCCCTGATGACGGGTATCCAGGAAGGTTTTCCACTCCTGGTTCTCCAGTTTGATGTTCACGCCAATGTTCTTTTTCCAGATCGAAGACGCGGCGATAGCCAGTTTCTTATGCAGATCCGAGGTGTTGTACAGCAGGTTGAAGGTCAGTGGCTTGTCAGCCGTGTAACCCGCTTCAGCCAGCAGTTTTTTCGCTTCTTCGTTACGCTTATTCTGATCCCATTTGAACCAGTCTGGCGGCAGCAATTCCATGCCGTCGGTGGCTGGCGGGGTAAAGCTGTACGCCGGTAACTGCCCCTGCGCCAGCACCTTATTCACCATGATGTCGCGATCCAGACCCAGTTTCAGCGCAGTACGCACGCGCGGATCGGTGAATGGCGCTTTCTGGTTGTTGATTTCATAGTAGTAGGTGCAGAGATACGGCTTCACCATCAACTCTTTGCCGTTATCACGCTGCAGTTTTTTGAACAGCTCGATCGGCATGTTGTTATAAGTGATGTCACTGCCGTTCTCAGAGAAGTAACGGTTCACGTCACTGACTTCTGAGTTGATCGGCAGGAAGGTCACTTTGTTCAGTACGGTGTGCGCATTATCCCAATATTCCGGGTTACGTACGATGGTGACACGTTCGTTGATGACGTGTGATTCCAGTTTAAACGCACCGTTGCCCACCCAGTTTTGTGGCTGCGTCCACTGATCACCAAACTTATCGATAGCAGGCTTATACACCGGTGACATCACGGAGTTGATCAGCAGCTTGTAGAAATAAGGAACCGGCTCGCTGAGGGTCACTTCCAGCGTATGGTCATCAATGGCTTTCACACCCAGATCGGTGATCGGTTTTTTACCGGCGATGATGTCATCGACATTCAGGATGTGGCCGTATTGCGGATAGCTGGCGTAAGGAGAAGCGGTTTTAGGATCGACTAAACGCTCCCAGCTATAGACGAAATCTTGTGCCGTGACTGGCTCGCCATTGGACCATTTAGCGTTTTTACGCAAATGGAAAGTCCAGACTTTAAAATCTTTGTTTTCCCAGCTTTCTGCCACGCCCGGAATCGGTTTGCCATCGCTGTCGCTGATGATCAGACCTTCGTACAGATCGCGTGCGATGTTGTCTTCCGGCACGCCTTCAATTTTATGCGGGTCAAGCGATTGCACTTCATCGCCATTACCACGTACCAGCTCCTGTTTTGCTGCCAATTCAACGCCTGCTGGCACTGCGGCCAAAGCAGCATTCCCTGCCAGTGCGCCGATTGCTGCAAGAACGCCTGCGGCAATCAGGCTTTTTTTCGTGATGTTGTTCATTACTTAGCTCCAGTTTTATTATCGTCACCGGGTCAGTGAACTGCCCGGCGTACCCCGTTTCCGGGAGATCTCTGCCTGTCTGAACAGAGACCACTACCACCCTTCAGGGTTTACCACGTTAATGTGCCGTCCGACTGTAGCGCCGGTTCCACACATTACTCAATGTTTCTTTATGTAATAGTATTTCAATGCCAGCATATCCTGCGGATCTTTACCGGTAAAACCGCCTACCCAGGGTTTCACCAGACGCACGCTGACCCGATAATAAACCGGCACGATAGGCGAGTCCGTATCCAGCTGCGCTTCGGCCTGCTGATACAATGCGGCACGCTGAGTGTTATCGGCAACCGTCAGGGTTTGCGCCATCAATTTATCGAAGGCATCGCTGTGATAGAACGCGGTGTTGATCGAGGAACCACTCAGCAGCATATTGAGGAAAGTTGAGGGCTCGTTATAGTCCGAGCACCAGGTAGCGCGCACCACATCGTATTGTGCCTGATGACGCGTCTCCAGCAGCGTTTTCCACTCCTGATTTTGTAGCGTCACCTCGGCACCGAGGTTCTTTTGCCACATCGAGGCGGCGGCGATAGCCTGTCGTTTATTCTGCTCAGAGGTGTTATACAACAACGTGAAACGCAGCGGATGCTGAGCATTAAAACCGGCATCGGCCAGCAGTTGTTTGGCACTGGCGTTACGTTCGGCCTGAGTTTGCTTCGACCAGGCAGGGGCTTCAGGCGAGATGCCATGCGTAAATGGCGGCGTCAGCGCATAGGCGGGGATCTGACCTTGCCCCATGATCTTGTCGGCGATGATGTCACGATCGAGCGTCAGCTTCAGGGCTGTACGAACTCTTGCATCATCAAACGGCGCCTTTTTGTTGTTCATTTCATAGTAGAAGGTGCAGAGCACAGGGCTGACTTTGACCTGATTACCTAAATCCTGCTGCAACTTCTTGAATAAATCCGGTGGCACCACGCTGTTGGTCATATCCGTACCACCACTGCGATAGCGGTTGATGTCACTGTTTTCGGAAGAGAGCGGCAGAAAAACGCCCTCATCAATCACACTGTGCGCGTTATCCCAATATTGCGGGTTACGCTTCAGGACAATCTTTTCATTCACCACCCAGTCAGCCAGCGTGTAGGCACCATTTCCCACATAGTTCTGCGGTTGGGTCCACTGCTCGCCGAATTTTTCAATCGCCGCGCGATACACCGGCTTCATCGCGGTATGGGCCAGCATGTCGACAAAATAGGGAACAGGCTCAGTGAGTGTCACTTCGAGGTGATGCGCATCAATCGCTTTCACGCCCAGTGAATCCGGCGAGGCTTTGCCCGCCAAAATGGCGTCGATGTTGGCGATATGGGCAGCTTGCAGATAACTGGCATAGGGTGAAGCTGTTTTCGGATCGGCCAGACGCTGCCAGCTGTAAACGAAATCTTGCGCGGTGACGGGTTCACCGTTGCTCCAGCGCGCATCTTCACGCAGGGTGAAGGTCCAGATACGCCCCTGCTGGTTGCTCCACTGGTTTGCAACGCCAGGCACAATCTGACCATTGTTATCGGTCTCGACCAGCCCCTCTAACAAATTGCGGATGACATTAGATTCGGGAACCCCTTCCGTTTTTTGCGGATCGAGCGAGGACACTTCACTACCGTTATTGATGACAATGCGCTGTGTTGCAGATAATTGCGTCCCTGCCGGGATGTCAGCCGCCTGACTATGAGAGATAAAACCTGCCAGACAAAGTACCAGAGACGTGCGCGCAACTTTTTTCGCTACCATGCTCTTCATCAACAAATATCAACCTTAAATAAAAACCTGATAGCGAGTAAGCAAGAAGCGTACACATTTGTCGCGAACAGGGAAAAAATTTGTGATGAGCCGAAAATTATCAGAACCGATGCCCGCACGCCAAAGCTAAACAGCAAAAAATGTTAGCTAATTCTCTTTTATCATGTAGACCGCGACAGGAGAAGTGTTAATTTTCATCCTAAAATATTATTCAACCAGATGTTTTATAAGAAATAAGTCAATATTCCGCTGATTTTATCGCCAATAAAGCCTTGCAATCCGCTATTTTACTGTTAACGCTGCCAAACTCTCATCTAACAATATGAAACGTTATTTGAGGTGATAAAACTTCCGAATAGTTACTGATTAAAATGAATATGGCAGTGAAATATACTGTGATAATTATCACATATATTTGTTGATGAACTGGCGCGGGAAGGAAAAGTAGTAGCAAAAGTGATGATAGTCAGATCATATTAAGCCAGGCGAATAACCTCACCCTATTGGTGCAAAATACTGGCCCATTGCACCAATATGGATCACAAAAGTTATTTTTTAACTGAAAACACCGACAAATTAATTCAGCAAACCCGGAAATATCGCCTTCATCCCGGTGACAACAAACTCAATCCCCAGTGCCATTAGAAGCAATCCCATGATTCGGGTAATCACGTTAATGCCTGTTTGTCCTAAAACGCGCACCATTAAAGGGGCAGCCCGGAACAGTAACCAGCAACAGAAAGCAAAAATCGCAATGGCGACAGTGAAACCGAGCAGGTTTATCCAGCTGTGGTAACGCGTGCTCCAGACGATAGTCGAACTGATCGCACCCGGCCCGGCCATTAAAGGTAAAGCCAGCGGCACCACACCAATACTTTCACGAATCGCGGTCTCTGATTTTTCCTGTTTGTTTTGCTTATCCTCGCCCAGCTTGCCGCTGATCATCGACATTGCAATAGTGACCACCAGAATGCCGCCAGCGATACGGAATGAGTCAATGGAGATGCCGAAGAGATGGAGAATAGCGTCCCCGAGGAACAGCGAGGTCCAGAGAATGATCGCTACAGCCAGATTTGCCGTGAAGTTGGTTTTATTCCGCTCAGCGACAGCCTGGTAGCTGGTCATGCTAATGAACACGGGAATGATCCCCACGGGATTGACCAGGGCAAATAAACCGACAAAAAACTTAATGTAGCCGGAAAAATCAAGTAGCACGGGGTTCACGGTGAGCTCCACGAAGGTAGTGTTTCAAATCGCGCTTAATGTAGTGCATAAGCCGGAGGGAAAACCAGTAGGTTAAGCGGAAATATATGCTGCTATTTCCCCTTACTTCCAGTTTATTCTTCTGCGAACAATGGCTCGTCGCCCACCTCACGTCATCTCCATCAACTAAAACCGCTTAATGAGTTACTTTAGTTGCTAAAGTCGATGCTGAAAGGTGTCAGCTTGGCGCCAGATTGATCCACATCAAAATTTGCCTACCTCATCAGGGGTAATCTTAACCCATCGAAACTATTGATACAGGCGTCAGCATCTTATCCTGGAAACCCTTTTAGTAAGCAACGGCAATCTACTCGCCACTCTGAACAACGTATAAGCATAGCGCGACTATACTTTCCGACTCAGGCTTGCTTACTAAAAGAGTTTAACTTCCTTCAGGAGAGCACTATGGCCGTTACAAATGTTGCCGAACTTAATGCACTGGTAGAGCGTGTTAAAAAGGCACAGCGTGAATACGCCAACTTTAGTCAGGAACAAGTTGATACCATTTTCCGCGCTGCTGCACTCGCCGCTGCTGATGCCCGTATCCCCCTCGCCAAAATGGCCGTCGCCGAATCGGGCATGGGTATCGTTGAAGATAAAGTGATCAAAAACCACTTCGCTTCTGAATATATCTACAACGCCTATAAAGATGAGAAAACCTGTGGTGTGCTGGATACAGATGACACCTTCGGTACTATCACCATCGCTGAGCCAATTGGCCTGATTTGCGGTATCGTCCCGACCACTAACCCGACCTCAACCGCCATCTTTAAAGCCTTGATCAGCCTTAAAACCCGTAACGGTATCATCTTCTCACCACATCCACGCGCCAAAGACGCCACCAACAAAGCAGCCGACATTGTGTTGCAAGCCGCCATTGCGGCCGGTGCACCGAAAGACATTATTGGCTGGATCGATGTCCCGTCAGTAGAACTGTCTAACCAGTTAATGCATCACCCTGATATCAACCTGATTCTGGCCACCGGTGGCCCAGGCATGGTAAAAGCCGCATACAGTTCCGGTAAACCGGCGATTGGTGTCGGTGCCGGTAATACGCCTGTTGTTATCGATGAAACCGCCGATATTAAACGCGCAGTCGCTTCTATCCTGATGTCGAAAACCTTTGATAACGGCGTCATTTGTGCGTCAGAGCAGTCTGTCATCGTGGTGGACTCGGTCTACGATGCGGTTCGCGAGCGTTTCGCCAGCCATGGTGGCTATCTGTTACAGGGCAAAGAGTTGAAAGCCATTCAGGATATCATTCTGAAAAATGGTGCACTGAATGCCGCTATCGTCGGCCAACCTGCGGCAAAAATTGCTGAATTGGCCGGCATCAGCGTCCCTGCGACCACTAAAATTCTCATCGGTGAAGTGAAGCTGGTGGATGAGTCTGAACCGTTTGCCCACGAAAAACTGTCGCCAACCCTGGCGATGTATCGCGCAAAAGATTATTACGACGCGGTAGATAAAGCAGAAAAACTGGTGGCTATGGGCGGTATCGGCCATACCTCTTGCCTGTACACTGACCAGGATAACCAACACGAGCGCGTGCACTTCTTTGGCGACAAAATGAAGACCGCCCGTATTCTGATTAACACACCAGCTTCGCAAGGCGGTATTGGCGACCTCTATAACTTCAAACTTGCGCCTTCGTTGACGCTGGGCTGTGGTTCCTGGGGCGGTAACTCAATTTCTGAGAACGTCGGACCTAAACACCTGATCAACAAGAAAACCGTGGCCAAGCGAGCTGAAAATATGTTGTGGCATAAACTTCCGAAGTCTATCTACTTCCGTCGTGGTTCACTGCCGATTGCCCTGGAAGAAGTCGCGACCGACGGTGCTAAGCGCGCCTTTATCGTCACTGACCGCTTCCTGTTTAACAATGGCTATGCGGATCAAGTCACTCGCGTGTTAAAAGCGCACGGCATCGAAACTGAAGTGTTCTTTGAGGTAGAAGCGGACCCAACACTCAGCATCGTACGTAAAGGTGCTGAGCAGATGAACAGCTTCAAACCCGATGTGATTATCGCCCTGGGCGGCGGTTCCCCGATGGATGCCGCGAAAATCATGTGGGTGATGTACGAACATCCTGAAACCCACTTCGAAGAACTGGCGCTGCGTTTCATGGATATCCGTAAACGTATCTACAAGTTCCCGAAAATGGGCGTGAAAGCGCGCATGGTGGCCATCACCACCACTTCCGGTACCGGTTCTGAAGTTACACCGTTTGCGGTAGTGACTGACGATGCCACAGGCCAGAAATATCCGTTAGCGGACTATGCGTTGACGCCTGATATGGCGATTGTGGATGCCAACCTGGTGATGGATATGCCGCGTTCACTCTGTGCGTTTGGTGGTCTGGATGCGGTGACTCACTCGCTGGAAGCCTATGTCTCTGTACTTGCAAATGAGTACTCGGATGGCCAGGCGCTGCAGGCGCTGAAACTGCTGAAAGAGAACCTGCCGGCCAGCTATCGTGAGGGGGCGAAGAATCCAGTAGCGCGTGAACGTGTGCATAATGCGGCCACAATCGCCGGTATCGCGTTCGCCAACGCCTTCCTCGGTGTGTGTCACTCCATGGCGCATAAGCTGGGCTCGGAGTTCCACATTCCGCACGGTTTGGCCAACGCCCTGCTGATTTGTAACGTCATCCGTTACAACGCGAATGACAACCCAACCAAGCAGACAGCTTTCAGCCAGTACGATCGCCCACAGGCACGTCGTCGCTACGCTGAAATTGCCGACCATCTTGGATTGAGTGCACAGGGTGACCGCACTGCCCAGAAAATTGAAAAACTGCTGGCATGGCTGGAAGAGATGAAAACTCAACTCGGTATCCCAACCTCTATCCGTGAAGCTGGCGTGCAGGAAGCCGATTTCCTGGCGAAAGTCGATAAGTTGGCAGACGACGCGTTTGATGACCAGTGTACCGGTGCGAATCCGCGTTATCCGCTGATTGCTGAATTGAAGCAAATCATGCTGGATACCTTCTATGGCCGCGAATTCTCTGAAGCTGAAGGCCCAGTGGCTGAAGCCGCCGATGATAAAACGGTGAAAATCGAGAAAAAAACCAAAAAAGCCTAACCGGCTAAAAACAAAAAACCCGCTGCGGCGGGTTTTTTTATCGCTAAATAATCAAGCTTGCGGAGATTGCGCACCATAGATAGCTTTTAACGATCCTTCATCAATCGCCTGTTTATAGTGTTTACGGCAGACAGAAATATATCGCTCATTGCCGCCAATCACCACCTGCTCTCCTTCGCTGAACGGTTTACCGTTGGCATCAAGGCGCAATACCATGCTGGCTTTACGGCCGCAATGGCAGATGGTTTTAAGCTCAACCAGTTTATCTGCCCATGCCAGTAAATATTGACTGCCGGTAAAGAGCTCGCCGCGAAAATCAGTGCGTAATCCATAACACAATACGGGAATATCCATATTGTCGACCACATCCGATAACGCTCTGACTTGCTCACGTGTCAGGAACTGACTCTCATCCACCAGCACACAATGAACCGGTTGCTTCGCATGCTCCCTGGCTATTTCCTGATTTAATTGTGTCGCAGCGTTATATAAAAATGCAGAAGACGAAAGACCAATCCGCGAGCTTACCTTGCCCGCACCAAAGCGGTCATCAATCTCGGCGGTATACACCAGAGTGCGCATGCCGCGCTCCTGATAGTTATAGGAGGACTGAAGCAAAGCAGTGGATTTACCCGCGTTCATCGCGGAGTAATAAAAATAAAGTTGGGCCATATGCAGAATCTCATCGCAGCACAAATCTGATGGCGCGCAGTCTACCATAAACAAGTAAACCTGTAGCGATGCATTATTTTTATCATTTGCTCAAATTAACGACAATGGCAGGTACGTGATTCATCATCGATGTTAAAACAGCACTTTTTGGCAAAGGACAATCTATGCTGAGAATTTATTCAGCATTATTACTGCCAAAGTGTAAGGATTAGCACAACGTCACGGTGGCAAACGCGGATAATCAAGGCTTCAGATCTAAGCGCTAACGGTAAATATATTTGTAAACCGTAATACAATGTGATTTCTGGTTTTTACTTAACGTTTTACTTTTTAATCTGACTATTGCAGTTATTTTTTAGCCCCACTATTATGAGTCGGCAGAACAACTCCCATTTATTATATTTTGAGATTAGGACAATGAGCGAAGCACTTAAAATTCTTAATAATATCCGTACATTGCGCGCGCAAGCTCGGGAATGCACTCTGGAAACACTGGAAGAGATGCTGGAAAAACTCGAGGCTGTCGTCAATGAGCGTCGTGAAGAAGAAACTCACGCGCAGGCTGAAAATGCTGAACGTAACCGCAAACTTGAACAATACCGTGAGATGCTGATTGCAGATGGTATCGATCCAAACGAATTGTTACAGGCACTTTCTGAGACCAAAGCACCGGGAAAAACCAAGCGTGCTGCACGTCCTGCCAAGTATTCTTACGTTGATGAAAATGGTGAAAACCGTACCTGGACAGGTCAGGGTCGTACACCAGCCGTGATTAAAAAAGCGATTGAAGAACAAGGTAAACAACTGGACGATTTCCTGCTGTAATTTTCCAGTGCTTCGAATTGTGAATAGCGCTAACGTGAGTTCACTTTACACCGGGTAAGAAAAAGGAAGCCGCTGGCTTAATGCCGATCAGTTAAGACAAAAATGATCGGTTGAACGATCCGGCAGTTCTGCAAGAATCCGTAATCTCTCAGGGATTACGGATTTTTTTATGCTTCTCAGTCAGGCTCTCGATATCGTTCATAAG